>PWWM01000074.1 GCA_003561495.1 Gammaproteobacteria bacterium
CGCTCGCCCACCCGGTAGCCTGCCAGATCCTCGAGCGTCCAGATGCCGCCTTCGGCCCGGGTTCCGTCCACCAGACGTTCGGCAACCTCGCCCTTGTAGAAGCCGTCGAATCCTTCCTCGGCCAGACGCCTGAGCGTATGGGCCAGGTCCGGCTGGCGAATGTTGTAGCCGATCTCGGGCACATCTTCGCCATCCATGAAGATGGCTGCCGTTTCCGGCCAGCGCAGCATCACGTGGGCGCGGAAATTGAGCAGGGTCTGGTACTTCTGGTCAACCGGAAAACCATTCTCGGCAAGTTCAATAGCCGGAGCCAGCAATTCCGCCAGATCCATACTGCCGTAATGCTCGGCCAGGTACACCCAGGCCGCCGGGGCGCCGGGTATGCCGGCCGCCAGCGCGCCGTTGATTGCCAGGTCGCGATCAACATTGCCGTCATCGTCAAGGTACATGTCGCGTTCGGCCGCGGCCGGGGCGGTCTCTCGACCATCGATCATGACTGAAAAATCATCTTCAGCGCGATGCAAGAGCCAGAAACCACCACCGCCAATGCCCGATGAGGCCGGTTCGACCACGGCCAGGGCGGCCGAGACGGCCACGGCGGCATCGAAGGCATTGCCGCCACGCTCGAGAATATCCATGCCAACACGGGTGGCCAGCTCATGGGCCGTGGCGACGGCGTGTTTTCCCGGCGCCTCGTTGGCATGGGCGGGAATCAGAAAGAGCAGCAGCAAGACTGCGCAGAAAAAGGTTCGCATCATAATGAGTGGTTTTCTGAAAGGATTAGCTGGAATAATGTGCCGTAAGCGCCTCGGCAACCCGTGAATCGACAAACTCGCTGACATCGCCATGCAGGCGCGCGACTTCCTTGACCAGGGTCGATGAGATGAAACTGTGCTGCTCGGCTGGGGTGAGAAAGACCGTTTCAACCTCCTTGACCAGATGACGGTTCATGGAGGCCAATTGAAATTCATATTCAAAATCCGACACCGCGCGCAATCCACGCAGCAATACCCCTGCCCCACGCTCGCGGACGAAATGCGCCAGCAGATTGTCAAAACCAACCACTTCGACATTGCCGATCTCGTGGTCGGCCAGAACGCGCCGGGCCAGGTCGATGCGCATGGGCAGGTCGAAAGCCGGTTTCTTGTGCGGGCTCTCGGCGATCGCCAGGATCACCTTGCGAAACATTTTCGCGGCCCGGGCAATCAGATCGGTATGCCCATTGGTCAATGGGTCGAAGGTTCCTGGATAGACGGCAATACTGTAATCGGGTTGATGAACCATGGTTCGAGATGCTTGAAAACAGGCCCGATTATACCTGCAGGAGTCGGAGCATCACCCCGCCCTGGCGTTTCTCCCGGGTGACCTGAAACGGATGGGTGACCTTGGCGACCGGATCGGTGGCCACATCACACTCCACGTAAATCAGGGATCCCGGTTTGACCAACCCGTGCTCGGTCAGCCCTTCGAGAACGGCTTGATGCAGCGACTGATCAAATGGCGGGTCAATGAAAATCAGATCATAGCTGCCCGGTTGAGTCACCATCCATTGCAGCACGTCGGCGGCAATGAAGCGAACCTTGTCAATTTCCGGCCAGGAGCGAGTATGGTCCTCGATCAGCCGAACAAGCCGGCGATCCTTCTCGACCAGATCCACTGCCCCGGCGCCACGCGAGGCAGCTTCGAGACCCAGTGCGCCGGTGCCGGCAAACAGATCCACACAACGTGCCCCGATGGTTCGCTGGCCCAGCCAGTTGAACAGCGTCTCACGCGCGCGATCGCCAGTCGGGCGCAAGCCGGGTCTGTCCGCCACAGGCAACTTCCGACCCCGCCACTGACCACTGATGATACGTATTTTCCCCATCATGGTGATAGCATACCGCGAGGGCCACAGAGCCCCGAGACCTTTCGTCCTGAACCCTGAACCCTGAGCCCTGAAACCTTTAAGAAATGTTCTCCATCTTCCGCCGCAAGAAATCCGGAAAAGGGGTGGAATCCACCCAGATGCGTCCTGCCGAACAAGCCGGTGTCGACCCGCTGGAACAGCGTCTGGAGCGCACCCGGTCCAGCCTTGGCGGGCTGTTCGGGCTGATCGGTTCGGCCACTACCATCGATGATGAACTGGTCGAGGAGATCGAGACCACCCTGCTGACCGCCGACATGGGCGTGGCTGCCACAACCCGCATCGTCGATCGTCTGCGCGAGGGAATCCGTCAGGGCATCGTGACCGAACCCGCCGAGCTTCTGCCGGCTGTGCAGGCTGAACTTTATGAATTGATCGAACCCTGCGAGCAGTTTCTGGCTGTCGACCCGGACAGGAAGCCTTTTGTGATTCTCATGGTCGGCGTCAACGGCGTGGGCAAGACCACCACCATCGGCAAGCTGGCCCGGCGCTACCTCGATGAAGGCAAAAAGGTCATGCTGGCGGCCGGTGATACCTTTCGTGCCGCGGCGGTCGAACAGCTTCAGGCCTGGGGAGCGCGCAATGATGTCCCGGTCGTGGCCCAGAAGTCCGGAGCCGATACCGCGGCGGTCATCTACGATGCGCTGCATTCGGCCAAAGCCCGGGAAGTCGATGTACTGATCGCCGATACCGCCGGTCGCCTGCACACCCAATCACACCTGATGGATGAATTGGCCAAGGTGCGTCGGGTGATGCAGAAGATCGATCCCGATGCACCGCACGAGACCATGCTGGTCGTCGATGCCGGCACCGGTCAGAACGCCCTGGCCCAGGCGCGCCAGTTCAACCAGGCCGTGCCCCTGACCGGCATTACCGTAACCAAACTCGACGGTACCGCGCGCGGGGGCGTGCTGTTTGCCATCGCAGAAGAGCTGAAGATTCCGATCCGGTTTATCGGGGTTGGCGAGACAGCCGCCGATCTTCGGCCTTTTGATGCGGGGACGTTTGTGCACGCCATACTGCCAGTAGAGCGGTGAAAAGGGAAAAGGTAAAAGGTAAAAGGGGAAAAACAAATCCGACGAGTTTTGCGCAGCGGTTGCTGGAGTGGTCGGATGTGCATGGGCGACATGACCTGCCCTGGCAGATGGATCGTTCTGACTACCGGGTGTGGTTGTCGGAGATTATGTTGCAGCAGACACAGGTTGGGACCGTCATTGATTACTTTCAGCGCTTTACGGCGCGTTTCCCCGATCTGGATTCATTGGCCAAGGCCGATCTCGACGAGGTGATGGCGCTATGGTCCGGGCTGGGTTATTACGCCCGGGCGCGCAACCTGCACAAGACTGCCCGAATTTGCGTTGAGAGTCATGGTGGCCGGTTGCCGGATTCGGCCGAGGAATTACAGCAACTGCCCGGCATCGGGCGTTCCACCGCCAATGCCATCGTCGCCCAGGCTCATGATCAGCGCGCGGTGATTCTGGATGGCAATGTCAAGCGCGTGGTGGCCCGGCATGCAGCAATTGAAGGCTGGCCGGGTCGCTCGGCAATCGCCCGGGTGCTTTGGAAAGAGGCCGAAATTCGAACACCGCCTGATCGGGCCCGCGACTATACCCAGGCCATTATGGATCTGGGATCGGGCATTTGCCGGCCGCGTCAACCGGCATGTCAACAATGTCCAGTCGGGAGCGATTGCATGGCGCTGCGAAAGGGGCTGGTGACAGAACTGCCCGGCAAGCGGCCACGTCGGACACGACCCGAAAAGACCACAACCCTGTTACTGATCGAGGATGACCAGGGACGACTGCTGCTAAAGCGTCGCCCCCCAACCGGTGTATGGGGTGGCTTGTGGTGTTTGCCTGAAATTTCGCATCCGGATTCAGACCCGGACAAAAAACCAGTGGAACCATTGCTGACCCTCAGGCACGACTTCACACACTTCAGGCTGCACATTCGATTGGTTCGTTCGGGTCTCAATGAGGCTTCAATCGAAGAAGGCGAACATCACGCCTGGATGAAATACGATCAAGCCCTGGCGACCGGTTTGCCCAGACCGGTTCGGACAATGCTCGAGGCGTTATCATAGTCACCATGAGCCGAACCGTACATTGCAGCTACCTGGACAAGGAGTCCGAAGGACTGGCCCGACCGCCCCTGCCCGGCGACCTGGGTCAGCGAATCTACGACAATATCTCGAAAGAAGCCTGGCAGAAGTGGCTGGCCCACCAGACCATGCTGATCAACGAAAAGCGCCTGAGTCCCATCGATCCCGAGCACCGCCAATACTTGATCGAACAGGCCGAGGCCTTTTTGTTCGGCGGGGAGTTCGACCGGGCCGAGGGCTACGTGCCCCCGGACCAATGACCTTATTCCGCGCGGCTGACTTCGACCTGTCTCTCGGTCAGGTCATGGTCGACTGCCGCCAACTCCTCACGGACTGCCTGGTAATCGACCGGCCACATCTCCATGATGCGGCAGCGATGCAAGTCATCGATGACGATCCGGTCCGTTCTGTCGATCACCCGAGGCTGGTAATTGACGATTCCCAGTGAGGCGCTGCCATACATGCGACCATGGCACTCGTGGCTGACCTCGATGAGGTACTGTTCGCGGGCGCCGAAATCGATCATGAACTTGTCACGACCCACGGGCTGCCAGCCACGAATGCGGATATAGCGAATCTGGGAGACCGGGTCACCGGCGTGTTTCATGAAAGCATCCGATCTCTCGTTGTCGACAACATCGCCACGACCCGCACATGCGGCCAGCAGGCCGGCCAGGATGAAAACTGATAGGATTCTGATCATTGGTCTGGATCTCCCGCGTTGAGCTAAGTTGCTGAAATGTTACAGATGATTGGACAGTCTGGACAACTTTATGGTTTCACGCAAAGCAGAATCACCCGATTGGCGGTTGACTTCTGCCGGCCAAACCGTTCTAATACGCGGCTTCTATAAGTTCCGAGCCGATTCGGCAATGCCGTGGCCAGGTAGCTCAGTTGGTAGAGCAGCGGACTGAAAATCCGCGTGTCGGCAGTTCGATTCTGCCCCTGGCCACCACTCTTCCCTCCGCTACCCTTTAGCCTCAATCTAACTCTTTCCCGCGAACTGCCTCTCCGGCTTCGCCGGGCAG
>PWWM01000073.1 GCA_003561495.1 Gammaproteobacteria bacterium
CCCGGGTGGCCGGTCGCTTGAAGGGCTTCTCGCCGGGTGTGCTCAAATGCCCCAGCCAGATCGCCCCGTCCCGGGTCGCCCGGCACAGCGTCTGACCGCAACGGGCCAGCCATTGTCCGGGCTCTCCCTCAAGTTCGGGTTCGCGGCGGGCATCGAAATAGCGCACCACCTGACCATCGATCTCGTCGATGACACCGGGAGCGCCGTCCGCACTGTGGATTTTTCTCAGCACCGTTTCGGTGTCGTCTTCGCTCCAGTCAATGCGGCGCTGATCGGGCTTGACCGGATCGCGCCAGCGCCCCGGCGGTGGACTGTTCCCGGATTCGCCACGGCCAAGCTTGTCCAGCGCTTCGAACAGCGCGGCGACGGCGGCCTCGGTGACTTCCAGGCGATACAGACTGCTCTTGCGCGCCACTCGCATGGCAAAATTGCGACTGGCCAGAATCGGTCCACCATCCAGCTCACCCGTGGCCTGAATCACGCTCACGCCCCATTCGGGTTCCTGGTCGAGAATCGCCCAGTCCAGGGCATTCGCGCCCCGGTCGCCCGGCGGGCCGGGGTGGATGATCAGGCAGGGCACGGCCTGCCAGACCGCGTCGGGAATTTTCCGCTTGAGAAACGGCGCAACCACCGCGTCGGGCTCGAATAACCGCACGGCATCGGCAGTCACCTCGTCGCTGATATCAAGCTCGACACTGACCTCATGCCCGGCCGCGACCAGCTCGGCGTGAATCCGCTGGCTCAAACTGTTGAAGGCGTGGCAGAGGAGGAGGAGGCGCATGAGTTGGGTTATCGGTTGGCCGGGAGGGTGTGCCCGGTGGAATCGGGGTTACGGTTTCCGGGTTCCGGGTTCCGGTTTCCGTAGTGCCCCATCCATGAACCCGGCACCGACACACATTGCAATCGTGTCGATGTTTGATACCTCGACCGTCGGGGACGTGGCCCCGACCTACGAATTACTCGATGGGGGGTTCCCCGGCAGGGGATGTGTTTATGGATCATCCGGCGCGGCGGTAGCGGTAGTAGGCGGCGCAGGCGCCTTCGTCGGAGACCATGCATGAGCCGATCGGGTTGCGCGGGGTGCAGACGGTGCCGAAGATTTCGCAGTCGGTCGGTTTCTTGACGCCGCGGATCACGGCCGGGCACTGGCAGGCCTTGTTTTCGCGCACCGGTTTTTCGGCCAGTTCGAAGCGTTTTTCGGCATCGAAGCGCTGGTAATCTCGCTTGATGCGCAGACCGCTGTAGGGCACTTCTCCCAGGCCGCGCCATGAGAATTCGGGTCGCAACTCGAAGACCTCGGCCACCAGGCCCTTGGCCCGGTCGTTGCCCTGGCGGCTGACGCCGCGGGTGAACTGGTTTTCAACCTCGGCCCGGCCCTCGTTGAGCTGGCGGATCAGCATGACGATGGAAGCCATCACATCCAGCGGTTCGAAACCGGCGATCACCACCGGGCGCTGGTATTCCTCGGCAAAGAACTCATAAGGCTCAGAGCCGATGATGGTCGACACATGCGAGGGGCCGAGAAATCCGTCGACCCGGACCTGGCCGAGTTCACGCACTTCCGGCGAGTCAAGAATCGACTGAATCGCCGAGGGAGTCAGCACGTGATTGCAATAGACGCTGAAATTCTCCAGCCCTTCCTCGGCCGCCTGGCGAATCGCCACCGCCGTTTGCGGGGTGGTGGTCTCGAAGCCAATGGCAAACATCACCACCTGCTTGTCGGGGTGTTGTCTTGCCAGGTCCAGGGCCTCGGCGGTGGACTGGACCACGCGCACATCATGACCCTTCGAGCGGGCGTTGAGCAGGCTGTTGCGGCGCGAGGCCGGCACCCTGAGCATATCGCCATAGCTGGCCAGGATGACGTCATCGCGACCGGCCAGCTCGATGGCCAGGTCCAGCCGTGCTACCGGCAGCACGCACACCGGACAGCCCGGACCGTGGACCATTTCGACATTGTCGGGCAGCAGGTCGGGAATGCCGTGGCGAAACACCGCATGGGTGTGGCCGCCGCAGAACTCCATGAGATGGTAATGCCGGTCCGGTTCGGCCTCGGCGCGAATCATCGCGGCCAGGGCGGCCGCGGCCTTGCCGTCACGAAACCCCTGGATATATCGCATCTGGATTGTCTCCCAGCGCTTCGGCCAGTTCGCGGAACAGGGCCAGCGATTTTTCGGCCTCTTCGACGTTCAAACGGGTGATGGCATGGCCGACATGGACGATGACAAAGTCACCGACCTCGACCCCGTCGACCATGGACAGGGAAATGCGGCTGCGCACGCCCCCGACCTCGACCGTGGCCTGGTCGTGGTCATGCAGCGCTTCAACCTTGGCGGGAATAGCTAGACACATAGTTGATCTCCAGTATGCCGAACCAGCTTAATCAAGTCCAACCCCGGCTGGATTGTCCTGAGTCAATTCAACCGTTTCCAGTTTCGGGCTTTCTGTCTCGACTTGAACCAAAAGCATTCTCGCGCAGAGGCGCAGAGCCGCGGTGTTCAAGAGTTCTTGGTTGCGACGTAAATGTAGTTCACGCCGAACATGACCGGCTTTGAGCGCACCTCGGCGTAGTTTCCGCTGGCCTTGATCATTTCGACGAAGGGTGGGCCGTGGGGGAAGCTGTCGGAGGTGCGTTGCAGGTAGCGGTAGGCATCGCGGTCGCCGCCCGCCAGGCCGCCAATCACTGGAATGACGAAGCGGTTGAAGACCATGTAGAAGGGCCGGATCAGCGCACCGGGCTGACCGAACTCCAGGATGACCAACCGCCCACCCGGCTTGAGTACCCGGTGCATGCTCTCAAGGGCTTTTTCCGGGTTGTCGACATTGCGGATGCCGTAGGCGATCGAGACCACGTCGAAGCTGGCGTCGGGGTATTCCAGCGCCTCGGTGTCTTCCTCGCGCCATTCGATTTCGGGGGCGATAGTCGCTGATTTTCGTTCGGCCAGGGCCAGCATGTCGCCGTTGAAGTCCGAACCGACGAAACGGCCCTGACCCTTCATGGCCTGGTAGAACATCAGGGTCAGGTCGCCGGTGCCGGCGGCGCAATCGAGCACGGCATCACCGGGTTGGGCCCCGGACAGCGCCACCGTCTTGCGCCTGACTCCCTGGTCGGTACCGAAGGACATCCAGCGGTTGGCCCGGTCGTAGCGGCCGGCTATGCGTGAAAACATCTGGTGCACTTGTCTGGACATCACTCAATCTCCGGGTTGACTAAACAGGGCTTCGAGGGCATCGCGCCGACATTTTCCAAGGGCCGTGCGCGGCAGTTCGGCCACGAATCGCCATTGCCGTGGCACCTGGGCCGGCTCCAGCCGACTGCGGCACCAGCGGTCAAGATCAGGGCCGCGATCAGGACCATCCGGTCCATTATCGCCGGGTACGACCACGGCCACCACCTGCTCGCCCCAGTTCGGGTGCGAAAGGCCCAGCACCGCCACATCGGCAATCCACGGGCATTGGCGCAGTACCTGTTCGACTTCGCCGGCATGCACATTGATGCCGCCGCTGATGATCAGGTCGCGGACCCGGTGCAGCATGACCGCCCGGCCGCGCTTATCGATGCGACCGACATCACCGGTGTCGAACCAGCCCTCATCGTCGACCGGAACCGATGGGCTGAGCATGGGTCCGCGCACCAGCAAGCGCCCGGCCTGGCCGTTACCTGCGGGCAGGTCGGCATCCGGAACCACGCGCAATTCCACGCCGGTCAGCGGGACGCCCACCAGGCCCGGATGGTGTTCGAAATCAATCGCGCCACTTTCGAGCGGGTCCAGGGTCGCCAGTTGCGAACAGGCTTCGGTCATGCCCCAGGTCGGCGCCACCGGCAGGCCCGCGGTACTGGCCGTGGACAGCAACTGCGCCGTGGCCGGAGCGCCACCGACCATCAAGGCGCGCAGGTTTGTTGACCAGGGTCCGGCGTAATGATCCAGCAATCTCGCCAACATGGTCGGCACCATGGAGGCCAGGGTGATGGGTTGTTCGGTCAGATTGGCACGCACGTGCTCGGGATCGAAATGGGCCTGCACGACCACGCTGGCGCCGGTGATCAGCGCGCGTACCAGGATGGCCAGGCCACCGATATGATCCAGCGGCAGGCACAGCAGCCAGCGATCCTGTTTGCTCAGTTGCAAACGCTCGGTAATGGCCCGGACACTGGCGCGGTGATTGGCCACGCTCAGGCTCACCGGTCGTCCCGCCCCGGTGCTGCCCGAAGTCCAAAGCACGGTCAGCAGATCACCATCGGCGACCTGCCTGCAGGCATCGAGACCTTCGTCGGCTTCATCCGGCGGATCCATGGTCACGAACTGCATTCCCAACCATTCGGACTGGCTCGTCAACTGTTCGGTCCTGCTCATGACCAGGGCATCGGGAGCCAATTCCTCTAGTCGGCGTACCACCACAACCTCCGGCCAATCCGGATGAATCGGAATGACGCACCCCCCAAGCCACCACACGGCATGAATCCAGCAAATCGACTCCAGATCATTGGCTGCCTCGACCGCCACCCGGCTGCCATGGCCAATACCCTGCTCAGCCAGCTTGGCGGCGCGCTTTGCGGCCTGCTGGGCCAGGGCCTGCCAGCTCAAGCAATGCGAACCCTCGATCAGGGCCAAGGCATCCGGCTGATTCCGGGCCTGTGCTGCCAGCCAGGCTTCCATCAGCGCGCAAGCATCGGGTCAAAGCCGAGTCCGGGGCCGTTCGGCAGCTGCAAACGCGCATCGACAATTTGCTCGCCGCCGGCCAGCAAATCCCGGGCCAGCCACGAAGCGGTCGCCAGGCCATGCGGGCCCGGCAATTGCGGCCAGGCTGAAGCCAGATGAACGGCGCCCAGACGTCCCACTGCCGATTCCATCAGGTTGCTGATGATCACGCCGACCTCTTTGTCCAGGGCCTTCTCGATCAATCGCGATGCGGCCAGTAGTCCACCGAGCGCAGCCGGCTTGATGACCAGTGCACTGACGCGGCCGTCTTCCAGGCACTGCATGGCATCGTCATGATTGACACAGCTCTCATCGGCGGCA
>PWWM01000183.1 GCA_003561495.1 Gammaproteobacteria bacterium
CGGTGACAGCCTGTCGCATTTCCCGGAAATGGCGCCCGAGCCGGGCCAGCCCGCCCCGGAACTGCAAGTCCGCCACCTCGATGGCAGCGAAGCGACTCTGGCCCAGCTGATTGGTGAGAAGCCGATTGTCCTGCAGCTTGGATCGCATTCCTGCCCGGTGTACCGCTACCGTCGTTTCGACATCTTCAAGTTGCAAAGAGAATACGCCGACCAGGTCAATTTCGTTGTGATCTACACCACCGAGGCCCACCCGGTCGGCGCCCACAGCCCCTATCGTGATCGCGAGTGGCTGAGCTTTCCCAACTGGATCACCAACCCCCGCGTGCCGCAGCCGGAAACACTCGAACAGCGTCTCTCTCAGGCGGAGTGGTCGTCGGCCACCCTGGAACGCCCGGACCTGATCCTGGTTGATGAGCTCGACAACACCACCTGGAAATCCTACGGGGCCGCGCCGTCGGCAGCGTTCGTGATCGATACCAACGGCCTGATCGTGCTCAGACAACCGTGGGTCGAACCCCACGGCATCCGCGAGACGCTGGATCGATTGCTTCCCTGAGGGCGGATCGCCCGACTCTTCCGGGCTACTGCCGCATGAAGTCGATCAGGTGGGCGATCGTGGCCAGGATGTGCAGGATCAGTAAGATCATGAGGTATCGCGCTGCATCCAGGTGCCAGCCGCGCCAGGCGATCGCGGCACGGGAGCCTTCCGTCCACCACCATAGGCCGCCGGTGATGGCGGTCGCCAGCAGGGCCAGCAGTAGCAGACCCTTGATCACGTCGAACAGGCCGCCGGCCTCGTTGGACGGGATGCGCAGGCGCACCAGCCCGGCCAGATCGGAAAACAGCAGGCGGAATCGTCCGAACGCCCAGGGAAAGTATTGACGCAGGCGACCCTGGGCCAGGCAGGTCACCGTGAAGGTCACGGTCAGAACCAGGGCGATCATTCCAAGGATCAGATGCGACCAGACCCAGAAACTCGGACTGGGTGGAATCCGGTTGTACAAATGGACCCACGGACTGGTCACGTACAACCAGCCGATCAACAGGATCAGCAATCCGTGCTGGACATGGACCCAGCGATGCAACCTGCCTCCTTTCATTGCACGCGGCTGGCCGCGAACGCGGCGAAATCGCTGGCAAACGCTCGCACCTCGTCCCAGTCGGTGAAATCCACATGGGTGTCGAGTGCAGTGGGGCCCTTGTTCATCCACATGATGAAGCGGATCACCCAACGGTCCATCCGGCGGTAGCGTTGATAATTCAGCTCGCCACCAAAAACGCCGACCCGATCAGGCTGCCACGGAATGGCGGCCAGGAAAGCCTTGGTGTAAGGATTGGTCTCCGGCATATTCTTGTGCGGCTTGCGCGCCACCAGGTTGACCGAGAAGAACGCGCCGGGTTTGGACTCGAGTATTTGATTGTGCTGTTCGATGAATTGCAACACGGCAGGGTTGTGCTTGCCGTTGCGAATGCTCGCCCCGATCAGCACCGCATCGAAACCGGCCGGGTCGGGCACCTCGCCGGGCAAGGCCTGAAACTCGACCTCGAAACCGCCCGACTCCAATGCCGGGCGCATATACTCGCAAATCCTGCGGGTGTGCCCGTACACACCCGAGTGAAGCACCAGCATTTTCATGTTGTCACCTTGCACGGCCTCAGAAGCATAATGCGCCCGGCGACTTGGTTGCATTCAGCCCGGTCGCCGGGCGCAATTCACCGTTCGAGGATAACCATCATGAGCCGAAGATTATTTGACCTCGCGCATTTTTTGGAGGTGAAATTCTCGCCTTAGCGTGCACCTTCCGAGATGACGGCAAGAATCCACAAATGCCCGCACTCACCGAATTCAAGCGCCTTAGACAACCTGTCCGCCTACCGAACGATCTCCATCTCCTCGATCAGCGCATGGGCGCCGTCGACCTTGTCCATCTGCCACAACATGAAGCGGGTGTCGACATGGATGGAGCGGGTGGTGCGGGGGTCGAAGTCCCAGTCGGAATTGACGCTTTCGATGGTGCCGTCAAACAGCAGCCCGACCAGTTCGCCATCGGCATTGAGGGTGGCCGAACCGGAATTGCCGCCGGTCACATCCAGATCGGAAAGAAAGTTGACCGGCACCGAGCCCAGGCTTTCGAGCTTGTAGGGGCCATAGTCACCGGCGCGAATCCGCTCAAGCTGTGCTTCCGGTGCATCGAACGGCGACTCGCCGGTGTCCTTTTCAAGAATGCCTTCCAGGGTGGTGAACGGCGCGTACATCAAGCCGTCCCTGGGTGAGCCGCCCATGACCGTGCCGTAAGTGATGCGCAGGGTGGAGTTGGCATCCGGGTAGGCGGCATAGCCTTCGGATCGTTGCCAGTTGATGATGGCTTCCATGTAGTCCGGGCGCAGGATGCTCATGCGACCGGTGCGATCCTTGGACTGGCGCTCAAGCGCCATGTCATGTTCGAACAGGGCGACCGCAAGCTGAATGAACGGATCATCGCTGCTTTCGAATTCCTCGAGTTCGGCGTCCATCAATGCCAGGCGCCGGTCAACTTCGCCCAATCCGGTTTCGGCATAGTGGCGGTCGAGAATCCGGCCGACGATTTCTTCGTTCCATCCGTCCGGCAGACCAAGCGCCTCATCGAGCGCTGCAACGCGCGCCGTTGCCGGGGCATTCATGTACTGCTGAAGGAAATGCAGCCACACGGCCCGGTCCACGGCCGGGTCATAGCGGCGATCCAGCGCCTGCATGCCCTGGCGGAAGAAGGTCATGTCACGTTGCTGGAAACCGGACTCACGCTCGGCATCGGGCTTTTGCCGTTCATGCGCCAGGCGGTACAGTCGCTGCGCAGTCGACAACAGGCTGGCGCGGGTGGCATTGGTGTAATACCAGTTATCGCGGGCGGCCTGGGTGATCTCCTCACTGAGCGCATCCAGTTGCGCCAGCGTCTCGGTAAAGCCGCGGTCGGGCGCTTCGGCTTCGATCCAGGCATTGAGCGCCTGTTCGCGCTGCTGGCGGCGGTCGACCAGGCCCACCCTTCGGGCGCCCTCGATCTGCCCGCCCAGGTTTTTATGAAAGTTGTTCAGCCCGGCCAGCAGACCCTCATACTTGATGCGTGCATCCGTGCCTTCCGGGGCGGCTTCTTCGACGGTGGCGATCCAGCCTTCGAGCATGTCGATGGTCCTGGGATAGCGCCACTCGAAAGTGTTGACGACCTCGGCCATGCGCGCGTAACGCTGGGTCGAGCCGGGATATCCGGCCGCCATGACGAAATCGCCATCTTCCAGGCCGGCGGCCGAGACCTTCAGGTAGTGCTCGGGCTCGAACGGTACGTTGTCCTCCGAGTATTCGGCCGGCAATCCATCCGGCCCCACCCAGGCGCGGTAGAAACCGTAGTCGCCGGTATGGCGCGGCCACATCCAGTTGTCGATGTCACCGCCGTACTTGCCGACGTTGTCGCCGGGGGCATAGACCAGGCGCACGTCCTGGATTTCCAGTCGGTCGATGAGCTTGTATTGCAGCCCGCCGTAAAAACTCGAGACCTGGCAGCGATGACCGGGCTGCTGCTCGCATTCTGCAATGATGTCCTTGCGCCGGGCCTCGATGGTTTCATTGATCGTCACGCCATCCATGTCGGCGCCGATATCCGCCCGGACCCGGTCGGTGACATCCTCGACGGCCACGGTCACGTACACCCGCGTACCCGGCGCAGCGGGCAACTCTGCATCACTGCTTTCGGCCAGAAAACCCTCCACCAGGTAGTTGTTATCAGCCGTGGAGTTGAACTGGATCGAACCTCTCAGGCAGTGGTGGTTGGTGATGACCAGGCCCTGGGGCGAGACGAAGCTGGCGGTACAACCTCCCAGCGAAATGACCGCCCCCATGGGAAAGCCGGTCAGGTCGGTCAGGCTTTCAGGGTCGAGCGCCAGGCCCGTGGCGCGCAAGTCGTCGGCAATCTCCGGCAACTGGTCGGGCGTCCACATGCCTTCCTTGGCAAAGGCGGAAGAGCCAATGACGACCGTAGCCGCCAATGCGAAAAATACGTATTTCATGGATTCGTGACTCCTGCTGCGCGGCCGGGGACGTACCGCCTATTATCGGAAGTTCTCTATATTAACCCCTCCAGCCTTACCAGGGCACCGGTTTACCTTTGTAATCAACGCACCCTCCGGACTGTTCAGCCCCCAGGCTCTCGATGACTTCGTGAATTTCGGCAGCGGCGGTTTCCGGTGTACGTACGTTCAGCCCGGACTTTCCGAATGGTTGGGACAGCGGGGTGTCTACCGTGCCGGGATGCAAGGCGACACAGATCGCTTCAGGGGCATTGCGTCGCAACTCGATGGCCGCCGTTCGAACCAGTTGATTGAGCGCGGCCTTGGAAGCGCGATAACTGTACCAGCCGCCCAGGCGATTGTCGCCGATCGAGCCAACCCGGGCCGACAGGGTTGCGAACACTGACTTGCCCGATCGGGACAACAACGGCAGAAAGTATTTTATCAACAGTGCCGGACCAATGGCGTTGACGGCAAAAGCATGGGCCATGTGCTTCGGGTCAATCTGCCGCCAGGATTTTTCCGGCATGAAGTCTTTATCATGCAGAAATCCGGTCGCATCGAATACCAATCGCAGATCAAGACGATTGGCCGCAACGACTTCGGCCGCCCTGGCCACGCTGTCTTCAACAGTGACATCAATGGCCGGGTCCGAACCGCGCGACAAGCCCATAACCTGATCAAATCGGCCTTCACGATCCAGCCGCTCGACCATGGCTTGGCCAATTCCACCGGCGCCCACAACCACCGCCAGCCCTTTCGATTCCAGGCTGGACCCGTTCTGTTGTCGTTCCGACTTCACTTTCATCCACTAATGATGTCTGGCCGATGCCATCAAAATGTGATGAGGCCTTACAGATCGACCGATATCGTGCCTGAGCACATCCAACACCCCACTCCATATCGCGTATCATTGCTCCGGCTCCCGATCATCAGGAGCACTTTTTCGATCAACCAAGAGACCCCAATGATTTTCCGATCCTTCAAAGTTCTGCTGGTGGCTGGACTGCTCGCCACCACCTTCCATACTGTCCCATTCCACGCGCATGCCGCCGGCGATGAGCGGGTTGACCTGGAGATGGTCTCCAAGATTCGCCAGGAGGGTCTGCACCGTTCCCAGGTCATGGAAACCCTGACTCATCTGACCGACAACATCGGTCCACGCTTGACCGGGTCGCCGGCAATGACCAAGGCCAACAACTGGACGCGTGATCAGCTCGAAGAGTGGGGCCTGGAAAATGCCCGCCTTGAAGGCTTTGATTTCGGGCGCGGCTGGTCCTTCGACTATGTATCCGTGCACATGACCGCACCACGTCACCAACCACTGATCGCCTATCCTCGCGCCTGGACCCCCGGTACGGAACACTCGGTGACCGGGCCGGTGGTACGCGTGGAACTGAGCACCGAGGAAGAGCTTGAGGAGGCTCGCGGCACGCTGGAAGGAAAAATCATCCTGATGGATGATCCACGCCAGGGCGACGACCGCATGGACCCGAGCGTTCGCCGGCATGACGAGGAGGCGCTGTCCGACATCGTCAGCTTCCCGATTCCCGACGATCGCCGTGGCTGGAACAGAGCTGAATGGGCACGCCGGGCCGCATTTCGCGAACAGCTCAACGAGTTCCTGGTGGAAGAAGGTGTGGCCGCGACCATCCACATCAGTTCCTGGGATCACGGCATCGTCCGCGTCATGGCCGGCGCCGATTACGCCCTCGATGCCAACGCCGGGGTGCCATCGCTGCAGATGGCCGCTGAACACTACAATCTGCTCTCGCGCCTAGTGGCCGATGAACAGGAAGTCGAGGTCCGCGTCCATGTCCGCGCGCAATTCCACGAAGAAGACAGCCAGGCCTACAACACCCTGGCCGAGATCCCCGGCCGAGGCCGCACGGCACGGGAAATCGTCATGGCCGGCGCCCACATGGATTCCTGGCACGCCGGCCAAGGGGCGACCGACAACGCCAGCGGAGTCGCCGTGGTCATGGAAGCGGTGCGTATTCTCAAGGCGCTGGAAGTTCAGCCGCGCCGCACGATCCGCGTCGCCTTGTGGAGTGGCGAGGAACAGGGACTGCTCGGCAGTCGCGACTATGTCGAACGCTATATCGCCACCCGGCCAGAACATACCGACGAAGAACAGCTGGCCTTGCCCGAGCGCTTTCGCGAGCCAACCTGGCCCATCGAACCGCTCCCGGGACATGCGCGTCATATCGCCTATTTCAATTTCGACAACGGCAGCGGACGCATCCGCGGCATCAACGCCGAGGAAAACGTCGCAGCCGCCGAAGTCTTTCGCGCCTGGCTAAAACCCCTGCATGACCTGGATGCCAATACCGTGACCCTGCGCCGCACCGGCAGTACCGATCACGTGCCTTTTGATCGTGTCGGGGTGCCGGGCTTCCAGTTCATCCAGGACCCGCTCGATTACTTCGGTCGCACCCACCACACCCATCTGGATACCCGCGAATATGTTCGCCGTGAGGACCTGATGCAGTCGGCCGTGGTGCTCGCGGTATTCCTCTACCATGCAGCAATGCGCGACGAGCCCTTGCCACGCATGCCCATCCCTCAGGAACCCTGAGGGCCGGGCTTACCGCTCCATCAGTTCCTCGAGCCGGCGGATCTGCTCCCGACTCAAAGTGGCTCGCACGTCTTCCTGCCAGCGCGTCTCGGCCTCGACAAGCTCTTGCTCGATCAGGCCGGATTGCTCGCGCAATTCGGCCAGGCGATCGGCATCACCTGCAGCTTCCATCTCCAGGTCGCGCTGCACTTCCAGTTGCTCACGGCCCTCCAGACGGGCCTGGTAAAGCGCTTCGCGCGCTTCCAGCAAGCTGGTGCGCTGTTCGGGCTCAAGCTGCAAATGCTCGGCCAGTTCGTCGTCATCCCACCAGCGCAACGTATCGCCTTCATCGGTAGTCGGGTCGTAGTGCTCGTCGCGCGCGGGTGCCGGAGGCTCGGGTTCCGGAGTCACCTCAGGTTCCGGCGCTTCGAAAGTTTCGGTGCGCTGCGGCTCAATGCGCTCTTCCGGTTCCGGCGGCGGTTCAGGCGGCGGCTCCGGCTCGCCACAGCCGCTCAAAGCCAGCGTGAAAGCGAAAAAAATCGAAGCGGTCAGTAACTGTCGCATAAGTCATTCATGGATTGACATGTACTGGTTCCGACAGGAATGAGCGCCGGCTGTTCCGTTCATTCCAGGTTCCGGAATCGATCTACCTGGCACCAGCCCTTCGATAAAGCGCTTCAAGCACGACCTGCATATCGGCAGGTATATAAGCCCATCCTTGTTCGGAAAGGTCTTCGGGAATGCCAAACATGGCCTCGGCCACACCTCCGGCGATTGCGGCCACGGTATCGCTGTCACCACCAATCGATATGGCGTTACGAATCGCGTCCTCGAAATCCGTCGCCGTCAGGGCGCAGACCAGGGCTTGAGGAACCGTTCCCTGGCAGGTCACATCGAACTGGTAGGTCGGACGAATCTCGTCGGGGGTCATGTCAAGGTCGTAATCGAAACGATCACTGATGGCCAGGCCAATGTCGTTGGCGCTTTCACCCTGCCGCGCCAGATAGATCGCCACAGCCGTGGCTGCAGCACCCTTGAGGCCCTCGATGTGATTATGGGTGACTTCGGTGACTCGGTGAGCCGCCCTGATCGCGTCGTCCTCGGACTGCGCCAGCAGCCCGGCCGGCGACACGCGCATGGCCGCACCATTGCCGTAACTGGAGTATGGTTCGAGAGAATCGGACTTCAGCCACTTGGCAAACATGCCGCCCCACCCCCCGTTTTCCCAGTAGCGCCGCCCCCAATCTTTCAGGGCTTGTCCGGGATGGCGATCATTAACCAGCGCATCGGCCACCGCCACGGTGCAGACCGTGTCATCGGTATAGCGCGCTTGAGGATGAAACAGCGGCCCGAACGCCTTGGTTCGAACATTGTTCCCCTCGTAGACCGAGCCGGCGATGTCGCCAATGATTGCTCCCAGCATGGACCAAGCCTACCGTATTACTCTTCGTTGTCCGGCAGTGCCTCCCGCCTGAATTGACCAAGCACCGCCGCTTCCGCCTCATCAATCGCAGCCACAAGTTTTTCACGATGTTCATCTCGGGACCACAATTCCTCCAGCTTCAGGATCAGATACTCCGCCCCTACGCCAACGGCCAGTCCGCCGATTGCGCCACCCAGAGCAGCGCCCACTGCGGTACCGGCGCCTGGCACAACCGAGCCCAAAATACCCCCGATCGTCCCTCCAACAACACCGCCTGTACCCATGGATACGGCTCGAACGGTGGCCAGTCGGGCCAGTGCGGCCCCGGCTGCACGGATGACGCCACTTGAGGCTGCACGCAGGATGATCTGGCGCGTCGCGACAGCGGCGATCACTCCGGAAACGCCGCTGGTTGCTGCACTCATCCCCAAACGCTGCTCAACCGTGGTCAGTCCGGAATGAACCGGCAAGTTCAAAAGCGCTTCCCGGTCGGTTCGGGCCACCACGGACACTTCATCGTCGGATGACACCTCGACTCTCCTGGCCTCCAGAATCTCATTGGCACGCTCCTGAAAACTTTCAAGGACCCGGGCCTCGCGATGCAGCGCTTCGGCGAACACTTCCTCGAAGCTTGCAAAGGGATCGCCGGATTCGAGCTTTTCAGTCAGTTTCTCAGACAGGTGTTGATCGATATTGCCGGCCAGAAGGTTGGCAATACGCGTCCATTCTCCGGGCAAGCTGTAATACCAGTCGAGATAAGGATCGACGTTGGAACGCATCAGGGCAAACCCCAGCTTGAGCGCATCCTCGATCGGCTGAAGCAGTTCCTCATGAGTCTCAAGCGTGGCCACCGCCACTCGATTCACTTCTTCTATTGAACCGGGTGAAAAGTATTGATCTCCAATTCGTTCAACGTGCCGGACCACGACGATGGGTTCCGGTGCCGTGGAACGGCTTTCAAGAGTAGACTCGAACACGACAGCCAACGGCAGGTAGATAAACAGGATGCAGATGATGGCCGTGGCGCTTGCCATGGCGATACGCTTCGGTGACAGGGATTCGACTTGTTCATCCGATTTAGTGGGATGGAGAATGCGTCGGTACTCTCGCCCGGGCAGAAGAAAGGCACAGACGGTAAAACAAACCGCCAGATACAAAGGTAATCGAGTCAACCCCGAAAGAATCACGAGCAACCATGAAAGCAAGCCTGGATCATCCAGCAGCCTGCCGAGCACAAACCGCTCCAGCCCGACCCAGAACGCGCCCCATTCGCCAACCAGGTGAGCGATCGAACTTGCGCCAAGCCAGATGGCCTCGCCGCGGGCCACATCAACGGCTTGTTCGAACGTGTCATAGAAACCGTAGGCTCCGATAACCCATCGAACAAGGGGGTCGACAAGACTCATCAAGATGGCCACGGTCACTGCGATCAACAGCAATGACTTGCCGTAACGAAAAATCGGTTTGAATTGACCTTGTAGTCGTGGTCCAAGAACCGCATGCAAGAGAACAACCAGCAGAGCTCCAACAGCAACCAGGACGATATCCACCCATCCGGCCACGGAAAAGCGAACGGCCAGAAATCCGGCCGCGGCAAAAGCGATCCCGATACTGATCAACAGGCGAAGCCATGCCCCGGACAGCCAGCGAACCGCCAGCGAATCGGCCGACCACATCCCCAACCAGTGGATACGCTTGAGCGTCGCGAGATAGGCGCCGAAAACACCAACGGGTAGAGCCAGCATCAGAAAGAACATGGCCGGCCAGAATGGCCCGCTAGATTCCGGCAGCATGACCACTCCGAGCCCAAGCAGGGCCGGATAAGCAATAACCAGAATGGCTTTAGTCGAATTCAAGCTCGGATACTCGATGTCTGGGGAAGGAGTAAGGCTAGAGAATAAGAACCATTCAATGTTAAAGGGTTCAACCTCTTCTACAAGACAGCGGCACCAAAATTGTAGGTCGGGGCTACGTCCCCGACGGACAACGGTGAATCAACCCCGCACCGGATTGTTCGCGCGTCTGCCTTCGGATTGTGGGTTGGTGAAAATCGAATTTGTGTCGATGTTTGATATGTCGTCCGTCGGGGACGTAGCCCCGACCTACAAACGAACCAATCGGCCAGGGTGACTCATGGCACGGGCAATTCCGGCCTCGGTGGCATATCCTTTCAAGATCTCATAGGAACCTGGGCCATGGCAGACCATCGAATTGAGCGTCTGACAATTCCTCTGCAAGCCGGCTCGGACCGAAAGGATTTCAGATGACAACCATGCGAGCCATTGTCCAGGATCGCTACGGCGCGCCCGATCAAGTGCTGCAATTGCGTGAAGTCGACATTCCGACCCCTGCCCCGGATGAAGTCCTGGTGCGAGTGCGGGCCGCCTCGGTCAATCCCGACGTGTGGCATGCCATCAGCGGCTACCCACGCCTCATACGCCTGATGGGCGCAGGTTTCAGAAAACAAAAACAACCGATTCCCGGACTGGACATGGCCGGGGAAGTGACGGCCGTGGGTCGTGACGTGACCGACTTCCGCCCCGGCGATGCGGTATTCGGTGAAACCCATGATGAAATTCAGTGGGTCAACGGCGGCGCCTACGCCGAATACGTGTGCGTGCCGCAACACGTCCTGTCGCGCAAACCCGTGAACATCACCTTCGAGCAGGCCGCATCAGTACCAACATCCGGGATCATTGCCCTGGTCAACTTGCGAAAGCACCTGTGGAAACAGCCGGGTCAGCGCATCGTGATCAATGGCGCAGCCGGCGGCGTGGGCAGTATTGCCATTCAATTGGCCAAGGCCAACGGCGCCTATGTCATCGGCGTGGACCACACCAGCAAGCTTGACTACATGCGATCGCTGGGGGCCGACAAGGTCCTGGACTACACGCAAGAAAACGTCACCAAGCTTGAACAAGACGTCGATCTCATCGTCGATGTCGCCTCAACGCTATCACTCTCAGACTGCAAGCGAACACTCAAGCCCGATGGACTGATTGTCATCATCGGTCACGATCACTACGGAACCAGAGGTCGGCGCACGCTGGGCGGTATACCGTATTTTCTGGGTCTGATGCTTTGGGCGCGTTTCGACCGGCACCTGCCCTGGCCCTCGTTCGAGACCATGGAAAAGCGCGATGCCATGAACATCCTGCGCGACATGCTCGAGGCCGGGACACTCACACCGATCGTGGCAAAAACCTTCCCATTGTCCCAAGTGCCCGCAGCGATCCAGTGCCTGCAAGAAGGACGGACTTGCGGACGTATCGTCATCGTACCGTAGGGCACAGATACATAGGTACGTCAATCACTGGCAACCGGAAGCCCCTCAGAACGGAAAACAGGACCCCGTTCGCCGTGGGCTTTAGAATAGGGAAAACACCTCGAAGAATCGCATGCAGTACAACCCAGCCAAACAAATTGATCCCGACCGCTGGCTGTCAATCGAAGAAGACGAGCGCCTCTACGCCATCCAGTGTTGGATCTCCGAGTTGACCGGTTCCGAAATAGAGGACTGCGTGATCGAGGCGGTGCCCATTCTCGCCGTTGAAAATCAGGTAGCCATGGCCGACCCGCCGGTCACCCGCGCCACGCTGGAACGTCTGCTGGACGGCGGCATCGACCGGATGACTGCAATCCAGGTGATGGGCGACGTCATGGCCGAATCATTGAGTGCGGCGGTTTCGCAACTCCAGAACCATGATTTGGACGCGTATGCCCGGGCGTTGGAGCAGATCGATCCGGCAGAGATTGCACTCAGCGACCCGGACGACAAAGCGCCCCGGAATGGCGCGGGCGGCGTGCCCGAATTCAGCGACGAGCACCGGCAAGTGCTGATCGACTTCGGCGAGCGCCATGCCGACGACAACGCCCTGTCCTGGCCGGAAACCGCCGGCTTCCTGTTCGCCGTCCAGGCGTGTCCGGAACTGGTCATGCCGTCGGAGTGGACCGAGATCGTTCAGGGCGAGACGGTCTTTGCCGATCTCGACGAAGCGCGCGCGGTGAGCGAAGCGCGCATGGCGCTGATGAACTGGATTTCCGATTGCATCCAGCAGGAACAGCCGGCCATTCCGGCCGATTGCGCACCCGGTCCGGAGCCATTGGACATTCTGGAAACGGACAACAACTTCTCACGCTGGTGCCGCGGTGTCACCATAGGCCACAACTGGCTGGAGCGGAGCTGGGATGAAGTGCTGGAGACAGACAGCGACGATGATCGCTCGCAGGGCATGGCGCTGATCCTGTTTGCGTTCTTCACCGGTCGGGCCATGGCCGAGCGGGTGGTCGAGGAGATCGCCGCAGACTCGACGAGCAGCGCCCCCACCCTGGAAGAGTTGGCCAACAAGTACCACGCGCTCATTGAACAGGCCGCGCTGGAATATGCCGCGATCGGCCTGGAATATCGCCAGACCCCGTCAGCGCCACCGCCCCGGCAGCCGGTACGTTCTGAAAAGATCGGCCGCAACCAGCCATGCCCCTGCGGCAGCGGCAAGAAATACAAGAAATGCTGCGGCCGACCCGGTGCGGGCCCGCCGAGGGCCGGATGACGCGTATGCGAGTTGCTTCGTATCGCGGCACTTGAAGGATCGCATCATGCACTCGGAAAGTAACGCGGCTTGTTAATGACGTCAGGCGTTAACCAAATAATCTTGGGTGTTTTGATTCCATCGGCTATGATCCGAGTGGAACATTCAACAAAAGACTACCGGGTCCAACCTGTTCAGTCGACTTCAAGACCATGACGAACAAGCCGGA
Organism: Gammaproteobacteria bacterium; assembly: GCA_003561495.1. Taxonomy (GTDB): domain Bacteria; phylum Pseudomonadota; class Gammaproteobacteria; order Xanthomonadales; family Wenzhouxiangellaceae; genus Wenzhouxiangella. Next base: position 12,774 of record PWWM01000183.1, read on the forward strand.
ATCAAGAGGCGACGAGGAGGCGTTTTACCGTACGCTGCTCGAATCGACACGTGCCATTCCCTGGCGCATCGATTGGGACACCAAGTCCTTTTCCTATATCGGGCCGCAGATCGAAGACGTGCTGGGCTGGCCGCCGGAGAGCTGGGTCAGCATCCAGGATTGGGCTGATCGCATCGCCGAAGTCGATCGTCAGCGTGTCGTCGATTACTGCGTGGCACAGAGCCAGGCCGGCATCGATCACGAAGCCGATTACCGTGCGCTGACCGCCGATGGCCGCCAGGTCTGGATACGCGACGTCGTCCACGTCCTGCGTGATGCCAACGGCGAGGTCGAGGCCCTGGTCGGTTTCATGTTTGATATCAGCGAACGCCGCCGTAACGAGGAAAAACTGGTCGCCCTGCAAGAGGAACTGGAAAGACTTTCTTACCAGGACGCCCTTACCGGGGTGGCCAACCGCCGACGCTTCGACGAAGTCCTCGAGACCGAATGGGCCAGCGCCCGCCGCAACGCCACCCCCCTGGCCCTGATCATGCTCGATATCGATCACTTCAAGCAATACAACGATCACTACGGTCACATCAAGGGCGATGAAGCCCTCCAGCAAGTCGCCGAAATCCTCACCACCATTGCCAATCGCCCCCGCGACCTGGTGTGCCGCTTCGGCGGCGAAGAATTCGTCCTCATCCTGCCGGAAACCGACAGCGAAGCCGCCTGTCAGCTCGCCACCAAGTGCCGCGATGCCGTTCATGAAGCGTCCATCGAGCACCGACAGGGCGGGCCGAGTCAGTTGCTCACCGTCAGCATGGGCGTAGTCGCCGGCATTCCCCAGCGCGACGACGAGAATCCAAATCCGCTGATCCGCAAAGTCGACCGGCGGCTTTACCTTGCCAAGGAGCGCGGAAGGGACCGTGTCGTTGGAGATGCAGAGGCCTGATTGTCGGCCTGCCCGTTTGCCCTTTCGCCCCTTCATCCAAACATCCCGACGCTTGACAGCAAGCCTGGCACCGACCACGCTTTCAGGAAATACGGGCCGAGCGTGTGCATCGGAGCTGGTAGGGCAAGACCAAAGCAATGGTGAAGCATTCAACCTCGACCGTCGGGGACGTAGCCTCGACCAACAAACAAACCACATCACCCGGGCTTGTCGCAATCGTACATAACGCCACCTTGTAGGTCGGCCCTACGCGGCCGACGGACGAAAACGAATTCATCGACACAACTAAATACGTGCACCCCACCCTACTCAACCCGCCACCTGCAAAAACCCCACCCCCCGCGTCCGCCCCGGCTTGTGCCAGCACTCCCCGATCAACATGCTCGCCAGCTCCACGCCATCATCAACCCCCTCGATCTTCGCGCGTTATACCACCACCCAGATGACAGCGCTTGTGGCCATCGAAGACTTTCGCCAGGCGCTGCCGGGACATCTGGAGGCGGCTGGATCATCGGCAGGACGCACCGCGATGGTTTTGGAGAGAATGGAGACAATTGCCGCGGTTGTAGATATCGTGAAGATCGAGTTTCAGCCTGGCCATGGTTGCGGGAACACGCAATCGTCAGCGATCTGGATTCAGGCCCATGGTACCGGCCCAGCCTCTTCAGTCGGCAAGTCGGGCCGTGAATCGGCGCATCAGTCCACGTACGCGCAATGAATCCGCCTCAATGACGAACCCTGCGCGCTCAACCGCAGCCACGGTGTCGCGGTTGGGATGGCAGCCGCCGGTGATGCGCGTCCAGGCCGGCTGGATCCAGTCCAGAAAACGCGCCCCGAACTTCGAGCGGGCCTGGACGTGCTCGAGCATCAACAGCCGACCCTCCGGGCGCAGCACGCGCTTGAGCTCGCGCAGACCCCGATCCACATCCGGCACGCTGCAAAACACCAGCGAGGACACCACGCAATCGAAACTGTCATCGGCAAACGGGAGGAACTCGGCCGATGCGCACAGAAACCGGGCATCGCCACAGCGCCGGCATGCGCGAGGCAGAACATCGAAATTGGGATCGAGCGCAAACAGCTCGACATCCTCGCGATAGCCCGGCAGCGTTCGACCCGTCCCGCAACCGACCTCCAGCACCCGACCGCGGGCGCCAGCCACCAGCTTGCCGCGCCAGCGCTCCACCCCTGGCGCCAGGTGCATCAGCAAATCATAAAGCCACGGAATCTGCTCAATTCCCCGCATGGTCATTCTCTGCCAGTGTTCAGACCTGGATGATACACGGGCGACCGCTCGCGCCCATCGGGGAATTCCGGGATAGGGAATTCCGGGACAGGCACGTTCTAAGTGACCTACCCGCGCAGTCATATCGTCGCTGAAGGCCAGCCCGGTCACTTTCACGTAGTCTCCCGATGCGTCCGCCGCGCGTTCCTGTGCGGCTGGGACAAGCTGACCGGGTAGAGCTACGAGCGACTGAATCCAGGATGAATCCAAGACAGGCATTGTTTTTGGCTGACAACCCGGTGCCGCGCGACTTACGTATTTCCGTGCCGGCTAACCGCCAGAACTCGCCAGGTCAGTAAGCCGAGCAGGAGTGCCATGATCCAGAGGGTAACTGAGCTAGCAAATGGCACCGACTGGGGTGGCGGTGGATCAATGCCCATCAGCCAGACCGGGGCATCGGCAGAGAAATCCTGATCGATCTGCCACTGCAGCACGGGATAACCGACCGGCAAATTGGTGCGGCCCTCAACGGCCCACAATCCATCGAATGTCGCAATATCCTGCAGGCTGGTTGTGCTCAGTCCGACGATGCCTGATTGCGCCTCGGTCTGATCGCCGGCACCGTCATCGGCACCGGGGTAACCACTGGTATCGATATTCCAGAATCCGGCGATAACGGTCGAGCCGGCTGCATCGTTTTCACCGACAAGACCACCGAAAGTATTCGGCCAATTACCGACGGTGTCATCGATATAGCCCGCAGCGAAAGCATTTTCGATCAATCCCAGGTTGTCGCCAACCAGTCCCCCGGAGCGAAACTCGCTGGTGATATCCACCAGAGAATAGGCGTCACGAAGTATCGCGCCAGGCGCATTGGCTCCAACCAGGCCGCCGCTTGTTCCGTCGCTCGTAATGGCGCCGCTGCTGAAACAACGTTCGATCAGGCCGCGATTGATTCCGGCAAGGCCGCCGATGATATTTGTACCGGTGTAGTCTACATTGACCAAGCCAAGATTGACGATGAATCCGGCAGCGTTAAGATCTCCGAACAGGCCGGTGCGGCTACTTCCGGGTCGATTGATGTAGAGGTTGCTGATGACATGTCCGGCACCATTGTAATGGCCGGCAAAGGGCTCGGATGACGAGGGGCCGATCGGCGGAAAGCCCTGATAGTCGCCCCCGCTGTCCGGAAACCAGGTGCTTGTCACGCTAGCATCGATATCCTGCGTCTGAACGAAATGTTCATCGGCAAAATCGTTTCCCCCAGCCGTTTCATCGGAAACCCACAGCAGGTGTTCGACAGTGCTGATCAACCACGGATCGTTGACATCACCTTGGCCCGGCGGAACCGAGGCGATCTGAGCAAGGGTGTGTGAAGTGGAAACGAGCAGTACGAGCGCAAATAGCGCAAAAGCAGAGATTCTGATGATTTTCATTTTATTGTTCTGTTTTCCCCGCTACCACTTTACTGCCTAGACTGTCCGTGCGTCAATTCCGTAGATTGCTCCGGCTCAATTCCATCAGACGTTAGCCCAGAATCCTGCAATAATTTCCGCAACCAGGCCTATTCTGGTTTTGGAGGGCAACTATATAGTGGAGAATGGTGTTTTTCGTGTCTGTCCTGGTTTTTTCCCCTTCCACCCCTTCACCCCAGCATCCCGTCGCCGGCCAGACAAACTAATTGATTCCAGATAGCCGAACCCGAAGAAAGCGGTTGGGTCACTTTTCGCAGGCTGGATGGCATAATTACAGGGTCGCAGACCACCCGGGGGAGAAAATGACCGATCGCTTCAGCCGCAAGGAACCCACGCTTTCCGATCCGCAAGATTCGGCCGGGACACCCGTATCTTTGTACGATGATCCGGCGCCAGAATCGAACTCGGCCATGCACCCTATGGCGAAACTAGCCCTGCTAGCGATCATGATGGCCTGCCTGGTTTTCATCGCCGACCGGGGCTACCAGCGCTACCAGGAGTACCGCCTAATGCAGGAACTGCAAGTGCTGGCGGATGGGTTCGAGCAGTCGATGCAGCAATTGAGCGAGGAGCAACGGGCACGGCAGGAACAGATACGCCGCAACCGCGAGGCAAGTAGCGATGGCCGCTGGCTGGCAAAGAACTGTGCAGACTGGCGCCGCGCCTACCAGAACAACCCGCAACCCACCTCACGTAGCGAAATGCGTCGCCACTGCCAGATCTACGAAGGTTACCTTTCCACCGGCATCGCGCCGAGGCGAACGGATTGATACTGCCAGCATGGGCGTAGTCGCCGGCATTCCCCAACGCGACGAGGAGAATCCAAATGCGCTGATCCGCGAAGTCGACCGGCGCCTTTACCTTGCCAAGGAGCGCGGAAGGGACAGTATCGTGGGGGATGCAGAGGCCAGGTAAGAGGACTCGTGCCTTTCGAGCTCAAAAGTCGATCCAGAAGCGCAGCGCAACGGCCAGTCTTTTCATCGAGGATTGATCAAGTTGACCAATCAGCGGCCCGAGGTTTTCCGTATGGTCCGCCGGAATAAGTCACCACGGCGCCCCGCTTCAGCGCCAATCCGGAAACTCCGGCTCAACCGCCCAATCGGGATCAACGGTATCGTTGGATAGCGTCACCAGGGACGCCCGCGATAAAGCCACTCACATATTCCCGGAGCCACGAATTTCCAGTTGACGACAACAC
>PWWM01000105.1 GCA_003561495.1 Gammaproteobacteria bacterium
CCGGGTTCCTCGCCAAACCCGAGCCAGGAACGCTGCTGGCTGCCGGAGGTCTGGTCAAGGACTGCCGGGAAAGTGCTTGGCGTCACCCCCGCAGTGCGATTGACCACGGCAATGAGAATGTCTCCCGGTCCATTGAACGTGACCGGACTGGCCAGGTTGAAGCTTGACCAGTCTGTTCCATTGACGGCCTGGATCGCCTGTCCAGTCAGCGATGCCACGTGAGTGGCCCCATTGGCCGGATTGCCGTCGGCATCTTCGTACAAATAGATATCGACCAGTTCGCCCGGAGAAATACCGGCACTGCCTCCTGAGTAGCCAAACATGACCTCAACGCGATCGATCGTGACCGGGAAGCTGTAAGCCTCCGGCGTGAACCGGTTGAACCAGATGATCGATCCGCCGCCGCTAAGGCCGACTGCATTCTCGCCGGTACCGTCATCCAGTACAAAAGAGACGGGATAGGTCATGGCGGTCGGCGATATATCGGCTGGACTTGCTTCCGGGGCCAGTTCAAGCGCCATACCCACCGGCACCTCCGAGATCTCCCAGTTCAGGTCCACACCGCCGTTATTGGATATGGTCAGGGTTTGGGTTGTGACCTGGTCGGTGATCTGGCTGGTCATGATCTCAGTCGGGCTAACCGAAATCACCGGCACGGAAACTGCAGGAATGACCGCAACCGGCAGGTGCACTGTAGCCGCGCCTTCAAATTCGGTCGGATCACAGCTGCCGGTGGAAATCCAGACGCCGCTGTAGTTGTACCATGGAATGAAAGTCATTCGGTCGAAGTAGCTTAGCTGCGGATTATTGCCCAGCGTCAATTGCGGCGTCACCAGCCAATTGTCATCATGGTTGGCACTTGAGCTCCAGTTGTTCCAGGCGGCAGCCGGTTCCGTGTTGAAACTGGCCGTGGTTCGCGACCATTGATGCTGAGGGCTTGTTCCCAGTTGATAAGCACCCCACCCGAATGGCGGAAAAGTCTCGATGGAGAAAGATTCATTGAGGTGAGTGCCACTATCGGAACTGACCACGATGTCATCCACATACCATGCATGGGAATCACTGCCTTCCTGACGAAAGGCCAGGCAGACCTCCTGTCCGGCATAGGCGCTGATGTCATGGGTCTTCTGGGTCCATGTGCCGCTGAAGTCGTAGGCCTCTCCCAGCTCAATGAATTCACGCTCGATGGTCAACTCATCGACCAGGCGAACGTCAGCAAGTGCGAAAACACTCAGTGGCATGCCGGCAACATCGGCCGTGAAAGTCAGGGTCCTGGATTCGCCGGGAGCAATGGTGAAGCTGGGAGGGTCAACCAGCAATGTCATGCCGGGCGGTACATCGACATGCGCTTCGTAGGTGACTGTATCGGCGGAGACACTGGTGACGGTGCGTGTCCAGGAACATTCATCGGGGCAGATATAGTTGATCAGGGCCGGCAAGTTCAGCGACTTCGGATCACCATCGAGTTCCGGATTGGCATTCACGAAGTTGGCGTAAGACTCATTCATGACCAGGCCGATGCGCCCGGCGGCATCCAGGTCCAGCAGGCCGGAGCCGGTGTCGAACAGATTGGTCTCGGTCGTGCCGTTTTCCTTGAGCAGACCGTCCGGCCTGGCCGTCATGGCCAGCGCGGAACGGATCTCCGAGGGCGACCAGGTCGGGTTGAGCGCTTTCAGCAAGGCTGCCGCACCGGCCGCATGGGGTGAAGCCATGGATGTTCCCTGCAGGAAGCCGTACTGGTCCGGATCACCGCCATCGGCCTGGAATGCGGCCAGAATATTTACCCCTGGTGCGGTGAAGGTCGGCGCCAGCATTTCAAACTGACTTGGGCCACGTGAGCTGAAGTTAGCCATGACATCTTCCCACGCATCGTCAGTGAACAGTGAATTGACCGCATTGATACGCACTTCGGCGGTGGTCGGGTTGGCGAGTACATAGTCGCGCAGCGCCAGGCCGCTTTCGCGATCCAGCATGATGACTGGCGTCGATCCGGTCAGGCCACCGGCAGTGATGGGCGGTCCGGCAAAGTTCTGAAACAGCACCACGCCGGTGGCGCCGGCGTTGACCGCATGGGTTACCTTGGTTTGAAACGTGCATTGCCCGCGCTGGATCAGGGCCAGGTTGCCGGTGAAGGTGCCGGCTGCAAATGGGCTGCATCCCAGGTTGTTGCCGGCATCGTAGCGGATACCGCCGATGATGTCGGCCATGATGTTGATGTCTTCACCGGGAATGCCGCGAAGCGACTGCAGATGCGAAGGGGCGGTGGGGCCTGTGACGTCCAGGGTATGAGCGATGACCCGATTGATGGTGCTGGCCGCGACCGAGGCATTCCAGGGTCCGGTCTTGGCGACGGTGGAGAAGCCCGGGCCGGAATTGCCGGCCGATGCAACCACGACGATGCCGGCGGCAAAAGCCTCCAGAAAGGCCAGGTCGAAGGGATCATTCCAGGGGGCGTCGCCCCCGGATATGGAGTAGTTCAGCACATCGACGGCGTCGTCCATGATGGCGCTGTTGACCGCCGCAATGCTTGCAGAAGTCGGACAGGATGGATCGCATATCTTGTAGGCGACCAGGTTGGCGCGTGGCGCCACACCCTGCACTGGAATATTGTAGGACTGGATGCCGACGTCGAACTGGGCAACATGGAGGTTGCCGGCAGCGGTTCCCGCAACGTGGCTGCCATGGTTATTGGTATCTTCCGGGCTGCCACCATTGACATGAAAGGTGTAGGCGCCAATCAATTTGGCATTGCAGAATCCTGGATTGGTATCGCACCAGCCCCGGTAAACGCCGGGCCCATAGGGGTTGGTGTGCTCATAGCCCTGGCCGTCGACCGCGGCAAACGAAGGATGTTGCGAGTTGATGCCGGTGTCCATGACACCGATGATGATGCCCTCGCCACGAGTGGCGAACCCGGAACCGGTCAGGCCGTCCCAGATCGCCGGGGCGCCGATATGCCCCGGACCCACATCGGTATCGAGTTCACGCTCGATATCGGCAAAGACGGCCTTCACGCCCGGCAGCTTTTGCAGCCGTGAAGCTTCGGTGTGAGAAACGCGGATGGCCATGCCGTTGAGGGCGGCATTGTAGTAGTGCGCGATCTCAACTGAGCGACCGAGGCTGCGTTGCATTTCGGATCTGAACTCGTTCTGCCGCTGACGGAGATGTTCCGCATAGGCTTGTACCGCAGGCGATCCGGCATCGAGCCTTGAAGCACCTGTCACATGACGGCTGGTGGCGGGGATTCCGGCAATGCCGCCGGAATAGCTGGCGATGGCTGGGTCTTCAAGCTGAACAATGTACAGTCCGGTTGAACTGACTTGCAGGTCTCGAGCGCTGGCCAGCTCGATCGCAGAATCAGCCTTGATCGGAAGGATGAAACCCAGGCAGACAACAAGAACCCATACAGCGGCTCACAGGCCGCGAACAGAAATACTGATCACATGACAATCCTCGTGCAGGGAGATACAAGTTGCGCGAACTGGCGTCGGCAACGGTATGCTTGCTTTTTTATTAAACACCCAAACGGCAGGTGATGCCACAAAAATTTTTCAGACTTCCAGCATTCGCCCATGCCGCGGCAGGTAAAGCGCGGTTTTGATGCTGGTTTCTCCCATTTGCTGGAAAAGTCTTCGGTAAGTGTCCAATTGTGCCTGGTAGCGCTCGGCTTCCTCGTGCAGGAAGGTCTCCAGATCACCGCCTTCGTGATAGCCGGATTTGTAGTCAATGATCCAGCGCGTTCCATCACTATCAATGAACGTCCGATCAATCACGGCATGAACCAACTGACCATCAATCAGGCCACTGATGGCCAGCTCGCAGGCCGATTCGCGATGCTCACCACTCAGAATCCAGCGGCCGGGATCACTGCTCAATGTCTGTTCAAAGGCCTCGGCAATGACCGGCGCATTCGATTCAGCGGTTTCCTGATCCGCGCCCAGCGCCATCAGCAGCTTGGGAATGCGTTCACTCAAAAGTTTCCGCATGGCCGCATCCAGATTCTCCAGGCCAACCCGCCCGACCTGTTCCAGCAGGCGATGCAGCACGGTGCCGTTGCGGCGCGCCTGCATACCGGCCCAGTTGAATTCGATCTCGGGGCTGCGTTCCCTGGGCGGCAGTTCGGGCTTGAAGGGCAGGGCAGTGCCCAGTTGCGGCTGCCAGCCGCCGGGTACACGGAAAATGCTCTGATCGGGCAGGCCGGTTTCATCCGATGATGGCTCGGTTTCGGGCGATTGCTCCAGTGCTTCGACAAAATCCTCACCCACGGTGGGCCACAGATCGGCCAGCAGACTGCCGGAGGTCGGCTTGATCTCGTCCTTGTCCGGATCCAGGCAGGCCGACAGCACCAGGTGCTGACGGGCACGCGTGGCGGCCACGTACAACAGCCGTTGATGCTCGAAGGCATCGCGCTTGTTCTGCTCGCTGCGAATCAACTGGTTGAGCGCCGGGTCCTGCGTTTGTTCGGCCGAGCGCAAAGGCGCCAGCAACACCTGTTCCTCGCCTTCATCCGGGGTGAACGGCAGCCAGTTGAGCAGTGATCGATCCTGGCCCCGGGTACCGCGATTGAGTCCCGGCAGTACCACCAAATCCCATTCCAGCCCCTTGGCGCCATGCATGGTCAGGATTTCGAGCTTGACCTCTTCGCTGGGCGGATCGCCCTCGGTGAACTGCCCGTCCAGCAGTTCGGCAAAATCATTCCAGTCATCGATCAGCCCTTCGCTTTCGGCCGTGCTCAGCGCTTCGAAATAGGCTTCGGCATCGCTCAGATCCGTGGCCGGCTTGCGACAGGCCTGCGGGCCGCCCAGTTGATGCCAGGCGCCCTCGACCAGTTCGCGCAGCCGCCGGCGTTGCCAATGCTGCCGGGCCGATTTCAGCGCATTGAAGACCCGCTCGGCGCGCTGCCGGGCATCGCCGCTCAATCGTGTCACCGCATCTTCGGTATGCAAGTCCTGCCCATCGC
>PWWM01000218.1 GCA_003561495.1 Gammaproteobacteria bacterium
ATGAGATGCGTTGGGCACACAGGATGCACAGTTGTTCCAGTTGCTGGCGGGTGAGCTTGCCCGAGCCATTCTTGGCCAGAACCGAGACGGTGATGAAATAGCGTTCAAAGGTCTGGATCAGGGTATTGCCCAGCAGACGAAGATAGTAGGCATGGTCACTTCCGCCGGGAGCGCGCTGCAGCCGGTCACCAGTGGATCGCAGCAGATCCAGATCGATCAATGTACTGGTGCACTGGTCAATCACCGCCTCGAGTTCGTCGGTCTCCCAAGGCAGAAACAACTCTCTTCTCAGAAACGGGTAGACCTTCATGCTCAGGTCACGAATTCTCGATTTGCTCACTCGCTGCGAATTGAGAAAACAACAGGCAATCCAGGCGCTCATGGCCAGCAGGTGCGCGGTATTGTTGCGGAAATAGGTCAGCAGCACCGCGTTCGTGGCATCGGTACGGATGATCCCGCCCAGACGATGCTCTTGTCGTTCGATGATGCCCAGTTCGAGACCGTAATCGATCACCTGCGCAGCGGTCATCTCGGTCACGCTGATTCTTTCCGTGGAACGCGTGCTTTCGATGATCTGCTTGAGCAGATCAATCATGTGTGAAAGATCTTCTTCATCGAGGGCTTGCTTGCGGCTGGCCAGCAGCGCGGTGGCCAGCAGGTTGACCGGATTGACATGGGCACAGCGATTGATATTGACCATGATGCGCCCGGCCAGATCATCAACCAGGCCACTCAGCCAGGCCGGTCGACTGTCCCCGTTCGGTGGATCATTGATCCAGTCTGGGTGATGTTTGTCAAGCAGGTGGTTGAGCAGAACCGGTTTCCCGAAGCTGACAGTGACCTCGCCGTAATTTTTGCGCAGGATGTTGATGACATTTCTGAAATCAGAGAGCGACTCCGGCTTCTTCTGACGCCCCGAGAGTTCGGAAATATAAGAGCTGCCCTCGGCCAGGCGCTCGTACCCGATATAGACCGGTTGAAACAGCACCGGTCGATTGCGATAGCGCAGAAAGGCCCGCACTGTGATGGACAGCATGCCGGCTCGTGGTGGCAGCAGTCGTCCGGTTCGTGAGCGAGTGCCCTCGATGAAATACTCCAGCGCCACCCCGCGGCTCAGAATCAATGAAACGTACTGGTTGAAAACGGCGGCATACAGTGGCTGCGAACGAAAAGAACGACGCAGAAAGAAGGCGCCCCCGCGCCTGAGGACCGGTCCGACCAGCGGCATGTTCAGATTGACCCCAGCGGCAATATGGGGGGGCACGAAGCCGCGGTGATAGAGCAGGTAGGACAGCAGCAGATAGTCGATGTGACTGCGATGGCAGGGGACGTAGATGACCTCGTGACCTGGCGCGGCATCACGGAAACTGCTGAAGTGATTGACCCGGATGCCGCGGTAAATGCGATTCCAGAACCCGGTCAGTAACAAGTCGCCGATTCGGATCAGGCTGTAGGAGTAGTCGGCGGCGATTTCGCGGGCGTAATCACGGGCTGCCATCTCCGCTTTCTCGAGGCTGATCTCATCACGCTTGGCCTTGGCGGCGATGGCTTGACGAACCGGTTCACTGCGGACCACCTTTTCCACCAGCGTGCGTCGGTGCGATCGATCGGGGCCAATGGCCGCCGTTCGCACCCGCTTGAAGTGCACCCTCAGGACGCGGCTCAAGCGTCCCAGCGCCTGCTCGGCATCATCGGTGTCCTCAAACAGGCGGGCCAGATCAACCGGCTTGCCGAACTGCACCATGGTGGCGCGGCCGTTGATCAAGGTGCTGAAGAACCGTCGAAACCGTCCACCGATATCCCAGTTTTCCGAGAAAAGGATCTTGAAGATGCTGTCTTCATTCTCCGGGGCGCGTCCCACCAGGACCGTGACCGGAACGATCTGAACTTCGGATACCGCTTGCGGTTCGAGCTGGGTCAGCATTTCCTTGAGGATCGGCGAATGACGTCGTTTTTCGGGTCGACGGATGAACAGCCCCCGGTACCGCCGGCTGGTGCCATAGCGCCTGGAAAACTCCAGACCCCCAATCTCCAGGAGATCGGTAGGGCGTTGCCAGCCCAGCTTTCGACAGACCTGGTCGAGAATGAGCAAGGAAGTGAACGCATAGGTGTCAAGCACATAAAAGACGGGACGATCAGGATCAAGTTCCAGATCGTCCAGATCCTCCGGCAACACGGTACTACGCACCCACAGGTGCAAAAGCCTGCGAGTCAGGCTCAACCAGCCCAGGTATAACCGGTGCAGCAGCGAATTCAGGCGGCCGGACTTATTCATCTGGGTGGAATCAGGGGGAAAGCGGACCTTATTTTAGCATTGCCCCCGTTGTTTCTTGACGGGCAGAAAAAAACCGGGCGAACCATGAGGGTTTGCCCGGTCGAGTCGGCTTGCCAATGCGCACGGGGCGCGAGTTTTGTTGATTGTTTAGTTGCGAGAACGCATCCGCATGCAATCCTCGAGGTTAATGATAGGTTAAGGAAGATTGCTTGTCAAGTTACTTTATGAAGCATATGTAAATATATGATTATATGTGTTTTATGCTTTCGGTAGAAGGGTTGGCTGGCCAAAGGGTTAAAGGGCAAAGAGGTTAAGTGGTTCCTGATTAGCGTCGTGTCTCAGTGCGCGGGCTTCGTTCCGGTTGAAGCCGTCCTCGGGCGGTGAATTCCGCTTCAGTTCGACGCGGTGGCGAGGCTTTCAGCGAAATCCACCACCCGAGGGCGGCTTACAGCATTGACGTCCATCGATACTGCCAATCCCTGCTGCACGACCCTAGTCAGGAAGTGGTGAAGAGGGTTATGGGGTGAGGGCGGTGGCGATTTCGGTTTGCAGGGACTCGGCGGCGGCGCGCGGGTCCTTGGCGTCGCGGATGGGGCGGCCGACGACGATGTAGTCGGCGCCGGCCGCGAAGGCATCGGCGGCTGACAGGGTTCTTTTCTGTTCATCGGTGTTGTCGACCGGTCGAATGCCGGGACAGACCACGGTCAGGGCATGGTCGACCTCGCGGCGCAGGGCGGCCGCTTCCAGACCGGAGGATATGACCCCGGTACAACCCAGGTCCAGTGCGCGCCGTGCTCGCGACAGCACCAACGTCTCGACATCACAGGCAAAGCCCAGATCATCCAGATCACCCCGGTCCAGGCTGGTCAGGGCAGTGACCGCCAGAATGCCGGTTTTGCCACGATTTTCCACGGCGGCTTCGAGCATGCGGTCATTACCGTGGACGGTCAGGAAATCGACCTCGTGCCTGGACAGTTGGGCGACGGCCCGACCGACCGTCGGTGGAATGTCGAACAGCTTGAGATCGGCAAAAATCCGTTTGCCCTTGTCCTTGAGCTCGGCGGCCAGTTCAAAGTAATGGCCGCTGAGAAAGAACTCCAGCCCGAGCTTGTAGAAGTGCACTGAATCGCCCAGGGATTGAATCAATTGCCTGGCCTGATCGAGATCGGGCACATCCAGGGCAAAGATCAGGCGTTGTTCAGTCGGAATGTCCTTGTGCCACGAAGTCCTGGCTGTGTTCATGAAAAAACTCCTTGATGACCGGACCGATGACGTCCGGATGCTGCATGTGCAAGTGATGTCCGCCCGGATGGGAAAACAGGTGACGTTGTTTGAGTGCCGCCAGGCGCCGCTCGAGAATACGATCGGGCAGTATGCCGCTGGGCGGGTCGGAGTAGATATTGAGCACGGGCGCCTTGATGGCCTTGAGCAGGTCAAGAACCTGTGACTCGGTGTAGCGATGAGTGGATGGCCAGGTCAGACGCAGGTCATGAGACCAGATCAAACCGTCCTCGACCGTTTTCAGGCCACGCTCAGCCAATGTCGTGGCTTCGGCCACCGTCAGGTCGCTGTTGCTGGCACGCGCATTGATTGCGCTGTCGCGGTCGGCATGAACCCGGCGCGGGCGAAGCCGACTGGCCTTGATGGCCTTCCGCCAACCCGAGGCGGTTCGGTCGGCCGGTGCGCTCATGGGTCCGAGGCCTTCGATCAGGGCCATGGAAAGCACCCGGTCAGGACAGGCGGCCGCGACCAGGCTGGAGACCGCGCCGCCGAGCGAGTGTCCCAGCAGGTGAAACTGTTCCCAGCCCAGCTGATCGGCGACGGTCAAGACATCGAAGACATAATCATCGAAATAGAACCGGGCGCCCTCGGGGCGAGTCCGTGACAGGCCATGACCTGGGAAGTCGATGGCGACCAGGTCGATACCGTCCAGGTATTCGGATATATCGAGAAAGGAATTGGCATTGTCCAGCCAGCCATGCAGCGCCAGCACCGGCCGTTTCCCGGAATGATGTGCCATCCCGGCGATCCCCAGCGACTCGAAAAACACTGGTTTCACCCGCCTGGCTCCAGGTTGGCATAGGCCAGTACCAGCCACTTCGAGCCGGCCGATTCGAAATTGACCTGAATGCGCGCATTCGGACCCTGGCCCTCGATATTGATGACCGTGCCGCTGCCAAACCGGGTATGACGGACCCGCTCGCCAAGGCGAAGGCCGTCGGCAGGTTCCGGCGCCCGTCCCACCGCAGTTGGAGCCGCCTTGGTTCCGGGGCGCAAATCCTCGGTCAGCTCGGCCGGGATTTCGGCCAGAAAGCGCGACGGACGCGAAATGCCGGTCTGGCCGTGCAGCATGCGTGATTCGGCATGAGTGATGTAGAGCTGCTGCATGGCCCGGGTCATGCCGACATAGCAAAGCCGCCGTTCCTCGGCCAGTCGACCGGGCTCTTCGATAGATTTCTGATGCGGGAACAAACCCTCTTCCATGCCGGCCATGAACACCAGCGGAAACTCCAGCCCCTTGGCCGAGTGCAGGGTCATCAACTGCACACAATCTTCCCAGCGTTCGCCCTGGTGCTCGCCGGCTTCCAGGGCGGCCTGGGCCAGGAACGAGGCGGTCGGGCTCAAACCGGCCTGTTCGTCTTCAAAGGGCTGGTCGAAACTGTCGGCGGCGCGCACCAGTTCGGCCAGGTTTTCCGAGCGCGCCTCGGCGCGATCGGGTGGTTCCCGGCTTTCATACCAGGCCTGCAGTTCCGCCCGCTTGATGGCCGCATCCAGCGCTTCGCCCAGGTCGCTGTCGCGATGGGTTTCGGTCAGCTCATGGATCAGGGTCAGGAACACGCGCATGGCGTTGGCGGCGCGGGCGCTCATGGCGTTGCGCTCGACCAGTTCTCTGGCCGCCTGGAACAGCGACAACGCGTTGGCGCGGGCATGGTCCCTGACCAGCGCCACGGTACGCTGACCAATGCCGCGGGCCGGCAGATTGACCACCCGCTCGAATGCGGCATCATCATTGACGTTGTGCATCAGGCGCAGGTAGGCCATGGCATCCTTGACCTCGGCGCGCTCGAAAAAGCGCAATCCCCCGTAGACTCGGTAGGGAATATCCTCGCGCAGCAGGGCCTGCTCGAACAGGCGTGATTGGGCATTGGAACGATACAGAACGGCTACTTCAGAGGCCTTGTTGCCTTGCTCGATCCAGTCCTGGATGCGGGCGATGACGAATTCGGCTTCCTCCTCGGCGCTCCAGGCGGCAAACAGCCGAATCGGCTCGCCACGGTCGCCTTCAGTCCACAGGTTCTTGCCCATGCGTTCGGCGTTGTGGTCAATGACCCGGTTGGCGGCCTCCAGGATGGTTTCGGTGGAGCGGTAGTTCTGTTCCAGGCGAACGACTTGCGGACTGAAATCACGATCAAAATGGCTGACATTCTCGACCTTGGCGCCCCGCCAGCCATAGATGGACTGGTCATCGTCGCCGACCACGAACAGTCGATTCTGCGGGCCGCTGAGCAGGCGCACCAGCGCATATTGCAGGGTATTGGTGTCCTGGAATTCGTCGATCAGAATATGTGAAAAGCGCTCCTGGTAATGCGTGCGGCGCGCGTCGTTGTCACGCAGCAGTTCCAGGGTGCGCAGCAGCAGTTCGGCAAAGTCGACCAGTCCGGATCGCTCGCAGTAATCCTGGTACTGGCGATAAATGGCGACCTGCTGGGCCTGAAAGGAATGATCGAAACATTCGATTCCGTCGGGGCGTCGACCTTCATCCTTGTGATGATTGATGAAGCCTTGTATCTGGCGCGGTGGAAATTCGCCCTCGTCAAGTTCCATGTCGCGAATGACCCGCCGAATCAGCCGGTACTGATCATCGGAATCGAGAATCTGAAAGGTGTCCGGCAGGCCGACTTCGGCCGAGTGCATGCGCAGCAGTCGGTGACAGATGCCGTGAAAGGTCCCGATCCACAATCCTTCCGGGCGCAGATTCAGAAGCTGACCCACGCAGCCGCGCATTTCGCCAGCCGCCTTGTTGGTGAAGGTGACCGCGAGCAGGCTCATCGGCGAGACATGATGGACCTGGATCAGCCAGGCCATGCGATGGACCAATACCCGGGTCTTGCCGGAGCCGGCTCCGGCCAGCACCAGCACGTGCCCATCGTCGACGGTTACCGCTTCGCGTTGCGGGTCGTTGAGTTCGTCGAGCAGGTGGGAGACGTCCATTGACTAGGGGTCAGGATTCAGGGGTCAGGATTCAGGGGCTAGGGCTCGGTGGCCTATATCGGCGCGGAAGAAGGCGTTTTCGAAGCCGATGAAGGCCAGGGACTTGAGCGCCTCGGCGCGGGCGGCGGCGACATCGTCACCCAGCGCAGTCACGCACATTACACGGCCGCCACTGGTGACCACTTGTCCGGCGTCATCCAGGGCGGTGCCGGCATGAAAGACCTTGACGTGGTCGGGAAAACTCTGTTCCAGGCCGGTGATTGGTTTACCCTTGGCGTAGCTGCCCGGGTAGCCTCCGGCGGCCATGACAATCCCCAGGGCGGTGCGCTCATCCCAGTCCAACTCAACCTTGTCGATGTCACCGGCCATTACCTTGAGCACGGTGGCGACCAGGTCGGATTTCAGGCGCATCAGGATCGGCTGGGTTTCCGGGTCGCCGAAGCGCACATTGAATTCCAGCACCTTGGGCCCGCTGGGGGTCAGCATCATCCCGGCATACAGAAAGCCGGTGAAAGGATGACCATCGGCCTGCATGCCGGCCAGGGTCGGCGCAATGACTTCATCGACGATGCGCTCATGGGTGGCCTGATCGATGATCGGCGCGGGTGAGTAGGCACCCATGCCGCCGGTGTTCGGACCGCCGTCGCCTTCGTCGCGACGCTTGTGGTCCTGGCTGGTGGCCAGCGGCACCATCTGCCCATTGCGTGCGATGACAATGAAACTGGCTTCTTCACCGACCAGAAATTCCTCGATCACGACCCGATGCCCGGCCTGGCCAAAGGATTGGCCGGAGAGCATGTCCTCCAGCGTTTCGCGCGCCTGGTGCTCATCGTCGCAGATCACCACGCCCTTGCCGGCGGCCAGACCGTCGGCCTTGAGCACGACCGGCAGAGTCAATGACTGGATGAATCGAACGCCCTCCTCGACCTCCTCGACCACCGCGTAGCCAGCCGTTGGAATGCCATGTCGGGCCATGAATTCCTTGGCAAAGGCCTTGGAGGACTCCAGTCGGGCCGCATCGGCCGAGGGCCCGAAACATTTCAGCCCGGCCTGTTCGAAGCGATCAACCACGCCGGCCGCCAGCGGCGCTTCGGGCCCGACAATGGTCAGCGCAACCGACTCACGACGAGCCAGTTCAAGCAGGCCATCAAGATCCTCGGCGCCGACATCCACATTGCGCACGCCTTTCTCTGTGGCCGTTCCGGCATTGCCTGGCGCGACCAGCACCTCGTCGACCAACGCCGATTGCGCACACTTCCAGGCCAGCGCATGCTCGCGCCCACCACTACCGATGATGAGGATTTTCATTGGGGGAGGCTTCGACTGGGTTTTGCCAGACGTTATTGTACCGTGGCTTCGACGGGTTGCCGCAGACTCCTTTCGGCCTCCGTCTCCCGTCTTCCGTCTCCCGTCTCCCCTTCCGCCTAATGGCGGAAGTGGCGTTTTCCGGTGAATACCATCGCGATGTCATGCGTATTGCAGGCTTCGATGACTTCTTTATCGCGCATCGAACCACCTGGCTGGATGACGGCGCGTACGCCGCGCTCTGCAGCAGCCTCGATGCTGTCGGCAAAGGGGAAAAACGCGTCCGAGGCCATGGCCGCACCATTCAGTGACAACCCGGCATCCTCGGCCTTCAGGGCGCCGATTCGGGCCGAGTCCACGCGGCTCATCTGCCCGGCGCCGATTCCGATCGTTGCGCCGTCGTTGGCGTAGACAATGGCGTTGGAGCGCACCATTCGAACCACCTGCCAGGCAAAGCGCAGATCGGCCCGTTCCCGCTCACTGGGCTGGCGCTCAGTCACGACCTTGAGATCCGGTGTTTGCCAGTCATCGTCGGTTTGCTGAACCAGCCAACCCCCATCAATGGCGCGCAGCTCCAGCTCTGATTCTTTTCCGGGTGGTGGTGTGATCACGCGCAGCCTGGGCTTGTCGGCCAGCCTGGCCAGGGCGGCATCACTGACTGAGGGCGCGATGATGACTTCCAGGAACCGCTCCACCAGTTGCCCGGCCAGCGCCTCGTCCAGTTCGCGGTTGAAAGCAACAATGCCGCCAAAGGCCGAAGTCGGATCGCACGCCAGCGCCTTGTGCCAGGCATCGGTCAGCTCGTTACCCACGGCTGCCCCGCTGGGATTGGTGTGTTTGATGATCACGCATGCCGGCTGATTGCCCAAGGATTGCACGCCCGACCATGCGGCGTCGGCATCAAGCAGGTTGTTGTACGACAGCGCCTTGCCTTGCAGGGGTTCGGTGCCGGCCAAACCGGACGGATCCCGACCGCGCTCGCGGTAAACGCCCGCAGCCTGATGTGGATTTTCCCCGTAGCGTAGCGATGCCGCCAGGTCCAGCTGAAGGTTGATCACCGAGGGCAGGGGCGCCTGCTCGGTTTTTGATGCAAGGTACTGGCTGATCTGTCCATCATAGGCCGCGGTATGGGCGAAGGCCTTGATGGCCAGGCGTTGACGCTCCGGATGGTCAGGCAGTAGCGGCAACCCATCGATGATCCCGTTGTAATCCTGTGGGTCGCACAGCACACAGACATCGGCATGGTTCTTGGCGGCCGCCCGCAGCATGGCCGGCCCACCAATGTCGATTTGCTCGATGGCTTCATCAAGGCGGCAATCGGGTCGGGCGACGGTGGCGGCAAACGGGTAGAGATTGACGATGATCAGATCGATGGGGGCGATGTCGTGTTCGACAAGCACTTCATCGTCCACGCCTCGTCGGGCCAGGATGCCACCGTGGATTTTCGGATGCAGCGTCTTGACCCGGCCGGCCATGATCTCCGGAAACCCGGTGTGTTCCGAGACCTCGGTAACCGCGATTCCGGCTTCCTCGATGGTCCGGGCGGTGCCGCCGGTGGAAAGGATCTGAAAATCGTGCTCGTTCAGTGCGCGAGCCAGTTCGATCAGCCCGGTCTTGTCCGACACGCTGATCAGTGCCGAACGCTTGCCTGCCTGCTTCATGTTGAATGATCGCTCTGTCCGTTGAGCTTGTAGCGCTGGATTCGATTGCGCAGCGTGGCGCGGGTAATGCCGAGAATTTCGGCTGCCCGTGACTGGTTGCCGCCGGTGTGGTCGAGCACGGTGCGAATCAATGGCCGTTCCACTTCGGCCAAGATCACCTGGTAGAGATTGTCCGGCGGGGTCGAACCCATGTCATCCAGGTACTGATTGACCACCCCTTGCACGAATTCGTGAAGGCAGGTTCCGGATGGTTTCGGGCCGGGAGTCAAGAGTTTCCCTCGGTACTCATTTCTTCTATCGCATGCTACGCAAGTAACGGCATACGATAGCACAGCTCAACCCTTTCAAAAGGGCAGGATCAGCCTGAATGATGTGACCGGATGCGAAAACTCAACGCTGGAAGCGAACGTCGAAACCCGACGGGTCGGTAGTGCCCACCACGAACTCCAGAACCAGCGGGACGACCACGCCCGGCGCCATGCCGCGCTCGATTGCAGCGACATTGTCCAGGTATTCCTCGGGCGCCAGACGCCGGGCGCCAAGGACCTGCTGGCTGGGGTCGTACAGGCGCACTTCAACAACGGGCCACTGAAGGGCGTCTTCGGAGGGATTGCGCAGGGTGGCGCTGATGATGATGGCATCATCGAGGCTGGGATGACGATGCATGTCGCGCGAGATAATCTGGATCCATTCGGTGGAGTCGGCGGTCGGTCCTGTGCCGCCGTCGATCAGGCGATTCATCACCGAGCCCGGCGTTTGCCAATGCAAGAAAATCTGGGCGCCCAGGGTCACGACCAGGGCCAGGGTCGCTGCCTTCCATATCCAGTGAGGCGGCGATGGTGACCCGGTTGAAGCCAGTCCGTCGAAATCCAGTTCCGGACCTGGCCCCGGCGGCAAGGTCTCCTGGTTGGAAGACCAGGGAAATTCGGCCTGTTCCACGTCGGCTTCTTCCAGCAGCGGTGGAATGCCGCTGCCGACCAGGGGCGCCTGGTCGCTGCCGGGACGGTCATTGAATAAATGTGAGAGGGCGTTGAAAGTCTTGCCGCATTGGCCGCACCGCACGACCCCGGCCGATTCGGCCAGTGCGGTTCCGTTCAGGCCGAATACGGATTGGCAGCCGGGACAGCGGGTATACATTGCGGCCTGCTATGCCCGCAAGGTCATTGTCGTCGGGAGCCGGTGAGCTCGCGAAAACGCTCCAGTTCGGCAGCGTAGTGATTGCGCAAGCCTTCTTCTTCGTCATCGAGTTCATCGAGTTGCTCGCGCAATTGGGCCATCCGATCCCGAACTGACTGGATATTCTGGCGCATTTGTTCGGAGACGCTACGCCCCTCACGGGATTCTTCGGCGGCCTGACTGATGAGGTTTTCAAAGCGCTGGGTCGCCTGGTCCAGATCAGCTTGCACCTCGGACCTGCGCGCATTGACGCCGGCGATTCTGGCCTCCATGGTCTCCATGATGTCTTCATCCCTCCGATAGGAAGACAGCAGCATGCGATCTCGCGTTTCCCGGCTGCGTTGTTCGGCCTCGATTTCGGCCTCCTGGGCCATTCGCTCGGCACGCTCGGCGCGCTCTTCGGGGGTCAGCGCCGGAGGCACCCGTTCGCGCACCGTGCCATCGCGACGCAGGCGATCATAGCCGCGGTGGGCGTGCTCGGCCGGGACGGCATGGCCATAGTGAACTTCACCGTTTTCATCCACCCAGCGGTACACCGTCTGGGCCATGGCGACGCTGGTCACCAGCGTGGCCAAAAACAGGCAGGCAATTCGATTCATCATGCCCGGTCAGACTCCGTACCTTGTTTGATAGTTCAGCATGGCTTCCAGGTCGGCACTGTCTGGGGAGCGCTCCTTCAACCAGCTGACGAGATCGGCCAGGCCCGCCACGCTGATGACCTCCAGACCGTTGTCGCGAACACATTGCACCGCGGATCGATCCTGGTCGCGGCCGCGTTCCTGACGATCCAGCGCAATCGCCACGGCCGCCGGTGTGGCGCCATGTTCGGTGATCAGGCGACGCGAAAAGTCGACCGATGTGCCGGCCGAGATGACATCGTCAACAATCAACACCCGGCCCGCCAGCGGTGCCCCGACGATCACGCCCCCTTCGCCGTGGTCCTTGGCTTCCTTGCGATCAAAAGCGAATGGCACATTACGGTCGAAATCCCGATGCAGGCTGATGGCGATTGCCGCAGCCAGCGGAATCCCCTTGTAGGCGGGTCCGAACAACATGTCGAACTCCACGCCGCTGGCTACGATGGCCCCGGCGTAGCAGCGCGCGAGTGTATCGATGGCCGCGCCATCGTGAAAGGCGCCGGCATTGAAAAAATACGGACTCTCACGCCCGGACTTGAGCGTGAACCGGCCGAAGCGCAGGGCCTGGTAGCGCAAAGCCAGGTCGAGAAAATCCTTGGTCCAGGAAGACACCATGGTGCTGATTGTATAGGAACCGAAATCGAGTTGAGGCAGCGCAAGCCCGGAGCCTCCTGGATGGGTATGATGACAAGCGGATCAATGGAACAAGGCACTGAAGGGTCATGGCCGCAGCATTGCCGGACAAGGACATCGTGTTCAGCGCCCAGGGCGTGACCAAGGTCTATCACATGGGCGAGGTCACCATTCATGCCCTGCGCGGCGTGGACCTGGAAATGTACGCCGGGGAACTGGTGGTGTTTCTCGGCGCCTCGGGTTCGGGCAAGTCCACGCTGCTCAATATCATGGGCGGGCTGGATGCGGCCACCGAAGGCACACTTCGCTACCGCGACCAGGAACTCAGCCGCGCCTCCGACCGGCAGCTGACCGCCTTTCGGCGCGACCATGTCGGATTCGTGTTCCAGTTCTACAACATGATCCCCAGCCTGACCGCGCGCGAGAACGTCGCCATCGTCACCGATATCGCGCGCAATCCCATGAGCCCGGAGCAGGCCCTGGAGCTGGTCGGCCTGGCCGAACGCATGGACCACTTTCCGTCCCAGCTCTCCGGCGGCGAGCAACAGCGTGTCGCCATCGCCCGTGCGGTGGCCAAGCGCCCGGCAGTGCTGATGTGCGATGAGCCGACCGGGGCACTGGATTCGAAAACCGGTATCCGGGTGTTGCAGGTCATTCGCCATATCAACGAGGAATTGGGCACGACCACCGCGGTGATCACCCACAACGAGGTGATCGGCTCGATGGCCGACCGCGTCATTCGCTTGAAGGATGGCCGGGTCGACGACATTCACATCAACAGCCGGCGCGCCGATCCGGCCGACCTGGCCTGGTAGCCGTGCTGACGCTGAACCGCAAGCTGTGGCGCGATCTGGCCGTGCTCAAGGGCCAGGTGGCCGCCATTGCCGTGGTCATTGCCGCCGGGGTCATGGTGTTGATGCTTGCGGTCAGTTCGCTGGATTCGATTCGGCTGTCAATGGAGCGGTTTTACTCCTCTCACCAGTTCGGCGATGTCTATGCCAGCCTTTCGCGCGCCCCGGATACGCTGGCCGAGCGGCTGGGCGAGATTGCCGGCATCAATCAAGTCGAGACCCGGGTGGTCGCTCCGGTCCGCCTGGAAGTGGATGGCTTCGATGATCCGGTGCGCGGTCAAATCCTGTCGATTCCCGACGGTCGCCAGCCGGCCCTGAATCGGCTCTATCTGCGCGCGGGCAGTCTGCCGGAATCCGGTCGTTCGGACCAGGTTGTCATCAGCGAGCCGTTTGCCCAGGCGCACGGGCTTCAGGCCGGAGACCGGCTGCGGGTCATCATCCGCGGGCGCTACGAGAATCTCTACGTCAGTGGCATCGCCCTGTCGCCGGAATTCGTCTACCAGGTCGCACCCACTGATCTCTTGCCGGATTACGAGCGCTACGCGGTCATGTGGATGAACCGGCGCGCCCTGGGCAATGCCTTCGGCATGGACGGCGCATTCAACAGCGTGGTCGCCAGCTTGCAGGCCGATGCCAGCGCCGATGAGGTCATTGACCGGCTCGATCTCATCCTCGCACCTTACGGCGGGATCGGCGCCCATGATCGCGAAGAGGTGATCTCGCACCGCATGCTGATCGAGGAAATCGCCCAGCTTCGCGTGATGTCGGTGGTCTTGCCGGCGGTGTTTCTCGGCGTTTCGGCCTTTCTGCTCAGTGTGCTCATGGGGCGTATCATCAACACTCAGCGCCAGCAGATTGCGGTTATCAAGGCGTTCGGCTATTCGGACGGTGAGCTGGCCTGGCATTACGGCTTGCTGACCGCCATGATCGTGGCGGTCGGGGTGAGTCTGGGGATCGCTCTGGGACTATGGACCGGCGATGCGATGGCCGCACTGTATGCCGAATATTTTCGTTTTCCCGAAACCGTCACGCGCGTGCAGGGCCGGGTGGTGCTGCTGGCCGTGCTGGTCACGGCCCTGGCGGCCGGTCTGGGCACGGCCCGTGCAGTCTGGAATGCGGTGCGTCTGCCGCCGGCCGAGGCCATGCGACCGCCGGCCCCGGCCGAATTTCACCAGGGCTGGTTCGACCGCACCCGGGCCAGTCGCTGGCTGGCACAGACCACTCGCATTATGCTGCGCAATGTCTCGCGCACTCGACTGAAAAGCGCTCTGACCATTACCGGCATCGGACTGTCGGCCTCGCTGCTATTGCTGGGTCATTACCAGTTCAATGCGGTCTCTCACATGATCGACCTGCAATATCGCAAGGTCATGAAGATGGATGTCCATGTCACCTTCATCGAACCGACTTCGGCGCGGGTGTTGACAGAGCTGAAGGCGTTTCCGGGTGTGGAGTACGTCGAAGGCTATCGCAATGTGCCGGTGCGCTTGCGCCACGGACCGGTAAGCGAGCGCACCAGTATCCAGGGGCTGCCGGACTCACCGCAATTGCGCGGTCTGATCGATGCTGGTGGCCGGCCGCTGGAGTTGCCCGGTGGTGGTTTGTTCATGACCACATTTCTGGCCGATCAACTCCGTCTGGAGATTGGTCGGCCGGTGATCGTCGAGATTCTCGAAGGTCACCGGCGCATTCTCGAAATCCCCCTGGCCGGTGTGGTGGACGAGCCGATGGGCTTGAGCGCCTATCTGCCGCGAGATGAGCTCAATGCCCTGATGCGCGAAGGTCCGGCGGTCAGTGGTGCATGGCTGTTGACCGATGCCGAGGCCCGGCCTGACATCTATGCGCGTCTGTGGGATGGTGCGCGCGTGGCCGGAATCGGCCTGATCAGCCAGTCCGAGGAAAGTATTCGCGAATACATGGAAGACACGGTGCTGGCGATGATGGCCATCCTGCTGTTGCTGGCCGGATCGATCACTTTCGCCCTGGTTTACAACAATGCCCGCATCGCCTTTGCCGAGCGCGCGCGCGAACTGGCCACCTTGCGGGTGCTGGGTTTTTCCCGCGGCCAGGTGGGCTGGGTGTTGATTGGCGAGATTGCACTGTTGACCCTGCTGGCCCTTCCGGTGGGTTGGGCGCTGGGTACATTGTTTTCCTGGCTGCTCAGCCTGGCCTTCAGCATGGACATGCTGCGGGTGCCGTTTCATGTCACGCACCAGAGCTATGCGTTTGCCGCGGCCGGAGTGATTGCGGCTTCGTCGTTGTCGGTGGTGTTGATCTTTCGGCGGTTGAAGCGGTTGGATATGGTGGAGGCGTTGAAGGGGGTGGAATGAAGGTGAAAGGTGAAAGGTTAAAGGAAATGTAGGTCGGCCCTACGTGGCCGACGGTCAAGACTTGAAGACCGGGAAAGAGTCTGCTCGTAGAAATCGAGCAAGAAAGTTGAACGGAAGTGAATGGTGATGAAACAGAGAAAGCGTTGGATGGTTCCGGTGGTGGCGGTGGGTTTGCTGGTGGTGCTGGTGTTGGCCTTGCGGCCTTCGCCGGTGCCGGTCAACACTGCCGAGGTTCGGATGGGTCGGTTCGTCGAGTCGGTGGACGAGGAGGGCCGTACCCGCCTGCGCGACATTTACACGGTCTCGGCGCCGATCGGTGGTTATCTGCTTCGGGTGCAGCCGGAGCCGGGTGATGCCGTTGAACTCGGTGAGGTGCTGTTTCGCATGGAGCCCCATCCGGCCCCGGCGCTGGATGCGCGTAGCTTGAGCCAGGCGCGCGAAAACCTGTCGGCGGCCCGGGCCCGACGCGACAACGCCGAGGCCAATCTTGAAACCATCCAGGCCGATGCGCGCTTTGCCGAAAGCGAATACCAGCGCTACAGAGAACTGCATGAGCGTGGCCTGGTCTCGACCACCGACATGGACCGGGCGCGTGCCAGTCGCGACCGCCAGGTGGCTGCACGCCGGGCTGCCGAGTACGCTGTCGAGGTGGCCGGGCATGAGGTCGAGAGCGCCCGCGCCGTGCTTGATATTGCCAGTGGCGAGCGTCCCGTCGATGAGCAGCCCGAGCTGCAGGTGCGCTCACCGGTCGAGGGCGTGATTCTGCGCCGCCATCGGTGCTGCGAGGGGGCGATTGGCGCCGGTGAAGCCGTCGTCGATGTCGGCACCCTGGCTGATCTGGAAGTCCAGGTTGATCTGCTCTCGATGATGGCTGTTCGGGTGCGTCCTGACATGCGCGTGCTGATGACCGGCTGGGGCGGTGATGAGGTTCTCGAAGGCACGGTGCGCAGAATCGAGCCGGCCGGGTTTACCCGGGTTTCGGCGCTGGGCGTGGAAGAGCAGCGCGTGCCGGTGATCATCGATTTTGACGATCCCGAACTGGCCTGGCAGCAGCTTGGTGTGGGTTACCGGGTCGAGGCTGAGTTTCTGCTGTGGGAGGCCGAAGACATTGTCCAGGTGCCGACCAGTGCGTTGTTTCGGGTCGATGGGCAGTGGACGGTGTATGTCATTGACAACGGGCGTGCCCGCCAGCGTTCCGTCGAGCGCGGTCGCTCCAGCGGCCTGGTGACGCAGATCATCAGTGGGCTGGAGCCTGGTGAGGTGGTTATCAACCACCCGGGCGATCAGGTCAGCGAGGGTGCCCGGGTGCGGGCGGACTGAACTCTATTCGCCGTTTCTCAGGAGTTGATCCAGCTGTTCGGCCTCATCAGCCCACTGTTCGGCCTGTTGATGGTGACCGGCATCGGGCTCGGCTTCGTGCCAGGCCTGGTAGACCTCGGCCAGTTCTGAGGCCGTGGATAGTGCACGGCTGTTGGGGGAGGCCTCGCTCAACGCTTGCCATGATTCCATCAGGGGCTGGATGGCTGCATCGAAGCGTTCCTGTTCAACTTCGAGCCGGGCCAGGTTGATGGCTGCGCCGACGGCTCCAAAATGGCCGGCTCCGCCAATTTCGATAAAGGCCCGGCGGGCGCTGTCCATGTATTCCCGGGCTTGGTCGGTATCTCCCAGTGTCCAGTACGCCATGCCGACATTGTGCTGGGTGCCCAGGGTGTCGGGATGGTTCGGTCCGATGGTGGCGCGCATGCGCTCGAGGGTATCCACCTGCAGATCCCTGGCCTCTTCGAGCCGGCCTTGCGCTCGATACAGCGATGCCAGGTTGGACTGTGTGCGCAGGGTGCGCATGTGATCACGACCCAGTACTTGCCGGTAGCGCTCGAGCGCCTTGAGCGCATAAGGCTCGGCCTGCTCGTGGTTTCCCTCGATCTGGTAGGTTGCGCCCAGGTTGCTCAGGGCATTGATGGTATTCAAGTGCTCTTCGCCATGAACGCGTCGGCTCGCTTCGAGCGAGGCATACAGCGATTCCCGGCCAGCCTCCATATCGCCGCTGCGAAGCTGGACACCACCGAGATTGGACAGCGCGGTCACCGTCCTGGGATGATCGTCGCCGAAATGCTCGCGCTGCCGGGTCAGCAGTTCCTCGAGAAGTGTCCGGGCCTGCTCGAGATCGCCACGTCCGACATGGGTCTGCGCCAGGCTTTGCAGGGTTTCCAGCGTGGCCGGATGATTCTC
>PWWM01000106.1 GCA_003561495.1 Gammaproteobacteria bacterium
CCATTCTCGGAGTTGAACTCATGCCCATCTACCAAGCCCCCGTCACCGATTTCCGCTTCCTCATCAACGAGGTTCTGGATTCCAGCCAGCGTGGCGCCCTGCCCTCGGCCGAAAATGCCGATGATGAAATCGTTGATGCCGTATTGACCGAAGCGGCGAAATTTTGCGAAAGCGTGTTGCAGCCAATCAACGCAACGGGCGATACCGAGGGATGCCGCTTCGAAAATGGCGAAGTCAGGACGCCTTCCGGGTTCGGCCAGGCCTATGAAGCCTACTGCGAGGCCGGCTGGCCCGGACTGACCTCCGATCCGGAATTCGGCGGTCAGGGTTTACCGTTGTACCTCGGTCTGGCCATGGCCGAAATGGTCACCGCATCCAACACTTCCTGGGGCATGTATCCAGCCCTGTCGCACGGCGCCTGGTCATTGATCCATCGGCACGGGTCCGAGGAGCAGAAGTCACTGTTTCTGCCCAACATGATCTCCGGACAATGGACCGGCACCATGAATCTGACCGAGTCTCATTGCGGCACCGACCTGGGTCTGATCCGTTCCCGCGCAGAACCGGACGACGATGGCCGCTACCGGATTTCGGGCGCCAAGATCTGGATCTCGGCCGGCGAACATGACCTGGCCGAAAACATCATCCACCTGGTTCTGGCCCGCCTGCCCGACGCACCCGAAGGCACGCGCGGCATCAGCCTGTTCATCGTGCCCAAGTTCAATGTCAATGGTGACGGCAGCCTGGGCGAGCGCAACGGCGTGCAGTGCGCCGGGATCGATCACAAGATGGGCATCAAGGGCTCGGCCACCTGCGAGATCATTTTCGACAACGCAGTGGGCTACCTGGTTGGAGAACCGCACCGCGGGCTGCATTACATGTTCACCATGATGAATGCCGCGCGCCTGGAGACCGGAATCCAGGGCCTGGGCCTGGCTTCGGTGGCCTATCAGAACGCGGTGGAGTTTGCCCGCGAGCGTCTGCAGGGACGCAGCCTGGATGGACCGAAATTCCCGAACAAGCCTGCCGACCCCATTATTGTCCACCCCGATGTGCGTCGCATGCTGATGATCTCGCGGGCTTTCATCGAAGGCGCGCGCGGGATCGGTCTCTGGACCGCCCTGAAACTGGAATGCGAGCACTTTCATCCGGACGAGGCCATCCGGACCCAGGCCGGCCACTGGGTCGCCTTGATGACGCCCATCATCAAGGCCTGGTTTACCGACATGGGATTCGAGGTCACCAATCACGGCGTCCAGGTCCACGGTGGCGCCGGCTATATCCTCGATACCGGCGTCGAGCAGTTCGTACGCGATGCACGCATCACGAAAATCTATGAGGGCACCAATGGCATTCAGGCTCTCGACCTGGTCGGTCGCAAGTTGGTCGCCGCCAATGGCGAAACCGTCAAATCCTTTTTCGACGAGGCCGAGGGGCTGCTCGCCGACATTGGCGATGATGAGTCAATGAGCGAATTCACCGCCCCGTTGAGCAGCACCCTGGAGCGTCTGAAGTCCACGACCGGCTGGGTCTATCAGCACATGGCGAAAAACCCACTCGAGGCGGGAGCGGCATCGACCGACTACCTGCACCTGTTCGCCCTGACCGCCATGGCCTGGTCCTGGACATTGCAAGCCCGGGCGGCTCGCCAGGGTCTGGATAACGGCGCGATGGGCGAGAGTTTCTACAACAACAAACTGATCACCGCCCGATTCTTCATGCAGCGCATGCTGCCCGACACCGAGGGACTGATGGCGCGCATCATGGCAGGCTCGGAAAGCATGATGGCCATGGAAGCCGATGATTTCTGATCGCTGACGCCGCTAATAGGGCGACAGTGAACCGGCAGCCCTGAGTCGTTATACTCGCTGGCGCCGATCCGCACGACGGATCGGCGCTTTTTCGTTTTTCACTCGGGAGTTTCAACCGGTCATGTCAAAGTCACTGCGCGTGCCGCACACCCTGGTCCTGATGTTTGCCATGATGATCGTGGCGCTGGTGCTGACCTGGCTCTTGCCGGCCGGACAGTTCGACACCGAACTCAACGAGGCAGGTCGCGAGATGGTGGTCCCGGGCACATTCGAAACCCTGGACGACCCACCCGTGCTGACCCCCTGGTCTCTGTTCACTGTCGTCCCGCGCGCCCTGGCCGACGCCCAGGGCATCATCTTTTTCGTGCTGCTGATCGGTGGCAGTCTGGCCGTCATTCGCCGGACTGGGGCGATCGACGCCATGCTCGATCGCATCATCGCCCGCTACAGCCATGCACCGGGACTGCTGATCTTCATCGGCATGGCTGCATTCGGCGTTGCCTCGGCCACGCTTGGAATGGCCGAGGAATACATTCCGTTCGTCGCCATTCTGATCGCCCTGTGTGTCGCCATGCGCATGGATACCGTCACCGCGATCGGCATCATGGTGGTTGGCTACGGCATCGGCTACGGCGTAGCACTGATCAACCCGTTCACATTGCTGATCGCCCAGGATGTGGCTGAATTACAGCCGGGATCGGGCATGGGGTATCGGCTGTTGTTGTGGATCCCGTTCTTCGCAGTGGGTTTTCATCATGTCTGGTCCTATGCACGCAGGGTCCAGGCCGACCCTTCAAAAAGCCTGGTCGCCGATGTGCCTGCCGCCCAGCCTCCCGAGCCAACCGAACAGCCCGAGTTGACCAACCGGCGGATCGGCGTCTTGCTGGCGACATTCGCGGCACTGGTCACACTGGTGATCGGCATTGCCCTGTTCGACTGGTACCTGGTCGAACTGGGAGCGGTTTTCATTCTACTCGCCATTGTCGCCGGCCTGATCGGCGGACTGCGCCTGGATGATCTGGCCAACACCTTCGGCAAGGGCGCGGCGGAACTGGCATCGACGGCCATCCTGATCGGTTTTGCCCGCTCGATCGCCCTGCTGCTGGAAGATGGCCTGGTGCTGCATACCATTGTTCATGCCATGGCCACGCCGCTGGCGATGGTGCCGGCCGAGCTGTCCGCGGTCGGCATGCTGCTGATCCAGAGCGTGTTGAACCTGTTCATTCCTTCCGGCAGCGGACAGGCCTTTGTCACCATGCCGCTGATGGCCCCGATCGGCGACCTGGTCGGCGTCACCCGCCAGGTCTCGGTGCTGGCCTTTCAGTTCGGTGATGGCTTCATGAACATGATTGTCCCCACCAATCCAGTGCTGATGGGCATCATCGGCCTGGCTGGCATCCCCTATGATCGCTGGTTCCGTTTCATGTTTCCGTTGATTCTGAAACTGCTGGCGCTGGGGGCGGTTGCGTTGATGGTGGCGGTTTGGATTGGGTATTCTTGAGAGCGGGGAGACGGAAGACGGGAGACGGGAGACGGAGGGGCAAAACTCGTCTTCCGTCTTCCGTCCTCAATCAATCCACGTAGAGGGAGCTGACGGATTCGCCTTCGGACATGCGGCGGATGGTTTCGGCCAGCATGGGGGCGACGGAGTGCTGGCGGATGCGGCCACAGTTTTTGGCCGCATCGCTTAAAGGGATGGTGTCGGTGACCACGATCTCGTCGATGCTGGAATTGGTGATGTTTTCGATGGCACGCCCGGACAGCACCGGGTGAACGCAGTAGGCGACCACCTTGCGCGCGCCCTGTTCCTTGAGCGCATTGGCCGCGGCGCAGAGCGTGCCGGCGGTATCGATCATGTCATCGACCATGATGCAGATCTTGTCCTCGACATCACCAATCAGATTCATCACCGTCGATTCATTGGCGCGCGGCCGACGCTTGTCGATGATGGCCAGCTCGGCATCCAGGCGCTTGGCGATGGCGCGCGCACGCACCACGCCGCCGACATCGGGAGAGACCACGACGATCTCGTCAGAGGTGTAATGCTTCCAGATATCGGCCAGGGTCAGGGGCGAGGCATAGACGTTATCGACGGGCACATCGAAAAACCCCTGGATCTGGTCGGCATGCAGATCCACCGTGACCACCCGGTCGGTTCCAACCACGCTGATCATGCGCGCGGCAACCTTGGCGGTGATCGGGACCCGCGTGGAACGCGGACGCCGGTCCTGACGGGCATAACCAAAGTAGGGGATGATGGCCGTGATTCGCGAGGCCGAAGCGCGTGCCAGCGCATCGATCATGACCAGCAACTCCATGAAATTCTCGGCCGTGGGCTGGCAGGTCGGCTGGATCAGGTAAATGTCGCGCCCGCGCACATTTTCCATGATTTCGACGGCAACCTCGCCATCGCTGAAGCGACCCACGTTGGCCCGCCCCATCGGCACCCCCAGCGCCCCGGCAATGGCCTGGGCCAGCTCGGGGTTGGCTGTCCCGGAAAACACCATCAACGAAGGCTGGGTCACGGCAGCACCTGATTGCTCTGCATGTGAAATGAAAAATGGCTGGGACGGCAGGATTCGAACCTGCGAATGCGGGGATCAAAACCCCGTGCCTTAACCAACTTGGCGACGTCCCAGCAGAACTCCACTGACCAGGCTTTCCAGAATCGGCAGTGGATTCGGAGCGGTATTATAACGAGTTTGTTTCGGGATGGGCCGCCAGATTCCAGTTCCTGAGCACGATTCTGACCCGGTAGGGATCGGAGTCCGCCTGAATGCGCGCCGGCATCAGGACGGGGCCAACCTGACTGAAACGCTGAAATTCAATCTGCCAGGGTTCAGTCACCGCAAAAGCGAGACTGCCGTCGTCCGCGTAGTGCACCTGATGGCGGGCGTCGGGCGGAATCAGACCGCGAATCCACCAGGCCAGCTCGGCCACGGGAATCGGCCAACCGACCGCGGCTTCCACCAGCGGATCCGGGTCGCGCCCCCACAGCTCACCGACCTCACTGCCTTCAAGAAAGGCCTGATCGGGACCGAAACGCAAGCGCTCGGCGTCGATGGCGGGAAAGGCGCCGGC
>PWWM01000029.1 GCA_003561495.1 Gammaproteobacteria bacterium
CTTCTCCATTGAAGATTTCCAGGCCGACAGCGCCGATGAAGTGTTCACTTTCAATCTCGTTCCTAATGCGGATGACACCTTTACCGTTGAGTTGGCAGCGGATGTTGTTACCGACCTTGCAGGGAATGATAACGAAGCTTCGAATACTGTCGAGGTAGTGTTTGAAACAAGCAACCCTGAAATCACTTTCCACGCAGTGCAAGAAGGCGGCACTATCAATGATGATGAACTTGAAGATCCCACCAATGCCGATTTCTTCACGCTGTTCATTGATTTTGGTGGGCAACTGGCAAGCTTCAACATATCGAGCATCAGCGCCGACAATGCACTCCTTGATGATCTCGATACGGTGAATCTCGCGGAAGGATTGTATTCCGTAAGAGTCGAGCCACTGGATGACGGGGAAGTGACAATCACGATTCCCGAAGAAGAAGTGCAGGATCTGGCCGGCAATGGTAATGAGGAAGGCCAGTTTCAGATCAATTCGGATCAAACCGCTCCGACAGTCGTTTCCATCGAGAGATCCAGTGGCGTGAATGATCCGACCAATCAATCGCCTTTCGATATCGTGATCACCTTCAGTGAAGAGATCGTGGACTTTGATAAGGGCCTGCTGGCTGTGACCAATAGTGAGGCCGCGGACTTCTCCACTTTGGATGATGTCGTCTTCACTGTTTCCATCCTGCCCGACGAGGTCACCACTACATCGATCATTCTGGATATTGGCGTGCCGGCCGGCGTGTTCACCGACCTGGCCGGTAATGAGAACGAGGCCGATACCGAAGACTACACGATCGAATTCGGAGATGTGCGTCCGACCGTGGAGTTCACGACCACTGCCACCGACCCGAATGATCTGGAACCCTTCGCGGTCACCCTGACGATTACTGAAATCTTTGGCCAGGAAGTCAGTGGATTCGATGTCGCAGACATTATTTCCGTTAACGTCGCCCAGATCGAACTGGTCGATGACAACAATCCGGTATTTGAGTTGATGATCACCCCGGACGGAATCGGACCCTTCGAGATCACCCTCAGCCTTCCGGAAGGCGCGGTCAGCGATATTGCCGGCAATGAGAATGAGGCGTCCGACCTGTTCACCCTCGGCGTCGAACGCGGTGTCGACCCGCTTCCAGTGCCGATTTCCAGTCCGCTGGGATTGCTGATTCTGCCCTTGTTGATGCTGGCAATCGGGCTGAGTCGCAGAAAAGTCATGTTGCACTGAACAAGGAGCAGCGCGAGGTTCGTGCCGTCCATTGATCCGGAGTGACTGGTATCTTCGTCAAAGACCTGACAGGGAGGCCCTGATGACCAGGTTCGCAATTTATGTGGGCATTGCCTTGTGCTGCCCGCTTCTGTCTGCCGAGATGTCGCAGGTTCGAGGCACCGAATGTGTGTTTCCGGATATGAGCGGAATCGATCCTGTACCGTTAGAGCCCGATGCCTCGGATCCTGCCGGCGCTGGCGGGGAAATTCTCGGTGGTCGCTGGCAACTGTTCGAGGTTCGCTATCGAACCGAACCGTTCGCCATTGAAGTTGAAGGAAATGCGCGCAGTGTTCTGGAGCTTGATGCGGCTGGCGTGACCGGGGGCCAGGCCAGTCTGGCCCTGGAAGTGACGATCACCTCGCCGCCGGAAGAGGAAATCGACGAAGTCGGCGCCGGGCCTTATTCGGCGAACGGGATTCTGCTCAGTTTTCAGAACGACTGTGGAGATGAACTGACACTGGACGAGGTTGAATACAGCATCGATTCAAGCATGGATGTTCCCATAATGACACTATGGGGCGACGAACAGTTTGACATCACTGAACCTTTTCCCACCACAATCACTGTTTTTCTCGAGGTGCAATACGAACTGGTCGAGCCACAGCAACTGGATGATCCGGTTTTCGATGACCGCTTCGAGGTCACGGAAGTCGGCCAGCAGGCGTTGCCATGAATGAAGGCCAATGACAATTGGCACATGTTTTCCGGCCAGGTTCGTTGCAGAATATCGGCAAGTCAATAGCAAGGGTATTCCCGGAAAATGAAATTCCGTCATCTGATCTTATTCTGTCTAATCTCACTCAGCACCTCCACTGTACTGGCATCGGATTCCATTCCTGATGGACTTTGGCTGGGCGTGGCCGATGCCGAATCAGGCGCAATGCGCTTTGATATCAAGTTCAGTGTCGAAGACGAGCAGTTGCAAGCCCTGTTCATCCTGCATAGCGAAGGTGGCATGCGAATGCC
The DNA here is from genome assembly GCA_003561495.1 of Gammaproteobacteria bacterium. Lineage (GTDB taxonomy): Bacteria > Pseudomonadota > Gammaproteobacteria > Xanthomonadales > Wenzhouxiangellaceae > Wenzhouxiangella. The sequence goes on from PWWM01000029.1 coordinate 2,234, forward strand.
GGCCGACAGCGCTGAGCTGGAGGGTCATTCGATTCGTCTGGTAACCATGAACGGCGCGGTGGTCCTTGATGGGCGCTTTGATGGAAACCAGGCCGAAGGCACTTTACGCTTTCCCACAGCGGAACTGAACATGCGACTGGCCCGCGAAGGGAGCACAGAGGCCAGTGAAATGCTCGACCGTGCTGATCGAGAGATTGCAGAACTGCGTGAAGAACCCTTGCAAAAGTTACGCTCAGGCCCGGGCATGGAGCGCATTGATGGCGCTGCCCTGGAAGAACTGCTGGATGCTGCTGAAGCCAGTTACACCACTGGCCTGGCGCTGATGCATGACGGTGAACTGGTCGGTGAATGGTATCGCGGTGAACAGGCGCAACCCATCCAGGCCATGTCGGTGACCAAGGCTGCGTTGCATCTGATTATCGGGCGTCTGATCGCCCTGGGCGAACTGGAGTCGATCGACCTGCCGGTTCATCACTTTTATCCCCAATGGGCCGACGACGAACAACGATCATCGATCACCATTCGTCACCTGCTGGCGCATACCTCGGGTGTGGACCGCGGCCAGCCGGCCGGCCCCATTTACCAGAGCGATGATTTTGCGCAGTTCGCACTGGATGTGCCGCTGGAGTTCGAGCCCGGTTCCCAGGTGGTCTACAGCAATAACGCCACCAACCTGCTCGGCGGCATCGTTGGCCAAATCATCGACCAACCCCTTGAAGAGTTTCTGGCCGGTGACCTGTTCGGACTACTGGGCATTGGAGAATTTTCCTGGGCCAACGATCGGGCCGGCAATCCGCATGGCATGGCCGGCCTGGCGCTGACAGCCGGCGACCTGGCCCTGCTGGGGCAACTTGCCCTGAATCGCGGCGAGTGGAACGGGCAGCAACTGATTGACGCCGACTGGTTCGAGCAGAGCTTCCAGCCCGGCAGCGAGCATTCCCAGCGCATCGGATTGATCTGGTTTCTGGACCGGGAGGACGACGAACTGGTCGGCGCTTCACACTCCGGCTATCTGGGCCAGTTTCTGGGCATTCGATTCGACAACGGCGTGGTGGGAGCGCGCATGATTGCCAATTCTCCGGCCTACAACTCCGAAACCGATTCCTTTCGAGCGTTTCTGGAGTCGTTGGCCACCCTGCCCTCGGTGGAGCCTTAAAGTTATAACATATGTTATACTCACGGTGGATTCCCATCCCGCCCTGAGGACACATCATGACCCGCAAGCTCAAGCTCACCGCCATCGGCAATTCCACCGGCGTGATTCTGCCCAAGGAGCTGCTTGAAAAACTGCGCGTTCAGCGCGGTGACGAACTGATGGTGCTCGAGACCCCCGATGGCATCACCCTGACGCCCTTCGATCCCGAGTTTGCCGCGCAGATGGAGGTGGCCGAGCGCATCATGCGCGAGGATCGTGACCTGCTGCGCAGGCTGGCGGAGTGAGTCATGGCTAGCTGGACCGGGATTTCCCTGGAATTGGCCGAAGCCATTCATGAACGTCAACTTGCCGAGCACGGCGGCCCCTCCGGCGTGCGCGACCGCGGTCTGTTCGAATCAGCCCTGGCCCGGCCCCAGCAACTGGCCTCTTATGGCGGAACTGATGTGGACGCCCCGGCCCTGGCGGCGGCCTACGCCTTCGGGCTGGCAAGAAATTATCCGTTCGTCGACGGCAACAAACGCACCGCCTACGTCGTGTGCAGAACTTTTCTCGTCCTCAATGGTTGGGACATGGTCGGTGATCTGACCGATCGTTATCGTGTGTTCCTCAGTCTTGCCGATGGCACGCTTGGTGAAGATGAGTTGGCCGAATGGCTACGCCGCAACAGCCGCCCCGAGCAGGTCAGTGAAACGGCGGGGGAGTACTAGACGACCTGCCCAACCGCATCGAAGCGGCGCGCATTGCGCGCCGCAACGGCTGGCTGTAGCGTTACTCGAATCGGTTCTGGAAAATTCCATCGTCCAGTTCGGGCCAATTGGTCTCGTAGGCGCCGATGTCGTATGAGCCGCTGCCACTCCAACCCGGCGGATTGGTCAGGGGAGAGCCGGTATGCGCACTACCGCGTGAACGGCCGGCGATGTCACGATTGCCGGCCGTGGATCCATCACAGAAGTCGATGACCGGTGAGGTCGGGGACGGGAAATAGGGACGAGTGGCGTCCTTTTCGTACAGGCGCGGGTTGTTCTGCTGGTAGCGGTCCCATGAGCCGAAGATCTGCGCGGGAGGCTGGTGGCCCATGACACAGCGCGTCAACACATCAAAATCACCGGTTCCATCGGCACTCACCACATTGCCGGTGGTTTCATGAACGATGCTGCCCAGCAATCGAACCCGGGCGCTACCGGTATTGGTGAATGCACGCACCGCGTTGGTCGGGCTGACATTATCGGTAATGGTGGACCAGCCCACGGTCAGATCGGAGTGGGTCCAGGCATAAAACAGGGTATTGCCGAGTTTCCGAACACCAAGCTGTTGGAAAAGGTCGCCTGGCCGGGATGGTCCTCGGTACCGCGAACGTTGACCACACTGCCGAAACTCGAAGCATCGTTGCCACTGATCTGGGTGAAGTCAACCGATAACTCGCCACCATCGACGAAGGCAGCGCCCCCGCGTCGGCCGGCGGTGTTGTTGCGCAGGCGACTGCACCTGGGGATTGTGGTGATCCCGGCACTGCTCTGCGATGGCTGGCACGGCGCTGTCGGACCGGTCGGGCCACGCCGCATCTCGACAAGGGCACGATCGTTGACAAACAAGCCTCCGCCATCGTCATTGGCCGAATTGGCATCGATGATGACATCTTCTAACATCAGGCGGGTTGATGGACCGGTGACATAAGCTCCGCCACCCAGATCGGCCTGGTTGAATGTCAATCGACCAGCATTCAGATCGCCAACGGGAATGCCACTGCTGGTTCCCGAACCTCCGCGAAAGTTCATTCTGCTGCCATCACTCAGGTAGATGCCTAGATGCCGCCGCCAAAACCAGTCGCGGAATTGCCGAAGATCGCGGAGTCGGGGATGATCAGAATGATGCTACCGCCGCTGTACCACTGAATGGTGGCGCAATCGACCGCGGCGAATCCACCTCCGTTGGTGGCCTCATTGTTGATGACATTGGTACGGTCGATGATCATCATGTTGGAGTTTCCGATATTGTGATTCGAAGAATTGATGCAGGCCAGTCCACCGCCGTTGAGGCCTGCAACATTCGAACCGATCGAGGAGTCGGCATCGGTGACCAGAACAAGCCCACCGAATCCGGCAATGGGCCCATTGATCACAACCGCCACACCCCCGCCATTGGCTTCGGATTCATTGTTTTCAACGCGGACATCATTCAGGGTCACGGACAGGGCGCCCGGGCGGCCCTCGATCAATATGCCGCCGCCGGACTGGTTCGTGAAACCATTCGTGATCAACAGGTTCTCCAGCACCACGTTCTGAGGCCCATCCTCTCCGGTCGGCATCCAGATATCAAAGACTCGCCCTTGCTGATCTGCATCCAGGGTGGTTCGACCGGTCGATTCAGAGGCGGTACACGAAGCGTAGCCGCCGCGAATGGTCAGGCTCTTGGCGAAGATGCCGTAGGTATTGCCGCGGTAGTGATCGGCCGATCCTGACAGCAGGATGACATCACCATCACTGGCCGAGTTGATGGCCGTTTGAAGGTTGGGAAAATCGCAAGTGCCGCCATCCGATCCAACCCGGATGACGTTGCCCTGCCCGGCCGTGGCTGACAGGCTGGCCAGCAGACAGGCCATTGCGAGGCAAAAAAGTATCAAAAACTCAAAGAGTTGCTTGCTTATTGTCATGTTGGTATCCCTGCAGAAAAAACCGTTGTTACTTGCTTATCGCCGCTACTTACGCAAACCCGGCAAGAAAGCTGCCATAAAGATTCCATGACCTATAAAATCCCCACGGCTGAACCTTATGCATACATTACGCTTGGTAAAATAAGGTCGTTCGGCAGGCTGGAGATAATTTACTGTGAATTTCATTCAACGACATCACGAACGGGTCATCGGCTGGTGGCTGCTGATCTGTTGTGCGGTGCTGCTGGTGCTGGTCATTGTCGGTGGCGCCACGCGTCTGACCGGCTCGGGGTTGTCGATGGTCGAATGGCAGCCGCTGACGGTCATTCCTCCGACCAGCGAGGAAGCCTGGGTGCGGGAATTTGACGCTTACCGCGCCAGCCCGGAGTATCAGCAAATCAACCGCGGCATGTCCCTGGGTGAGTTCAAGGTGATCTACTGGTGGGAGTTCGGCCATCGACTGCTGGCGCGCGGGCTGGGCCTGGTCTTTGCCCTGCCTCTGGCCTGGTTCTGGTGGCGCGGCATGGTGCCGCAACGTTTGCGATGGCCACTGCTCGGCCTGCTGGCCCTGGGCGGCCTGCAGGGTTGGCTGGGTTGGTACATGGTCCAGAGTGGGCTGGTCGATATCCCCAGGGTCAGCCCCTACCGACTGGCCGCCCATTTGGGTCTGGCGCTGGTCATCTTCGCCATCATGTTTCGCATGGCCATCCGCCTGGTGTGGCCTCGCGAAGAGCCGAGGCCCAAGCGATCCTGGCGACCATGGACCCTGTCGCTCCTCGCCCTGGCGTCACTGACCATTCTTTCCGGAGCCTTTGTGGCCGGCCTCAATGCCGGGCTGTCCTACAACACCTTTCCGTTGATGGGTGACAGGATCGTGCCGGATGGTTACCTGGGCCTGGAACCGCTGTGGCGAAACCTGTTCGAAAACACCGCCGCGGTTCAATTCAATCATCGCCTACTGGCCATTCTAACCGCCACCGTTGCTCTGTTGGCGTGGTGGCGGGTCTGGCGGGTCGAATCCGAACGCAAGATCAGGATGGCTTTTCATGTCCTGGCCGCCATCGTGCTGGTTCAGGTCGGGCTGGGCATCACCACCTTGTTGACCCATGTGCCGGTCACGCTGGGCACGGCCCATCAGGGTGTGGCGGTACTGGTGCTGTCCGCGATCATTGCGGCGGATTACCTGGTGAGCCGGAAAATCGACTTGAGAACCACGGAACGCAGCCGCGGCTCAACCCATCAGGGTCACAGGACGACCGTTCTCAGTTCGGCTGGGTCTGGCGCATGACCTGAGCACGCTCGAGCAGGGGCATAAAACCCTGGTCTCCGGCGACTTGCTCGACCCAATCCAGACGTTGCAAGGCCAGCGCCGGCTCGCTCACACGACTGCGCAACAGGGCAAGCTTGAGGGTTTGTTCGGCATCAGGGGATTGTTCGAGCAGATCCTCGGCGCGGCTGATGCTCGCCTCGGCATCAGCCGGTCGTCCTTGCTCGACAAGTGATTCGGCCAGCAGCATCAACGCATCGATCTGGCGATTGACACTGCGAATCTCTCCGAAGCCCACCACCAGGCCACGGCCTGCCTGCTCTGCGCTGACCAGGCGGCCTTCGGCCAGGTCGACGCGGGCAAGGTTGAGACGCGAGACCAGCAGATGATTATCAGCACCAATCGCGGCCATCAAATCACGAGCCGTATTGAAATGCAGCCGGGCCTGTCCGAGATCTTGCCTGAGCAGCGCACGCTCCCCGATCACGGCATGGTAGACCGATCGCTCGGCATCATCTTCGATATCCAGTTGTTCGATTCGGGCCAGCACGGCGTCGAGTTCATCAAAGCGCCCCATGCTGACCAGGATGGCGCCAAGAGTGGTCAGGGCGCGAGTCTGCATCAGTGTCGCGCCCTGGCTGCCGAAGGCGTCGGCCGCCTGCTCGATACGGAACTCGGCGCTGAGCAGGTCACCGCGACGGCGGTGCAGCACGCCCAGGTTGTAAGAGACGCGGGCAATGTCGGTTTGCGCGCCCAGCAGCTCGAACAGTCCCAGCGATTGTTCGGCCAGCTCGATCGATCGCGACCAGTCGCGCCGGTCACCGGCGATTCCCGCAAGATTGCCCAGGGCCATGGCTTGGCCACGCAGGTCGCCGGCATCGGTGAAGGCCTCCAGGGCGCGCTTGAAAATGGGTTCGGAATCGATCAGGCGGCCTGCACGGGCCAGCAGGGTGGCATGGTTGATGAGCGCAGCACCCTCGCCCTGGCGATCGCCCGTGTTGCGAAAGACACGCGCGCCCCGCTCCAGATGTTCAATCGCAGACTCGGTCTGGTTGGCCCGCATCAGCGTAACACCCAGTTGCACGATGCTACGGGCCTGGCGGCCCTGGTCGCCCAGCTCTGTAAAATGTTTCACGGCCTTCTCCAGCACCGCCAGCGAAGCCTCGATACGTCCTGCCCGGTCATGAATGGCGCCGGCGACCATCAGCGACTCGGCCTGGCCGGACAGGTGGGGAATGGCCTCGAACAGGCTCAATGCCAGCTCCGCCGATTCGAGCGCCGGCCCCAACTCACCCTGCTGAAAGCGCACCCGACCCAGGGCAAGATGCGTCTGGGCCAGCTCGGCATCGGTCAACAGTTCACTCAGGTCGAACAGATCGTTCAGCACCCTGCGCGCCTCGTCCAGGCGCCCGAGTTCGACCAGGGCGCCGGCTTCGGCCAGCAATGCTCCGGGTAGCAAAGCATCCAGCTCTTCTTCATTGGCCAGCAACACCGCCGAGCGGGCCGCCACCAGTCGTTGTTCATGATTGCTTTCGGCCTGGGCCAGTTGTGCCGTGAGCAGGGCCACACGCGGGTCGCGCGGGCGCTGCAAACGCAGCGAATCCAGAGCCTGCCGGGCTGCGCGCAGACGACCGGCGCGAATCAGTGCATCAACCAGGCGGCGGCTGCTCTCCGGTTCGGGATAGAACTGGGTCAGGGCCTGCAGGCTGTCGGCGGCGCGTTCGTAGTCGAAATCCAACAGCGCAGCGGTGGCCTCCAACTCCAGCCGATCACGGCGCGGCCACAATCGGGTGGCGGAAAGGGCCTGCTCGATGGCGTCTCGAGCCCGGCTCCAGTCACCACGACTCATCCAGGCCAGCGCCTCGAGATGATCCAGGCGCGGGTTGTCGGGTTCGTCGATCCGGGCCTGGGCAATGCGGGCCAGTGCTTGTTCCGCAAGATTGAATTCCAGTGCCTCCAGGGCCTCGAAGTATGCCTGTTGACTACTCGGCAGCCGCGGCAGGCGTGCGCGAATGGCCGAACTGTCGGCGCCCGGGGGAGCGGCAAAGCCCAGGCGGTCGCGGATCACTGAAGCCATTTCAATGCTCAGCGCGGCCACATCCCAGCCCCCGAGTCCGGACTCCAGGCTGGTGATAATTTCGCTGGAGCCCGGTCGACGCAGGCTGGTCAACAGGCGCGACCCATCAAGGCCGGCAGTCAAATAGCGCCCCTCGATCAGGAAGTCGATATCGGCAAGCCGCGATTCATCAGCGCTATCGGCCGGGTCAACCACCAGCACGCGGAACCCGCCCAGTTCGACCAGGGCATGGCCCAGATAGGTTTCCAGTGCCGGGCCCAGCCAGTTCAGGTCAGGATCATCACTGGCGTTGACCATCTGGGCCACGGCCAGGGTCGGCAGGCGTTCGCCGGTGAAATCAGGCTGCGTTCGCTGAGTCGTCCAGAAAGCCGCTACGAATGCAACCAGCACCATTGCACCCAGCGCCGGCCAGGGCCAGAGTCGCAGCGTCGCCGGTGAGAGGGTTGGTTGAAATTCAGGCTCGGCCGACGGGGTGACCGTCGCCTCAGGCGCCGTCTCGACCAGATGGTTGACCTCGGCCACGAACTGGTAACCCAGTCGACGGCGCGTCACGATCAGGCGCGGTTCTGAGCTTGAGTCGCCAAGCGCCTGACGCAACTCCTTGATGGTCTGGGCCACCGAACTGACCGAAGTGGCCTGGTGACCCCAGACGGCGTCGAGCAACTCATCACGGCTGACCACGGCCGGCGCCTGCTCGATCAGATGGCAAAGCACGGCGAAGGTCTGCGGGCGCAGGTTGACCGGACCATCGGGTCCGGTGACCGACTTCTGATCCGTGTCGATCTCGAACTGGTCGAATGCAATTTTCAAGGTCTTGGGATCCCCTGGTTCAATGTCAATCAGCCCCTGTAGCCTGCCGGGCCGTGGGCGTCGCATGGCTGAGTGGACGGGCAAAGCTTGCCATCATTCTGGGCATTTGTCATGCGTGCTTGTACTGATCCGGATTTTCACGCAAATTTCAACGCGATTTCACACAGGCCGACAGTGCTTGGTTCAATCTGCAGACCCCCGGATGACAGCTCGGCAGCCCAGGTCAGAATCGAAGCGTGAATCAGATTGCAGTGAACAATGCCGAAGGCCTGGATCATGATCGGATCGCTTGCGGCGATGTGTCCTTGCTTGTGACGACTGCTGCGATTGTTATCGGATTCTTTCTGTTGGCGGTGGGGGCCATGCCCTTTATGCAGCACGGCCGGGCCGACTACTCGGTGCCGGTACGCGCCCTGGTCGTGGAATCGAGAACCCTGCCACCGGCCCGCCCATTGCACCGAATCTGGCCGCGGCACCAGTTTGCCTACCGCTACCTCTACCAGGGAGAGTTATATCTGGGCAGCGCTTATCGCACCACCGGTGGCGCTGCCGAAGCAGTAAGGCGCTACAGCATTGGCGCCACCATCTACGCCTGGGTCGACCCCGGCCAGCCCCAAAGAGCGGTGGTCGAGACCGGTCATCGTGGCCGTGATGTGGTCTTCATGATTCTTGGCCTGGTGTCGCTGATTGCCGGCCTGGTGCGGTTCATTCTCCTGGTCGCTCGCGACCATGGCGGGCGTTCGATACACCCCGAAACTCCGCCGTCGGCCACGCGCAATTTCATTTAAACTCGAAACATGGACGATAAGCGCACCGAATCGCGATCAGAATCCGAGCACGATCTTTCACTGATCCACTGGTTTGCCAGCCTGTCACCCGATCAAAGACTGGACGAGCTGGAGTCGCGCGTTGCATTTCTCCATGCATTGAGATCAGGCCATGACACCGAGCTTTCGCGAAATTCTGGAGGTCCTCAACCTTCACCAGGTTGAGTACATTGTCGTTGATGGAGTGGCTGCCGTCATTCACGGCGCGCCGACAACGACCTTTGATCTTGGCACCCTGATTAGAGTCAATGAGGCCAATGCAAAGCGTCTGGTTCGTGCCTTATCACAGCTCGAAGCCAGGTTCCGTGAGCACAGCAAAACCATATACCCCACCATCAATGACATCCTTGCCGGTGGTCACCTGTTGTTGATGACGAGAGCCGGACCGCTCGATGTCCTGGGGTTCATTGGCGAGCAGCAGCGTTACGAGGATCTACTTGGCGCATCCGCGGAAATCAACATGAACGTGGGGTTCACTAAGAGTGCTGGACCTGGAAGCGCTGATTGCTGAAAAGAAGCGCATGGGACGGGCCAAAGACAGCGCCGCCGTGAGCTTGCTTGAAGAGGTGTTGCGCCAGCGCAGCCGCCAGGAGTGATCGGATCGCCGAGACCCCGGGATTGGCGAAGGCTCGCTTCACCCACAACACCGCTCATTTTCACGATCTTTTCAACTTGCCTTCAAGTTTAACGGACGCTTATCCGGCAATCTTCAGGCCAGGTTTTTGCGAGATTTGCGCCATGACGATTTGCAGGAAGTTCACCCTGGCCATCGCCGGCCTGACACTGGCCGGGCTGGTTCAGGCCCAGATGCCGGTCGATGCCTACGACCCGAATGCCAACGGCAACGTGCACACCATGACCCGCGGTTTTGGTGGCGATCTGTTGATCGGCGGTGGATTTTCACAGGTGGGTGGGTCCTCAAGGGCTCGCCTGGCCTTGCTGCGCCCGGACGGGCGGCCCGACCCCATGTTTCAGCCCAGCCTGGGTAGCGGCGTCGTGTTCGATAGCCTGCGCGATACCTTCGGCGATTTTGTCGTGGTCGGCAGCTTTACCAGCGGTGGTAATCGAATCGCCCGCATCGATCCGGAAACAGGGGCAGCGGTCGGCAGCATGGGTGCCGTCAATCCCAATGGCACGATTCGTGCGGTGGCCGAGGCGGCCGAGGTCGATCCGATCACGGCCGAGCGTAAGCTCTACCTGGGTGGCGAGTTCGGCACGATCGGCGGGCAAGCCCGGACCGGGGTCGCCCGGGTCAACTACAACGGCAGCCTCGACTCCGGCTTCGTGCCGCCGGCCTATAGCGGTACGGTATATGCGCTAGCCGTACAGGACGACGGCAAGCTGCTGGTCGGCGGCAGTATTGGGCCAGAAGGTGAACTGGGCGGGCTGCGCCTCTATCGGCTCAACAGTGACGGCTCGCACGACCCGGAGTTTAACGCACCGGCGGTGCTGGCAGGCAACTATACCGTGCGGGCCATTGCCCTGGATCTGGGCGGGCGCATTGTGATCGCCGGCGCGAACGGCAGCGCAGGTTTCATCATGCGTTTGAACCCGAACGGCAGCCTGGACCCGACCTTCAACGCCCCCAGCCTGAACGGCCCGGTGCTGAGTCTGGCGTTGCAGCCGAACGGACGCCTGGTGATTGGCGGCGACTTCACCAACGCCAGCCTGCGCGGCCGCCTGGCCCGGCTGAACGATGATGGTAGCGTGGACGGCAGTTTCGTACCGCTGATGAACCCCAACGGCGCGGTCAACGCGCTGGAGGTTCGCCCCGGCGGCGAGGTGATCTTTGCCGGCGAATTCACCAATATCAACGGCACTATCCCGCGCAACCGAATCGCGGCGGTGAACCGGCATGGGCGGCTCGATCAGGCGCTTGATGTCACTCCGAACGGGCGCATCAGGGTGGCTGTCCCGGACGGTAACGGCCTGCTGCTTGGCGGTGAATTTACCCAAATCAATGGTCAGACGCGGCCCAAACTGGCGCGCGTTCTCTCCAATGGCAGCTTGTCTGCCTCGTTCCAACCGGTGATCGAGAATGGTGACGTTATGGCAATAAGTGTGCAGCCAGACGGGAAAATCCTGATTGCGGGGACGTTCAACAGAGTCAATGGTGAGGTCCGACAGGGACTGGCACGACTGAATCCAGACGGTAGCCTGGATACCAGCATGGTCCATGAGCGACTTCGGATTGATCCGCCCAACACTGGCGGCGGCTATATCCGCGGCAAAGGCCATTTCCTGCGACTACTGCAAAACGGTCGCATTCTGATAGGTGGAGAGTTCGATCGGGTCGAAGAAACGCCACGCAAAGGCCTGGCACGTATGCATGCAAACGGCAGTCTGGATGCGGGCTTTGTCCCCGACAGCTCGATTAATCGGGGCATGTCATACCTTGCGGAGGGTGCGGGTGTATTGACCCATCCGGAGGGCGGCTATCTGGTCCATGGCAAGTTGTATCGGCAAGGTTCGACGCCTGAGCTACGCCTTCTTCGATTCCAGGAGGATGGCAGTCTTCACCCGACGTTCACCACTGATTTTTCCACCAACCGTCCGGAGCCAAGAGTGGATGTATTGCAGGTGTTTGGCGACCGAATTCTGGCTATGGGAAAAGGAAGCAGCCAATCCGGCCTTGCTCTTGCTTGGCAAAATCGCTGGCCTTCTGGCTCGCCAATTGACTGCTTTCGCGGCGCTTGGTTGACACTGGATGGCGTATTCGATGAGTGCGCCGGTTGGCAAAGACAAGAGGGCAGGCTCTGGGCCGGTGCAACCCGCCTGGCCGGCGATGCAAGCATTATGGGTACCGCAGAATGGAGCGAGTCTTCCGATTATGGTGGTACTGGACCACTGGTGGTCGGTCTGTACAGCCAGCCTGATAATGACCAGAGCCTGCTGTCTTTGGCTGAGTTGAGGACTGCGGAGAACACCTACGGAATCAGTCACTCGCTGAAGCTGACCGTCCTCGAAGATGGTCGCGTGTTGATTTACTCACGCGGCAATTCTGTCGACTACGTTAACGACCAGCCAATCGCCCCCGATGCCCCGATTCGCGTCCGCCACGACCGTTTCGTTGATCCCGAGCCCGTTTGGGACGATTCCAATAACCAAGTTACCTGGCAATATGGTGGGGGGGGCATTTTCCAGCGCACCGGTGCAGCCCTGGCCTATCCGCCGCGTGTGCTGATCTCCAATAGCTGCTGCAATCCTGACAACTTCCAGCCGCCTGCTGGCGGTGGTCAAATGGTCTGGTCTGAAAGCAGCAATCGTTGGGTGCTGGACGGCTTCCAGGGCTTGCCGGGGGTGTTCTACTTGATGATCCAAGCCCAGGCCGAAGACAGTCGCGGAAACAGCTGGCCGATTCGCACACCGATTCATCGCCACGAAGGCACGCTGCCGCTGCCGCCGGCGCAGGCTGACTTGGAAATGAAGCTGGTGGCCAATCTCGAAGAGGCCGCGCCGGGGCAGCTCGTGGAGTTCAGCGTGCAGGTCAGCAATCTGGGGCCGGATGTCGCCTCGGATCCCGAAGGGTTCATCACCTTGCCCAGTGGCTATGAGCTGATTGACTTTGATACCGACAACGGCTTTTTCGATCCGGGTCTGGGCTACTGGAAGCTGAACGATCTGGCTGCCGGTGGCGGCGGCGCATCGGCCGAACTGACACTTCAGGCCCAGGTGTTGGCCCAGGGTGGCCATTTGGTCAGCGCGAGCGTAGCCTCCGGCACCTTTGATCCCAACTACAACAATAACCAGCGTCAGCTTGAAATCGACATCCTGCTGGCTCGTTCCGACCTGGCGCTGAGCATTTCGCTGGATTCTGCCCAGGTCTTGCCCGGCGGAGAGGCCTATTTCAATATCGAGGTGACCAACAACGGGCCGGAACCGGCTACCGGCGTGATGGTGGCCAACGCCATTCCCACCGGCTATAGCTGGCAGGACGACAACAGCGGCGGCAGCTTCAATCCCTCCACCGGGCACTGGCAGGCCGGCAACCTGGCGGTCGGAGCAAATGCCTCTCTCAAGCTGCAAGTTCAAGTCAACCCGGACGGTGGTTACCTGCTGATCGGCCAGGCCGGCAGCAACAGCATTGATCCGGAGCCGAACAACAACATCGCCGTGGCCGCGATCGATCCGTTTACTGACTTGACCGTCAGTTTGAGCGCGGATCCGCCCCAGGCTGCAATGGGCGACACGGTCGTCATTCATGTTGACTTCCATAATCTTGGTCCGGCTGATGCGACAGCCGCACAGGTCCAGGTTTTGGTGCCGGATTCCTTCCTGACCACGGGACACTTCAGCGAGGTGGGTCAATATGAGCCGGCCAATGGCATCTGGGACATCGGTTCCATCAAGCCGGGCACCTATCGGCTGAGCATCGTCGGCGCCATCACCATCGATAACCCGCAAATCGCGACGGCCACTGTCAGCAGCGCCACCTTCGACCTGGCGCCGGGCAACGACAGCGCGATCCTGGAAATCCCGCTGGTTGATAGCGACCGGATTTTCGATGATCGATTCCAGCTCCAACCCGAGCCGATGATGAGCCAGATGTAGGCGCACGGGGAATCTCTGAGAATCAGAGGTTCCCCGGGTATTTTCACCCTAATTTCAAGTTGATTTCATGTTTGCAGCGGCGCAAGGGGCGAAGCTGCCAGTCAGGAACGCGGGACCGGCAAAACACCTGCCCCGCGCTGAAAGACTGACAAAGGGAGATTTGTGAAAATGATGATCAGGCAGCTTGTTATCGGATGCATCTTGATCGGCCTGGCGGGCCTGGCCCAGGCGGCGACGATTGTGGTGACGACCCACCTCGACATTGTCGACAACAATGGCTTGTGCAGCCTGCGCGAGGCCATGCTGAACGCGGAAAACGCGAATCAGTCCGGCTCGACCGACTGCGCGGCGGGGTCAATCAGCGGCAACATGATCGTATTTGACGAAGCCCTGATGGGGTCGACCATTCAGCTGGACGGTCAGGCGCTGCCCACCATTTCGCGCACCCTGGAAATCGTCGGACCGGATCGTGGCAACCCGGCCGCGCTGACCATCAGCGCCGAGGCCGCCTCGCGCATCTTTGTCGTCGATGGCGCCGATGAAGTGCTGATTGCCGATCTGAGCCTGCTGTTCGGCCGGACCTTCAGCGACTCGGAGCCCGGCAGTACCATCCATGTCGCCAACACGCCGCTGATGCGACTTGAGCGACTCTCGGTCGAGGGGGGTATTGCCCAGGGCGCAGACAACCACGGTGGTGCGATCGCATTATTCGACTCAACCGTGATCATCGAGGAGAGCTTCTTCCAGGGCAATCAGGCCGGGGGTGGCGGTGGCGTGATTTTTTCCTCCAACAGCAAGCTGGAGATCGTTTCAACGTTCATGGGCATGAACGTGGCCGTGGGTCGTGGCGGTGCGATTCATGCGATCGACGGTGATGTCACGATCAATGCCAGCCAGATTGGCGGCCACACGACGACCGGCAGCTCGGCCTTCGGTGGCGCCTTGTTCATGGATGGAGCCGACCTGCTGCTGCTCAATGCCGACCTGATTGGCAACATCACGACCGGGGCCAACGCGCACGGTGGCGCGGTCTACCTGCGTAATGCCGAGTTGTCTGTGGTCGGTGGCCGGATCGAAAGCAATTCGGCACAGGGCAGCGGCGCCAACGGCGGTGGAATCTCCACCTTCAATGCCAGCACCAACCTCTCCGGCGGCTGCGAAATCCTTGACAATACCACCCAGCAGGCCAATGGCTGGGGTGGCGCGATGCGTATTGGCGACGGCAGCTTGGCGATGAACAACTGCCTGGTATCCGGCAACCAGACATTTGGCGACTCGGCGCACGGTGGCGGTATCTATGTGATCAATGGCAATGCCACGATTTCACAGAGTCAGATCATCAGTAATCAGACCCATGGTGACTCGGCTCAGGGGGGTGGTGTGCGCGTGAGGGATGGGCAGCTGATGATGACCGACTCGCTCATCCAGAACAATGTCACTCATGGATCCGGAGCCCGCGGTGGTGGCGTCTATCACCGCAATGGCGACAGTCAGCTTGAGTCGCTGACCGTGACTGGTAACTCCACTATGGGTAGCAATGCTCACGGCGGTGGTCTTTATTTCCTGGAGAGCAGCCTGCTGCTGCAAGATGTTCAGGTCAAGAATAATCAGACCAGCGATAACGGCGTAGGCGCGGGC
>PWWM01000101.1 GCA_003561495.1 Gammaproteobacteria bacterium
GTAACTGGATCGGCGCCTGGGCTTGATTGATGCCATGCGGAAGGAAGCGTCCCTCGGGCTCGGACCACAGCCGTTCATCGAGTTCTGCAAGCTGGCCACGTTCGGCAACCACGGCGATCCGTTTGCATTCCGGCCAGGCGCGGCCGATCAGTACCCCGGCCACGAACAGGGGGTCGGTGAAGCGACCGGACATCTCGTAGAAATCTACACGCACGGGAATCGGGGCTCCTGTATCGTGGCGTGAATCAGTCGCCGGCGTGGCCTTCCAGCCATTGCACCAGCATGCCGACCGGGCGCCCGGTGGCGCTTTCGGGCTTGCCCCAGCGCCAGGCCGATCCGGCGATATCGATATGCGCCCAGCGCTGGCCCTCGGCAAAGCGTGCCAGCAGACAGGCGGCCGTGATCGAACCGGCCGGCATGCCACCGAGGTTTTTCATGTCGGCAAACGGGGTTTCGATCTGTTCCTGGTAGTCATCCCACAACGGCAATCGCCAACCGCGATCGGCCGCTTCCAGGCCGGCGGCCAGCAGTTCTCCGGCCAGATCATCATTCTGGGTCATGATGCCGCTGGCATGGTGGCCCAGGGCCACCACGCAGGCGCCGGTCAGGGTGGCGATATCCACCATGGCGGCCGGCTTGAGTTCCCGGCCGGTCCAGTAGATGGCGTCGGCCAGGATCATGCGGCCCTCGGCATCGGTGTTGTGAACCTCGATGGTCTTGCCGGAAAGGGTGGTGATGACATCACCGGGGCGATAAGCCTTGCCGTCGGGCATGTTCTCGACCGCGGCCACCACGCCTTCGACATTGATGGGAAGCTTCAGGCGCGCGACCGCTTCGAGTGCTCCGATCACGGAAGCGGCGCCGCACATGTCGAACTTCATCTGCTCCATCAGGTCACGCGGCTTGATGGAAATGCCGCCGGTGTCGAAGGTCACTCCCTTGCCGACCAGCGCCAGTGGGGCATCATCATCCTTGCCACCCTTCCAGCTCAAGCGGATCAGGCGCGGCGGATTGGCGCTGCCCTGTCCAACCGCCAGCAAGGAGTGCATGCCGATCTCCTTCATCTGGTTCTCTTCGAGAATCTCGACGCTCAAATCCGCATGCTCGGCGGCAATTTTCTCGGCAGTTTCGGCCAGGTAGATGGGCGTGCAGATGTTGGGTGGAGCATCTCCGAGATCGCGACAACGCTGAATGCCGGCCGCGATGGCTTCGGAACGCGCCAACGCCTGCTCCACATTGTCCCCGTCTGGAAACGACACGGTATCGGTTGCCGGCGCTGCGTCGTCGGCAACTTTCTTGGTGGCGGAATAGATATAGTCGGAATGGGCCAGGGCCAGGGCGGCCTGGTGAACTTTCCAGGTCGGGTTGCGATCAGAAACCGGGACCTCGGCCAGCAGGCAGTGCGCATTTTTGGCGCCCGATTGGCGCAGCACCTTGCCGGCGGACTGGGCGGCCTTGACGTAAGCAATGCCGTCGAGTTTTTCGGCCTTGCCCATGCCAACCAGTAGCAGTCGAGCGGTAGCCAGGCCGGAGGGAGCATGCAGCATCAGGGTCTTGCCGGTTTTTAGCGGCAGTTCTTTGTCGGTCTGCAAGCGCTCAAGCAGGCCGCCGGTGGCTTCGTCGAGGGCCTTGAGGTTTTCGTCCATGGGCTGGTCCTGGACCAGTCCGACGATCAGGCAATCACATTCGAGCTTGCTCGCCTGTTCACGGGTGGTTGTAAACTGCATGCTGATGGTGTCCTTGTTCCGTTGTCTTTGGTGTTCAACAAGAGGTTATCGCGATCCTAGCCGCCCATTGTAACCGCCGCGCACATCCATGTTGATCCTGCAACGCTATTTGCTGCGCGAGGGGCTGGTGGCCAGTATGCTCAGCCTTGTCGTTCTCGTCGGGGTGATCCAGGCATTGTTCCTGGCCGAGTTGTTTGGCGATGCAGCCCAGGGCAGGTTGCCGGCCGGGAGCATTGTCTTGATGCTGGTCTTGCGTATGCCAGAAGCCGTGTTGCTAGTCGCCCCCCTGGCCCTGCTGACCGGCCTGCTGTTGTCTCTGGGTCGTCTGAATGAGCAGAGTGAACTGGTGGTGATGCGCTCCAGTGGTGCCGGCTTCATGGGGGCCCTGCTGCCGGTGACCTTGTTGAGCATGCTGTGGGCTCTCTTGTTGCTGGGTGTTTCGGGCTGGCTTTCACCGCTGGCCAACGAACGCAGTTCCGATCTGCTGGCTGATGCGGCTCGACACGCGCTGGTGGCCGGGTTGCAGCCGGGTCAGTTCGAGAGTCTGGATCAGGGACGTTTGACCATTTACGTTGGCTCGGTCGATCGTGCCGATGGTCGCTTGCGCGATGTATTCATACGCCATAATGACCCCGAGTTTCCCGAAGTGCTCAGTGCCACCGAAGGAAGAATCTGGATCGATGAATTCGATGACAATCGCTATCTGTCGCTGATTGACGGCTTCCAGGTGCGTCATGGCGCCAATCCCGCCGAGAGCGGAGTCCGCAGCATTCGTTTTGCACGTAATGATATTCGTCTTCCCGCGCCTGCGATCAGTGGTGGAGCGGAAGGAGAGCTGGTTCGGACCTTGCCGCAACTGAGCCCACCTGATTCGCCGCTGGAGCGTCGCGAATGGCACTGGCGACTGGCGCCGGTCATCGCCGCAATGATGCTGGGCCTGCTGGCGCTGCCGCTGGCCCAGCGTTTGCCCCGGCAGGGTCGTTTCGGTCCGCTGGTGCTGGCATTGGCGATTTATCTCGTCTACAGCAACGCCGTCCATGCCGGTCTGGTCATGATGGAACAACGCGAATCGATGTCCGGTCCCGGGCTCTGGCCGGTGCATGGGTTGCTGGTGCTGTTTACCGGGCTGTTGCTGCTCCATCAGAGGCGACGATGGTAATGCCGGGCATACTGACGCGCTATGTCATGGGGCGGGTCGTGATCGCCACCGCTGTAGTCGCCGCATTGCTGGTCGGAATCTACACGCTGGTTGAGTTGCTTCGCGAAGCGCGCGTGATGGAGGGGGATTATGGTCTGGTGCAGATGATCTGGTATCTGCTCCAGACCACGCCGCGGCGGCTCTATGATGTGTTTCCATTTGCCGCACTGATCGGTGCGCTGATGGGCATGGGTGCACTTGCTGCAGGTAATGAGCTTGTGGCGATGCGTGCCGCCGGCTTTGATCGACGCCAGCTGGCGCTACGGGCGCTGTTGGCAATCGGAATCTGTCTGGCCGTGCTGGTATGGCTGGCCGATCAGGTCATTCCGGGGCTGGAGACCAGCGCGCAGGCCGAACGCCAGCAGGCACGCACCGGTCAGGTCTATCTTGGACGACATGGTGTCATGTGGTTGCGTGATGGGGAATTCGTGGTGCAGGTGGGATATTCGGCCTGGACATCCGAAGACGAGTTGGAGTTTGGAGATGTCGTCATTTACCTCATGGACGAAGGCATGCGGCCACATCGTGTCATGGTGGCTGATCATGCTCGCCATGATGGCAATAGCTGGCTGCTGTCTCAGGTCATCAGCCGCTCCCTGATGGAGGGGGATGATGCGGTTCATCATGAACAGTTGAGTCTGATTTCGGGTTTGAGCACAGATCTGTTTGCGGCATCGGTCACTCGCCCACGCATGCTGTCATTGGGTGATTTGAGAGAAATGAAGGCCTTTCTGCGTCGCAACGATCTCGATGTCGAGGCCTACGAGCAGGCGTTCTGGGGCAAGGTGATGTTTCCGGTTTATGTCCTTTCCATGGTCCTGGTCGGGCTGCCCTTCGTCTTTCGTCATGCCCGCCAGCGTGGATACGGATTGAATCTTTTTGCCGGCGTCACCCTGGGTTTGTTGTTTTTCGTTGCGGTGCGTCTGGCACAGGGGGTGGCAGTGATTGTGCCGGCTCCCATGTGGTTGTCATCTCTATTCCCCGCCTTGTTGATCATTCTGCTTGCCGGAATCTTGTTGAAAAGAATTCGATGAGCGACCTGGTGTGGTCACCAGGAACGTTCCCGATGCCAGGTCATGCCAGGTTGCCTTGTGTGGGTGAAACCAACTCCATAGAAAACCCAGCCCAAGGCAGAACAGGGAGGCCAGGGAGACGACAAAGCGAATCATCGTGGCCACCCAGGTGATCTCTGGTCGATGAGAAACCAATCGCACACGCCAGGCCCTCATGCCCAGTGTCTGCCCCTTGCGCCAGCAAATGGCAAGGTAGGCCCAGGCAACCAGGATCAGGTATAGCTGAAAGGCGATGTTTCCCGGAGCCACGGCCGCGTCCAGTGGGATGATGATGATGGCTGCGGCCAGCATCCACAGGGCAAGCAGCAGAAAGCCGTCATAAATCATGATGGCTACTCTTCGCAAAAGACCGCAGCGTTTCGTTGTGTCTGGACTGCTGGAGTCGATCGGGTTGGTGTTCATCTGAACAGGGTCCGTGGGTTCAACAGTGGATGACCAGGGTCTTGAATTTCATCCAATCATGCAGGGAAGGTGAATATCTCATGCCGCGGTCAGATCGTAATGCGGAATTCTTGTCATTTGACCATGATGATTTCCAAGTTTCATGATACGGCGTTGAAAACTTTAATCGGGAGGCGAATTATCGTACTCTTAATAAGGCAGCTACTTGAATGGATTTATCATGCAAGTGAGGCCAAAGGCCGTTGACCCGGCCGGTAACTAGACATTGTTCACGACCTCGGGAGGTCATATCCATGCAAAGTAATGAAGAAACAAGACTTGAACAGCAGTCGCCGGATACGGGAAGTTCAGCCGTAGCCACACCGGAGGCGCCTGCTGCCCCGGCAGCAGTTGGTGCTGCGAAGAAGGCTTCCAAGAAGAAGGCTTCCAAGAAGAAGGCTTCCAAGAAGAAGGCTTCCAAGAAGAAGGCCTCCAAGAAGAA
>PWWM01000082.1 GCA_003561495.1 Gammaproteobacteria bacterium
AGTTTCGGATCGAGGATGCGAAAGCGCACCAGCACCGGCCGACCGGCCAGGCCGTAGCGGCGGTTGAAACCGCGCACCCCGCCGACCGAGGCATCGATGGCCTCCGCCGGCAAGACCGCATCCAGCAACTCCCCAAGCAGCCCGCGCCGGGTCTGGATGAACTTGGTGTCCACCCCCGGGATATCGAGTTGACGCAGGTAGACACCGGGGCGGGGGTGCTCGCGGAAATAACGCAGAATGGCCAACAAGCGCGGCCACTCGTCGGCGCGCCTCAATGCTTCGAGCGGACGCCGGGCCAGCCAGTCGCGCAAGTCCGGATATTCGGCCAGCAGCAGGTCTGCCAGTTGATCGAAACGGCGCGCCTGGTCCGTCTTGCCGATCAGGCGCAGGGCATCGTCGGCATTGGGCACCATGATGGCCTTCGGCAGGTCGTTGCTCCCGCGGGTGCGGTGATTGATCGTGCGCCACTGAATCTCGTAACCATGGCCGCGTTTGTCGCGTGAATGATCGATCAGCTCACCCACCCACTGGCGCACGGCGTCAAAGCGATCGGTGAGATCACGTGAAGTGGCCTTGCTCAATCGCAGTTTCAGCGGAAACAGTGACTCGGCCTCGTCCAGCCGATCGGCTAGCAACCGACCTGACTCCCAGTGCTTGCGCAACTGGCCAACCAGATCCTTCGGTCGCGTCCATGACTTGTCATTCATCCAACCGGTCCATCCCGCTCTCCTGCCCGACAGGTTACAAGAAATTCCCGGTTCGACGCATTCTGCCGTTTGACCGTGACGCGGCCCGCGCCTACGCCGACATCGTGGCTGGTCGCCGTCAGTCCGGTCGCCCAATGGCCCCATTCGACGCCCAGATCGCCGCGATTACCCGTTCTCGCGATGCCGGCGTGGTCACACGCAATGAACGCGATTTTTCCGACTGCGGCATCAAAGTGATCAATCCCTGGTCCCTGACCCTGGACTGACCCCTGACCCCATGAACCTTGAGCCTTGAGCGTTTCCCGAAAACCGGAAACCGGAAACCGTCTATGACGTCTTCCGCGCAGCCACCTCCGCGCGATATTCCTCGATAGAAAGATTGCGCAGCATGGATCGCATGCCGTCGGGGTTGTGGACGAAACCGACGCTGGCCACGAACGGTTCGATGATGTGGATTTTCTGTAGCGGCGTGACGATCAGCAGTTGCAGGTTGAGCCGGCCGAACAGTTTGAGTCCGTAGCGCGCCGATTCGTCCGAGCCGCGACCGAAGGCCTCGTCGATGACCACGAAGCGAAACGAGCGTGAGCGCTTCTCGCCCCATTCCAGGCCGAACTGGTAGGCCAGGCTGGCGGCCAGCACGGTGTAGGCCAGCTTTTCCTTTTGCCCGCCGGACTTGCCGCCGGAATCGGCGTAGTGCTCGTGTTCGCGGTCATCCTCGCGCCAGCGTTCGGAGGCCGAGAACACGAACCAGTTGCGCACGTCGGTGACCTTGCGCGTCCAGCGCCGGTCGAGCTCGGCGCTGCCTTCGCGACCGCGAAAACGATCGATGATGTCGCGCACCTGCAAAAATTTTTGCTCGGAGTACTGGGCGTCATCGGAACCGGTGATCGCGCCCTCGGTACAGGCGCGCAGCTTGTGCTGGAACTCGCGAATGTCGGCATCATGCGCGGTTTCGGCCATCAGGCGGATGTAGCGACCTTTCTCGTAGTCGATCTCGTGAAGCGAGCGATTGATGATCTCGATGCGCTCACGGATCTGCTCGCGCTCGCGGTGCAGCAGCGCCTGAAAGGCAGCGATCTCGCGGATGGTGTTCTCGTTGAGCAGTTCCTTGAAGCGTTTTTCGAAGCGCGGCAGGTCGTCACCTTTGAGGCCGTCGAGCAAGCGCCGGTATTCCTCGGCGGCATCAACGCTGACATCAGCCTCGCGTGCTTCCTGCGGCCAGCGGTGATGGAACTGCTGCATGGCCTGGATGATGCGGTCGTTGAGCCGCCGGATGGCCTTGTCCTCGGCATCGATGCGCGCGGTCAACCAGGCCCGGAATTCGCGCTGTCGGGCATCGATGCCGTTGAGGTTGATCGGCTGGCCTGCCAGTGCTTGTTCGCGCAGTTCGGCCAGCAGGGCAAACCATTGCTCGCGCTCGGCCTCGGCCAGTTCACCGACCAGTTGTTCGGACTCGTCACGCGCCTCGCGTGCGCTGCGGGCGCGTTCCTCGGCGGTGGAGAGCTGGGCCTGGCGCTGTTCCAGCTCGGCCTCGGTCTGCTCACTGGCCTGCTCGAGTTCGTCCAGCCGGGCACGCAGGGTCTTCAGTACATCCGACTCGTCGCGCAGGTCGCGTTCCTCGGCTTCCAGCTCGCTGATGCGGGTGGCCACTTCCCGCCAGTTCAGGTGCTGAAAATCCTCGAACATGTCAAGGCGGCTGATATCGCCCAGACGGGCAGCCAGGGCCTTCAGCTCCCCGTCCAGCCCGGCGATGCGATCGGCCACGACCTGGATGCGTTTTTCGAGCCGATCGCGCTGTTCGGCCAGGGCGCGGATCTTGTTCTCGTTGCTCCAGCCCAGCACGAAACGGGTGCGGTCGTCGATGGCGTGGCGGTCGTCCTTTTCATGGCGCACGCCGCCGGTCTTGATCTGGCCCGCGCGGGTAATCGCGCGGGTTTCGCGCCGGAAGCGGTCCATGTCGGTGCAGCAGACATGGTCGAAACGGCGGGTCAGTTCATGCTCCAGCCAGGCGTAATGGGCGCTGTCGGTACGAATCGCGAGTTTGCGGCTGAGCGCTTCGGGACGGGCGCGCTCGGGGCTGGCGCTGCTGACCTCGCGCACGCGGTAGTAGACCAGCCGGCCCTTCAGGCGGGTGGTATCGACCCAGTCGGCCACCGCCCGGTAGTGCGCGTCGGGTACCAGCAGTGACAGGGCGAAATTGTGCAGCAGGCGCTCGATGGCCCCTTCCCAGTCGCGCTCCTCGTCTCTTACCTGGATCAGCTCGCCGGCAAAGGGCAGGTCTTCGCTCGCCAGGTTCAATGCTTCGCAAAGCTTGTCGCGCAGCGCCAGCATGGCCGCCGGCAGGTTGGAGCGGCGTGCCTTGAGCGAGGTCAGTTCGGCATCGATCTCCTCGTGTTCGCCACGCAGCGCCTTCATGCTCACGAACTGGTCGGTGCGCTCGTTCTGCAGTTCGGCCTGGCGCGATTCGGTCTGCTCGCGCAGCTGGTTCAGAGAGTCGCGATTGTCGCGAAACACATCGGCATCGCGGGCATCGGGCAGGTCGACGGCCGCGGCCAGTTCGCGGTAGCGCTCGGCCTGGCGGCGACGTTCGGATTTCTCGGCCTGGCGGCGCTCGATCTCGGCGCGGACCTGTTCAAGACGATCACCCCCATTGTCGGCGATGGACTGCCGCAGCTCGTCGCGCTGGCGTCGCTGATCGCCGCGGGTGCGCTTGAGGCCATCGACCCGCTCACTCAGACGTGCTTTTTCGTTATCCAGTTCGGCCAGCCGTTTGTCCAGCAATTCGACCTTGAGGCTGGCAAACCACGGCGTCAGTGACTCCCGGCATCCCCGCAGCTCGGTGACCTGGCGGCTGCGTTCGGCATGGTCGTCGGCATCGGCGATCATTGGCGTGAGTGCTTCGATCTGTTCGCGCGCCTTGAGCACGGCCTCGTGGGCGCGGTTGAGATCATCGAAATGCCGGATCAGCTCGTCGATGCGCTGGCGGGTATCGGCCGCCTGCAACATGTGCTCACGCACGAACTCGGTCAGGTTGCCCACCGACTTCATCGACACGGTCTGGTTGAACAGCTCCAGGGCCTGGTCGCTGGCAATGCCCAGCTTGCGTCGCAGGCTGGCGCCATAGGCCGGGAAGGCGGTGTGCAGCTCGACGTGATCGAGGGCGCGCAGTCGCTTGCGCAGTGCCTTGAGGTCGTTGCCGAAACCGGTGAAGTGTTCCTCGATGGTCAACGGCCGGTCGGCGACGGTGTAGAAGCGTTCGGGCTGGCCGCGGCTGTCGCTGATCCAGAACACCTGGGCCAGCGTGACATGGCGGTCGAATCCCTCGTTGTAGAAATGACCGAGGATGACCGAGTAGCTGTTGTGATCGCGTAGTGCGACCGGCCTGGCCGAAAGCCCGGTTTCACCACGTTCGGACTTGTAGTGGCCGAACACGTAGGAGCGCAGGCTTCTCTCTCGTGCCTCGGCGCCGGCGGCCTTGTTGTAGGTGATGCGCTGGGCCGGTACCAGAAGCGTAGTGATGGCATCGACCAGGGTGGACTTGCCCGAGCCGATATCGCCGGTGACCAGACAATTGTCGCCATCGGGATTCAGGCGCCAGATATGGCGATCGAAGGTGCCCCAGTTGAGCAGCTCCACCCGGTGCAGGCGGTAGCCGGCACGGGCATCATCGGTCGCGAAATCCAGTGCCAGCCCCTCCATGGGAGTCACTCCTGTACCGCGTGTTCAGCGTATTCGCCCAGGCGCTGATCGAACTCGGCCAGCCACTGGGCATCGACATAGGCCTTGAGAATGCGGCGGACCTCGAACTGGTCCTCCTGGCCCCTGAGCTTGCGCAAAAAACCCATCTCCACGGCCCGGTTGATGTCCATGCCGACCCGGTCGGTCAGCTTGGCTTCGTTGGCCGAGTCGGGCAGGAACAGGCGCACCAGGTCGGCAATCTCCTCGCGCGACATGACCAGGCGGAGTTCGCCGCCGCCCGCGTCATGTTCGGCCAGTTTCTTGCGCAAAAGCGCCAGCAGCAGACTGACCGGGTAGCTCAACTGCCGGCGGGCCATCAGGCGCGGCAATTCATTCCCGTCGTCTTCGGCCGGGCGCTGGCGCAGGAAGGCGTAGCCTTCGGATTCGTCGACAATCAATTCCAGGCCGAGCACGGCCACGTAGTCCGCGATCGCGCCCTGGTGGTCGAGCAGTTGCTGCCATTTATCATGCCCCTGGTCGGCATAGACCACACCCTTGAACAGGGCGATCAGCGGCAGCGACAGGCGGGAATCGACAGCAGGTTCGATCATCGCGAGAATACTACCAGAGGCACCCGGGCCTGGCGCTGGCGACCATCAGCCTGTCGCCAGGTCACCGTCTGGATCTTCGTGTCGTCGATCAGTCCGGCGCCGTCCTCGGCGGCAATGGCCAGATAGGTCACCAGTTCGGCCAGTCCCTGCTCCAGCGGCCGGACCTCCAGCAGCTCGGCCAGGCTGATCTGGTCGCGATCCTGCAGCGCGCGACGGATCCCGGCTTCCAGCGCCGGGCGGTCGACATGGGCCTGATCGAACAGGGCATCCGTGTCGATGAGTCCGTCGTCGGCCAGGGTAACCTCGTCGTGAATCTCGGGGCGTAGCGGCGGGCTGAACAGCGGCCGATCCATGACCAGGTTGAGCTCCGGCACGGGCAGGTCCAGTGACATACCCGACTGTCGTGGTGCGACTTCCCGCACGGCCACGGCCTTGCGCTCCAGGCTGCGGATCAGCTCCATGATGCGGCGGTTTTCCAGCCAGGCCTGGTCGTCGAGAAAACGCCGCAACTGCTCGGACAGCCGGGCGACGGTGCGCTGGGTGACTTCGCCGGCTTCCAGCCAGTCATAGTGCACGCGCTTGATGCGGTGATCGGGCTTCAAGTCGATGACCGCTTCGAGCTCGAAGATCTTCTCCAGCAGGCCGCTGAGCTCTTCCTGACGCGCCGGCGACATCAGAAAATCCCAGAAGGCGCGGAAGCTGCGGCCCTGGTCGGAATCGGCAATGGCATCATGCTCACCGAAAACCTCTTCCAGCACCTCGCCCTTGCCACCCTCGAACCAGGTGATGCGCTCGCGCACCTGGCGATCAAGCTGACGGAAGTTGTGCTCGACCTGGCGAAAGTCGGCCAGCAGCCCGCGGGCGGTGTCGGCCATCTGCAAGAACCGCTCCTTGAGCCGGGTGTCGTCCATCAAAGACAGCTCGCCGTCGCGGATGCGCTCGATCTCTTCATCGATGGCATCGCGGCGCGCTTCGAGTTCGGCGATGCGCGCGGCCGGGTCGGTCTCGGTACCGCGCACAATCTGTTGCAACAGGTCGAACACCGTCATCAGGCGCGACTCGGCACCGACAAACCGCGGCTGTTCCAGCCCGGCCAGCCAGCGGACCGCGCCTTCGGCCGCCGGGGTCAGATCGTAATGAGCCTCGTCGCTGTCGGCGGTGTAATAACGCCTCAGCCAGGCGCGCCGGTCATCCGACCAGTCCTTGAGATAGGCTAGTGCCGCGCGCGGATAAGCCTCCTCGCCGTGCACCTCGCGGATGCCGGCCAGATGGTCCTCCAGCCGACTGACCAGCTCGCCTTCGGCCATGGCGCGCACGTTGGGCTCGATAAAGCAGCGGTGAAAGAAGCTGACAATCATCGGCGCATGATCGGCCAGCAACAGCCGCCAGCCGCCATGGGCCTCGCGCAGATTGTTGAGGGTATCGAAATCCATCAGATGATTGTATTGTTTGAAGGGGCGGAGCGGGTATGATGAGTCAGGAAAGCCAAGGAGGCGCACGATGGCCAAGCCGCAGCGTTCGGGTCTGAGCGCCCAGGAATACTTGGCCTGGGAAGCCGAGCAGGAAGACAAGCACGAATTCATGGCCGGTGAGATTTTTGCCATGGTTGGCGCCAGTACGCACCATGTGATCATTGCCGGCAATATTTTCGCGGCGCTTCGGTCTCATTTGCGAGGTGGTCCTTGCCGCCCCTATATCGCGGACATGAAGTTGCGCGTGGAAAGGGCTGATGCCTGGTTCTATCCCGATGTCATGGTGTGCTGCGACCCCGAAGACTGCTCGTCGACCCCGACGGACAATGTTGAATCAACCCCCGTCGATCACTCATCATCGCGCTTGGGCTCGAAGTCCAGATCATCCAGGTCGCCGACAACCGCCGTACTGATGTTGGACAGGTGTCCGGCCACGCGCTTGTAATGGCGTGCCAGCAGCGAGTAGGCCACGGCCTCGTGGATTTCCATCTGGTTTTCGTCGGCGAACAACTCGTCGATGATGCGATCGCAGCGGCGGCGAATGATGCGCGAACGACCGATCGCCTGCTCGGCCAGGGCGTCATCGGCATTCCGGCAGGCCTTGGAGACCATCGAGAACATCTCGACCGTCTGGTCGGCGATCTCGTTGAGCGGCTCATGGTATTTATCGATATGAAAGCCCTTGGAATAGGCTCGGCCGACCTCGAAGACGTTCTTGCAGTAGTCACCGATGCGTTCGGCATCCTTGGCCACGCTGATCAGCGCCAGGCACACGGCCACATCGTAGCCGGGGTTGACGGTGAGATAGCGCAATACCTTGCGGCGAATGGATCGCTGCAGTTCGTTGATCTCCTTGTCGCGCTTGTAGATCGCTTCGTGGACTTCATCGGCGGGAATTTTGCTGTGCAACACATCGTTGGCACGCTGAAACATCCACAGGCCATGTTCGAGCATCTGGGTCAGTTGCTTGAAAGCGCGGTCGACCATGGTTTCGGAGGCCAGTGCTTGATAGATTTTCTTGAACATGCTTGTTCTCCTTGCAGGCCGAATCAGCCGACAATCCATTCAGTCACGGCAATTCCGGCCAGCGGAATCACCAGGAAAATCAAAAACAGGAACGCAAACGCGTAGCGGGGCGAACGGCCGGCCAATCGACCGTACCAGGCGGCAATCCGGTAGGGAATGAATCGCAGTGGATACCAGATGGCCGTGCCGACCAGATTGAACAGCACATGGACCAGTGCGACCGTCATGGCGGCGGCCACCGGATTGGCCGTGGCCGCCAGGACGCTGGTGAACGTGGTGCCCAGGTTGGAGCCCATCATGAACGGCAACAGGCGCCGCATGCGCACCGCACCGGCGCCGGCCAGCGGCACCATCAGGCTGGTGGTGATGGTGCTCGATTGCACCATGACCGTCGAGACCGCGCCGATGCCGTAGGCGCGCAGATCGGTACGAAAGAAATAGCTTCTGAACAGCCCGTCCATGTGACGCAACAAGGCCCCGCGCAAGTTCTTGACCATGAACAGCAGAGCGATGAACATCATGATCAGGCCCATCAAGGCCACCAGCAGGCCCTGCGCCATATCCGTCGGCGTGACCAGTTGGCCGAACCAGTTGAACAGGTCCACAACCGGAGAAGTGATGACCTTGATCGGGCTGCCGGGACGGGCAACCTCTTCCAAGCCGATCAGGTCGGCCAACCATGCCGCCGCTCGCGTGAGCAGGCCGCGTCCGCTTTCGTGCAATGCCCCGGAAATCCATTCCAGCGGGAACAGCACGGCCACCGTCATCAGGTTGAACAGATCGTGCAGCAGGGCAGTGGTGAAGGAACGCCGGAAATGGCTGCGAATGCGAATATTGGCCAGCGCCACCAGAATCGCCGTGACGGAGGTGCCGATATTGGCGCCCATGATGGCGAAAATCGCCGTGCCCAGGGTCATTTCACCGGTGGCCACCAGCGTCACGATCAGTGCAGTGGTAAACGATGAACTCTGAACAACCGCGGTGACCACGACCGCGCCCAGCAGCGCAATGAACGGATTCTCACCGTAGGCAAAGGCGCGCAGCAGAAAGTCGCTTTCCCGCCCGAACAGCCCCAGTCCGCTACTGATGACGCTGAGTGCAGCCAAAAACAGGTACAGACACAAACCGGCGTAGATCCCGCGTACCCAGGCGGGGGTTTCCCGGGCTGCGGGTTTGCGTCTCAGCGCGGGCATGGAGCGACGCCGCAATGGCTTCATGGCATGGGTGTCATGAGATTCGGAACGCAGCGATCAGGACTCAGTGAGCCTCGAATGTCCGCGTGCACTCAGTTGGATTTCGTCATCGCATTGTAACCAACTCGTCACATTCGAGACGCCCGGAAGTTTCCCCTGCTGCGCACCGGCCGGGTCGGCCATCAGCAGGCCCGGAAATTACGGGTCGCCAGGCTCAACAAGTCTGACAAAGGCCGGCGTCATGCGTTCAGAGAGCTGATCGTCGTCAGCCAGCAGCCAGAGTACGGCCAGGTCGCGCTCGATGGCGAGCGCCCAGGCCTCTTCGATGGGCACAATGCTCAGCGCGGTCGCCAGGGCATCGGCGGTCTTGCAACGCTCGGCCAGCACCGTGACCGACACGGTTTCGTGGTCGATGGGATAGCCGGTCCGAGGATCGATCAGGTGCGAAAAGCGCCGCCCATCGGTCTCGAAAAAGTTTCGGTAGTCACCGCTGGTGGTCAGCGCGATGGATTCCACTTCGATAATGCTGTGCAGTTCGTGGGCACCGGGTCGCGGCCGCTCGATGGCGACCCGCCAGGCCCGCCCGTCGGGGCGACGCCCATGGGTGCGCAGATCACCGCCGATTTCGACCAGGAAACCGGCAACGCCACGCTCGATCAGATGATCGGCGACCAGGTCCACGCCCCAGCCCTTGGCAACGGCGGACAGGTCCAGGTAGACCCCCCCGGGCTGAATCAACGCATCATCTCCAGGCTGAAATTCCAGGCGCTGCCAGCCCACCCGTTCCATGGCCTGCTCAATGTCGTGCTCATCCGGGATATCACTTTGACGGTGACCTGGACCGAAGCCCCACAGATTGACCAGCGGTCCGGCGGTCGGATCGAAGGCGCCATCAGTGGCCTCGGCCCAGTACAGCGCCTCGGTCAACACCGTGGCAAAACCGTCGGGCAACCGCACACCCTCGCCGGCTTCGGCTTCGTTGAAGGCCGTGATCACCGAGTCGGTTCGATAAGTGCTCATCTCGGCATTGACCTGCTCGAGCAAGTCCTCGATTTCAGAGCGCAATTCCGGCCCCGACAACCCGGCCGGCAATTCCGAAACCCGAACCGTCCACACCGTCCCCATGGTCGCCCCATGGAACGTAATCGGCTCCCGCGGCCGATCACACCCAACCAGCACCAGCCCAACCATCAACGCCAACACAAGCGCAAGCCGCCCAAAGCAGCCTTTGGAGTTCGGGGTAGCGCAGATCGGAGGACAAGCGCGTTTTGCCGGAGGCAAAACGCGCTTGTCCGTAAATCGCCCGAGCGTATCCCCGACGGCCACCATCGAACCCTTCTCCAACAAAACCTTCATGTCCCGTTAGGTCGGGGCTGGTGTACCTAAGCCCCCGACAAACACCTGTGCCATCTGGAAATCCGCTTCGATTGTACGACATCGCCCAACCCCACGGCCCCCTCCAAATTCACCCTGAACCCTGCTCAGCCCGTCCCTTCAGTCTCTCCTCGATCAACTCGATCGCCAACTTCCGTTCACGCGGTTGAGTGAACAACCCCCAAAGCAAGCTCAACCTGACTCCCAACCCAGGCCAAAAACCTTGCCCGTTTCGGATATTTCGATTAAATTGGAGGTCAAAGATCCGCAGCCAACCAGGAGTTCCAAAGTGGAAAGCGCGAAGACACTCAATGATCTTCCCAGTGCGGAAACAGTAAATCTGGCGCGCGAAAGTGCGACTGCGCTGAGCAGACTGTTGCGCGAACACCCGGAGATTGACCGGGCGCAGATTCGTTTGGACCACGAAGACCTCATCTTGCCGCGGGCAGCGCTCGACCTTCTGCGCAAACTTCTTGCCGAAATGGCCCAGGGTAACGCGGTCACCATCGTGCCGGTCCACGCCGAGCTGACCACCCAGGAGGCAGCCGACATGCTGAATGTTTCCCGTCCT
Organism: Gammaproteobacteria bacterium; assembly: GCA_003561495.1. Classification (GTDB taxonomy): domain Bacteria; phylum Pseudomonadota; class Gammaproteobacteria; order Xanthomonadales; family Wenzhouxiangellaceae; genus Wenzhouxiangella. Next base: position 10,633 of record PWWM01000082.1, read on the forward strand.
TACCTGGTCAAGCTGCTAACCGAAGAGCAAATCCCATACACAATGGTGGGCTCCCACCGCCGTGTTCGACTGAAAGACCTTCTGGCGTTCAAGCAGAAGCAAGAGGAGCGCAGCCGCCAAGCAATGGAAGAGCTGTCCGAGCAAGCCCAGGATCTGGATATGGGCTATTAGGTGTGCGCTCGCGCAAATGATTGTTACTTTCAATCTTCGTGATTTTCCATCTGAGAAATTGGAGCAATTTGGTGTTGAGGCGATTCACCCAGACCGCTTCATCGAGTGCCAGATGGACCTTCGCGAGGCAGCCGTGATACAAGCTGCCAGAGATCAGCGTCGTTCTCTCAGGAAGCCCGTTAGAACGGCAGAGGAGTTTCTTGACACACTCGCTGCTCAAGGATTACCGGTCAGCGCAGACAGACTGCGAGAATTTCAAGAACTGATATGAACCGACCCACGCCCCCGTAACCCGAAACCCGAAATTCCTTTCCTTGAACCTTGTACCTTGAGCCTTGTGCCTATCTCCTCCCACGACCCCCTGAACCCTGAACCCTGAACCCTGAACCGAATCCCTCCCACCATCACCGTTAAGCAAAGGAAAATCCTTGAACTGTCGCCTTGCCGGGGAAGCTTGCCATTCCAGTTCGTCGGCTCCGCGGACTACGTCCGCCACGAAGGCAGCAAGCCCATGAGCATCGTATGGCGCATGCAACACCCCCTGCCGGCCCGGATCTATCGGCAGTGCAGGCGTGAGGCGGTTTGAGTTTTCGACGTTTGGTCCAGCGCGTCAGTCAGACCGCAGGTTTTCCCAGTATCGAGCAAGTTGATCACGAGTGAGAGTTCAATGAGTTAAGGGTGGACATTTTCTGAGACATGTCCTGATCAATATTTCTCTAATAGTTTGATATTAAAGTATTTACAAGATACTATTACCGGACATATTTATGGACATATAGACAGACAGCATGAGCAGCGATTCTTCGTGGAGCGAAATCGAATTGCGCCTGGAAACCGAACGATTCGGCCCGTTCCGGTTTCAGACCGGCGTTGACCCGGCAGCGTTGACACTGCCCCTGCAGCGTGTTCATGATGCTCAAGAGCGATTTCGGCGCAGCGGGCTTGCCCAGGTCGCAGTCGAGTTGGAACGCGAGGTGCTGGCAAGCTCCATTTTCGGCACCAACACGATTGAGGGTGGCGAACTTTCCGAAGAGGAAACAGCCGCTGCGATGGAGCTATCGCCCCATGAAATCGAAAACATCGAGCAGCAGCGGGCGCGCAACATGCGATCAGCCTACGATTTTGCGCTCGAACAGAGCCGGGACGAGGAGTGGGAGTTATCGCCCGACTACATCCGAGAAATTCACCGTCTGGTCTGTCATGAGCTGCCCCATGAGCGCAATCGACCCGGGCTGCTTCGAGATAATCCAAAGGACCAGATTACCCGGGTTGGTGATGCCGAACATGGTGGCCTTTACAAACCGCCGCAGAATGGACGTGATGTTTCTATGCTGCTCGATGCACTTTGCGAGTGGAATCAGCAGCTTGAGCGGGCAGGGTGCCCAGCACCGGTGCGGGCTCCGTTGGTTCACCTCTACTTCGAACTCATCCATCCATTCTGGGACGGCAACGGCCGTGTCGGCCGCGTACTCGAAGCGTCCATCCTGCTGAACTCCGGGTTTCGTTATGCGCCATTTGCCATGGCACGCTTCTACCTGCAACACATCCACCGCTACTTTGCGTTGTTCAATCACTGCCGCAAAGAGGCCGAGAAGAAGCGGGACCGGCCCAACCAGGACTTCGTGACATTCCACCTTGACGGGTTGCTCGAGGTCATCAACAAGCTGCATGACCGCGTCAACGAGATGGTGGCGCACCTGCTCTTTCTCCATCAGGTTCGCCAAGCGCTGGACGACAAGCGGATCAATCAGCGCCAGTACGCCATTGTCGATTTCGTCATGAAGGCGGGCCGCCCCGTTGGCCTTGGAAAGCTGCGCAAGGAAACCTGGTACCAGGCACTCTACGAGAAGCTGACCGACAAGACCCGTCGTCGCGACCTTGAGAGGTTGCGCAAGCACCGGCTAATCCAGTTGGATGGAAAAAACCAGCTCTGGCCGGGTCACATCGACATGGATGCAAACCGGAAAGGAGATAGCTGAATCCAGCCTGGTTCAGAATCCAGGTCCCCTGGAATTCGCCACCAGCCCCGAAACCAGGCAGAATGGACTGCGACCGAGTGCGACGGGTGGGGGAACCCGTGAATAAACAAGAACTTTCCGAACGCGACAACTGCACCAAATAAATCGTCCCGGCCCTGGAACGCGCCGGCTGGGATCGTATGGTTCAGATGCGCGAGGAGTTCGAGATCGCCAGGGGGCGCATCATCGTGCGCGGCAAGATGGTTTCTCAAGGGCGACCCCGGCGTGCCGATATTGTGCTTTGCTACAAGCCCAACATCCCCATCGCAGTCATCGAGGCCAAGAGCAACCGTCGCAGCATGGGTGCGGGCATGCAGCAGGCGCTGGATTATGCCGAAAAGCTGAACGCACCCTTCGCCATTACCTCCAACGGCGACGGCTTCGTCCTGCACGACCGCACCGGGCATGGCGAGCAAACCGAAACCACCTTGGCACTCAATGAATTCCCGAGCCCCGACGAACTGTGGGCCCGCTACAGGCGCTGGAAAGGGTTGGACTCGGCCACCGAGCAAGTGGTATTGCAGGATTTCCATGACGATGGCGGAGGCAAGACACCAAGGTACTACCAGCTTAACGCCATCAACGCCACCATCGAGGCAATTGCCAAGGGCCAGGACCGCATTCTGCTGGTCATGGCCACCGGCACCGGCAAGACCTACACCGCCTTCCAGATCATCTGGCGGCTGTGGAAGGCGGGACAGGCCAAACGCATTCTGTTTCTGGCCGACCGGAATGTGCTGGTCGATCAGACCATGGTCAACGACTTCCGACCTTTCGACGGCGCCATGGCAAAGCTCTCGACGCGTTCCAAGACCATCGAGCGCGCCGACGGCAGTGAAATCGGTCTTCCGCTGGCTGTAGACCGCCAGCGCCGCATCGACACCGCCTACGAGATCTATCTCGGCCTTTACCAGGCCATCACCGGTCCTGATGAGCACCAAAAACTGTTCAAGGAGCTCTCCCCGGACTTCTTCGACCTGATCGTGATCGACGAATGCCACCGCGGCAGCGCGGCCGAGGATTCGACCTGGCGGGAAATCCTCGAGTACTTCAGCACAGCTACGCAGATCGGCCTGACCGCCACGCCGAAGGAAACCGAGTACGTCTCCAACATCAACTACTTCGGCGAGCCGGTCTACAGCTATTCGCTTAAGCAGGGCATCCAGGACGGATACCTGGCCCCTTACAAGGTGGTCAAGATCCATATCGACAAGGACGTCGAGGGCTATCGCCCTGAAAAGGGCCAGCGCGACCGCGACGGCGAGCTGATCGAAGACCGCATTTACAATGCCAAGGATTTCGACCGCCATCTGGTCATCGACGACCGCACCCGCCTGGTCGCCCAGCGCATCACCGCTTTCTTAAACGAATCCGGCGATCCCTACCAGAAAACCATCGTCTTCTGCGTCGACCAGGAGCACGCCGCGCGCATGCGCCAGGCCCTGATCAACGAAAACCCCGAACACGTCCGGAAGAACTCGCGCTACGTCATGCGCATCACCGGCAACGACCCGGAAGGCCAGGCCCAGCTCGGCAATTTCATTGATCCCGAGTCGACCTATCCGGTGCTGGTCACCACCTCGCGCCTGCTCTCGACCGGCGTCGATGCCCAGACCTGCCGCCTGATCGTGCTCGACCGCGAAGTCGGCTCCATGACCGAATTCCAGCAGATCGTCGGCCGCGGCACCCGCATTCACGCCGACACCGGCAAGTTCTACTTCACCCTGATCGACTTCCGCGGCGCCAGCAGTCACTTTGCCGATCCGGATTTCGACGGCGAACCGGTCCAGATCTACCAGCCCGGTCCCGGCGACCCGACTGACCCGCCCGAAGTCGTGGAAGACGAACCGCCGCCGTCCACGCTAGTGAGCGATGACCAGGCCGACTACGAGAGCGAAGAAACCATTCTGTTCGACCCCAACCATCCCGAGTCAGACAAAAAGGAACGCAAGCACAAGATCTACGTCGACGGCATCGGTGCCGAAATCGTCGCCGAGCGCGTCGAATATCTGGACGCCAACGGCAAGCTGGTCACCGAATCCCTGCGCGACTTCACCCGCCGCGCGCTCAAAAAACGCTTCGCCAGCCTGGACGACTTCCTCAGGCGCTGGAACGACACCGAGCGCAAGCAGGCCATCGTCGAAGAACTGGAAAACGAGGGCCTGCCGCTCGACCCCATCCTCGACGAACTGGGCAAGGAACTCGACCCCTTCGACCTGATCTGCCACGTCGCCTTCGACGCCAAACCGCTGACCCGCCGCGAACGCGCCGACAACGTCAAAAAGCGCGATGTGTTTGACCAATACGGCGAACAGGCCCGCGCCGTACTCGACGCCCTGCTCGACAAGTACGCCGACGAAGGCGTGCTCAACATCGATGACACCAATGTGCTCAGAATCCCGCCCCTGGACCAACTGGGTACCCCCATCGAACTGGTCCGCGCCTTTGGCGGCAAGCCGGGCTTTGAACAGGCCGTGCACGACCTGCAATCCGAACTCTACAAAGAACCTGCCTGATCACCCTATCCTCAACCCGCCTTATTCACCACCCTTCCGTCGCGAGGTGCCGCCAGGTCCTGTGGCTGGGGCGTTTCGTGACCGAGCGGGCCGGAGGCGTACGGTAAGGACCCGCGACCGAGCGAAGCACGCACGGTCGGCCTCTGGCCTGGCGCTTCTTGCCTTCGGCAAACCGCACCTGGCCGCCGGCCTGTGCTGCAGACGCGGGGCCTGGCGGCACCGCAGTAGCTAGAACAAGGCGGGTTCAAGGTCGCTGGACTTCCGGTTTCAGCTTGAGCCGCTTGATCCGACGAGCAAATCCGCGATCATCGAAACTCGCCACGAATTCACAATCCGAACAGCGGGACCAGTGCAGTGCGTCGGCGAAATCCTGGCCCTCGAGATGCAGGCCGAGTGCCTGATCAACTCGCTCCCAATCCTCGACGGTGACATTGGGCAAGCCCAGCAAGTGACGCACTGCCCGAGTAAAGTCAGGTGGCGAGAGTCGATAAAAGCCACGCATGACCCACTCAAGCTCAAGGATTACGGTAATCGGCACGAACAGGGCTGAGGCCTGCTCGAACAATCGCCGCGCAGCGGGCCGCTGACGAGCCGCTTCTGGATCGTCGGGGTCATCGCAATAGAAGCGAGCCAACACATTGGAGTCCACACCAATCATTTCGGTTCATCGAGCAGACTGGCTGGGTCGAAGGTCGACAGCCGTCTTGGCTGCCCGGTCTTGCTCACCCGAAACATGCCGAAACCTTCTTCTACGGTAGAGCTGGTAACCGGTCGCCGAACCACCAGACGAATGCCGTCGCCATCATCGACAAATTGCACATCTGTACCCGGGGTCAGGCCATAGCGCCTGCGAATCGCAGCAGGTATGACCACTTGCCCCTTCTCGGTGAGTGTTGCCATGGCTTCCAGTCTCCGTATTCGACCAAACTACAGTTTACATGCGTCTTACCAGGTAAGCAATTTGAGGTGACTGTCAGGAAAAAGGTTCCCGCTCAACGCTCTTCGCGCCTCTCGTGCTGATGCGGACGTGTGCCGCCGATTGCCTGTCATGGCCGGCAGACGAGGCTTCGACCGGCGACCCAAGCCTGCTGAATCGGGAGCCGGAATGATCCATAATGGCGTGCAAAGGCATGATGACCAGATCGACGCGCAGACCATCAACCCACCTTATTCACCATGGTGCCGTCGCGAGGGGCCGCCAGGTCCTGTGGCTGGGGCATTTCGCGACCAAGCGGGCCGGAGGCGTACTCGCCTGTACGGTGAGGACTCGCGACCGAGCGAAATGCCCCAGACGCGGGGCCTGGTGGCTCCGCAGTAGGCACCATGGTGAATAAGGTGGGTTTAAGGTGACTTATGGAAATTCGACCGATCAAAAATGAAACCGATTACCGAGCGACACTGAAGGAAGTCGAGGCGCTGATGTCGGCCGAGATGGACAGCCCGGAAGGCGATCGCCTGGATGTGTTGGTCACACTGGTCGAAGCCTATGAGCGCAAGCACTATCCGATTGATTTCCCGAACCCGGTGGAAGCCATCAAATTTCGCATGGAGCAGCAAGGTCTGACAGTCGACGACCTCGTCCCCGTCATTGGCCGAAAGAACCGGGTCTACGAAGTGCTGGCCGGCAAACGCCCGCTGACACTCCGAATGATTGAAAACCTGCATGAAACCTTTTCCATTCCAGCCGAGAGCCTGCTGAAGCACGGCCG
>PWWM01000173.1 GCA_003561495.1 Gammaproteobacteria bacterium
CCTTCTCAATATCAACCCCGCCGGCTGCCGAGCCCATGAAAATCACCGATTTGTGCGAGCGATCAACCAGCGCACCCAGATACAGCTCATGCTTGATGTCAGTAGCCTCGGCCACCAACACGCTGTTGACCGGCAAGGCCCGGCCGCCGGTCTGGTAGGTCTCGATTTCCATGCCCAGCATGCGCTCGGCCTCATCACGAACGCCGTCCAGACTGTCGACCAGCTTGACTCCGCCGGCCTTGCCACGACCACCTGCATGTACCTGGGCCTTGATGACCCACTGTTGACCACCGAGACCTTCGGCGGCCTTCACCGCCTCATCGGCTGTAGTGGCCAGCTCGCCACGAGGCACCGGGATGCCGTACTGCTCGAACAGCTCCTTGGCCTGATATTCATGAAAATTCATTGATCAATCCCTAAAAAGATTTTGAGGTTGAAACCGTTAAGTTGAGCGCAGAAGGTCAGGACCGAATGTGTCCTCACAGCCGGGGTATTCTGGATCAGATTCCAGCAATTATCAAACCGTGATTTCGAAGTATACTAGGATTCAGGGGCCAAGAAGCATGGATCAAGGAGTCTGCATGGTGTCGATGCTGCCTGAATACTCGGGAGATCAATCCGCAAGCCGAGGTAGACGGTGGCAGGGTTGAGCACCGGCAACTCGCTGGTCGCCGATGACGACATCGTCCGACGGGCGCTGCATTATCTCAATGGCTTCCGGATGGTGCTGGCGCCGGTGCTGGTCATCCTCTCTTTCAGTCCTCTGGCCGACGCCCTGGCGCCGGCCTACAAGACATTTCTTGCCCAGGCCGCAGGCCTGACCTATCTCGGCGCTGCAATCGCCTTTGTCGCCATTCATCTGAAGCGGTCCACCCCTGCCCAGGACCTGGCCTCTTTCTCACTGGCCACCGACCTGATCATCCTCAGCGTCATCCTGCATTGCTTTGGTGGCATCGAGAGCGGATTGGTCATTCTGCTGTTGTTCACCGTCGGCATCGCCGGCCTGCTGCTGTCGCTTCGCACCGCGCTGCTGTTTGCCAGCATCGTGACCATCGGCTTGCTGATTGATGCCAGTATGGCGGTGCGCGGGTTACCTACCGGCTCAATGGCCGTGCAGGCGGCACTCTACGGAATTGCGGCCTTCGTGACGGCCCTGGGCTGCTCACTGCTGGGTCGATGGGGACGCGAATACCAGTTACTCGCGGAACGTCGCGGCGTGGATCTGGCCAGCCTGGAACAGATCAACGAACTGATCATCCACCGGATGAGATCCGGCGTATTGGTTGTCGATGCCAACAACCGGATCCGCCAAACCAACGAGGCCGCCTGGTACCTGCTGGGCAACCCGCCGGTCAATGAACGCAACCTCAAAGTCATTTCACCGCCCCTGGCCGAGCGCCTGGAGCGCTGGCGCAAGACCGGCAAGACGGAAGACGAAGGACTCCTGCTTCAGGCCACGCAGGTTGCCGTGGTCCCGAGGATGCTGTCCATGCCGGGCCTGAACAGCGAAGCCACCTTGATCTTTCTCGAGGATACTTCGGTCATCAGCCGTCGAGCGCGTGACCTCGCCCAAGCCTCCCTGGCTCGGCTATCGGCCTCCATTGCTCATGAAATCCGCAACCCCCTGGGCGCGCTTTCCCACGCCGCGCAACTGCTGGGCGAGTCCGAGGACCTCACCTCTCCGGACAAGAAGCTGGTCAACATGGTCCTCAACCACTCGGCTCGCATGAACGACATTGTGGAAAATGTGCTCAAACTGTCCCGGCGCGAGCGCGCTCGTGTCGAACCGGTCAACCTGGTGACATGGACCAAACGCCTGGCCAATGAATTCCGCCGCTATCACAAATTGCCGGAAGACCAGGTGCGGCTTGAAGTGCCGTCCGCGGCCATCATGGTGCTGATCGACCCGGGACAGCTGACCCAGGCGGTCTGGAATCTGATGGAAAATGCACTCAAGCATGCCCGGACCGACGACAAGCCGCCGGTCATCACGCTGCGGGTCAGCCCGATTCGCGGCCACCGTGAAATGGCGCTGGATATCATCGACAACGGCCCGGGCATTCCGCTGGAGAAGCGCTCACAGGTATTCGAGCCTTTCTTCACGACCCACAAGCAAGGTTCAGGGCTGGGGCTGTATATCGCTCGTCAGCTTTGCGATGCCAACCAGGCGCCGCTGGAATATGTACAGGTTCCCAATGCCGGCGCCTGTTTTCGAATTCTGCTGAGACGACCGGATTCCACCACTCGCAACCCGGACCAGAGCACAGCGAAAAAAGCCACGGCCTGATACGATGTCACCGACACCAGAGATCACAAGGTACGCTGAATGAGCCAGATGCGCGCACTGGTTGTCGACGATGAACCGGACCTGAGAGAGTTGCTGGATATCACGCTCAGCCGCATGGGCCTGGATGTGGTCACTGCCGAGGACTTGTCCAGCGCCCGGCGCTGCCTGACCGAAAATTCCGACTTTGCTCTTTGTCTGACCGACATGCGCTTGCCCGATGGCAACGGGCTGACCCTGATCAAGGAAATCAGCCGCGATTACGAGCAGATCCCGGTGGCGATGATTACCGCCTATGGCAAGGTCGATGATGCGGTCACGGCCCTCAAGTACGGTGCCTTCGACTTCGTTTCCAAGCCGGTGGACCTCGAGGTACTGAGAAATCTGGTTCGAACGGCTCTTAAGCTTCGTCAGGATGACGCCGAAAAAAGCGCTCCGCAAGCCGACGCGGGTGACGCCGCCCCGCCGCCCCGCAAACCGGCACGCACAGAGACCACCGACGAAGGCAAGTCGCTGCTTCTCAATCGGCTCATCGGTGACTCGGACGCAATTGGCCGAGTCCGCCAGACCATCGCCAAACTTGCGCGCAGTCAGGCGCCGGTCTTGATCAGTGGAGATTCCGGCACCGGCAAGGAGCTGGCAGCCCGTCTGATCCACGACCTGGGGCCGCGCGCCGAGGAACCCTTCGTGGCCGTCAACTGCGGCGCCATTCCATCGGAATTGATGGAAAGCGAATTCTTCGGTCACATGAAGGGCAGTTTCACTGGCGCCGACACCGACAAGGAGGGCCTATTCCAGGCCGCCCAGGGTGGGACCCTGTTTCTGGATGAAGTCGCGGACCTGCCGCTGCCCATGCAGGTCAAGTTGCTGCGGGTCATCCAGGAGAAATCGGTCCGTCCCATTGGCGGGCGCCAGGAACTCAAGATTGACGTCCGCATCCTGTCTGCCAGTCACAAGCCACTCAAGCCGCTGGTTGATGCCGGAGACTTCAGAAACGACCTCTATTACCGGCTCAATGTCATTGAGCTGCACATGCCCTCTCTGAACGAAAGGCGCGGCGATATTCGAATCCTAGCCGAGCATTTTCTCGAGTCCATCGGCGAACAGTGGGGAGAACCAGCTCGAAAACTCGGCAATGACGCGGTCAAGGCGCTGACTGAGCACAACTATTCAGGCAACGTGCGTGAACTCGTCAATATCCTTCAACGCGCCGTCACCTTGTGCGAGGGTGATGAGATCAGTCGACATGATCTCAGCCTTGATGCCGAATCCATGCCGGACGAAACCAGCATCGGTGAGCGCCCTGATGACCGCAGCCTTGATGATTATATCGAAGAAGTAGAGAAACGCATTCTTGAAAATGCCCTGCGCGAGGCGCGATACAACAAGACAGAGGCGGCCCGCCAGCTAGGCATCACCTTTCGGTCGCTGCGCTACAAACTCAAGAAGTACGAAATCGACTAGACTCATAGCACCATAAAGGAATCGCTGAAGACACGATCGAAGGTGCACCCCAACTGGCCGCTGTCACTGGTCATGCTGAGCTGCATTGGTTGGGTGGAAAAGTCGAGGAGGACATCGCCCTGGAGGGCGTAGAACTGATCGGCCAGGCGGACCGTCAGGCCATCACCGGGCTGCGAAGCGGGTTCTCCGCTGCAGGCCATACCGTCGTCGAACTCGACTTCGATGACGCCACTATCAAAGAAATATTCCACTGCTTTAGGCGTCGCGTACGGTTGGCTGTTCAAAAGCAATGTGATCTCCGCCTTGGCGGATATCAAAAAACCGAGCAAGACCACGGCTGCCATCAATCGGATCGTCATAGACACACTCACACACGAATTGAGGATGCCCCTTGTGATGCAGAATATACAATAAAAATCAATTTTTTACGAGGCACTTCTGATAACCGTTATTAGCTTTATGAGAGCTGCCTCACATTCCTGTGCGATAATTGCGAGCGCGTTTTCCCGAGACGAAAGCGCATCATCCAATCCATTTAAAATTGAATTCAATCATGAGCAGATTGGCATCAGAGGTTCCACGACCTGCTGTGACACCCTCCATCAACGATCAGGACTGGGCGGAAATCGACTCGACGCTGTTGCGTGAGTGTTTTGTTGCAGTCCGTCGCGATACTGAAATCCTGGCGGCCAACCTGTCCGCTGAAGATCAGAATCTCCAGTCCATGCCCGAGGCCAGCCCGGTCAAGTGGCACCGAGCGCACACGTCCTGGTTTTTTGAAACCTTCATCCTGGGTCCTGAGCAATCTGAATATCAACCCTTTGATCCAAGTTTTGCCTACCTTTTCAATTCCTACTACAACGGCATCGGAAAACAGTTTCCCCGTCCCCAGCGCGGATTGATTTCAAGGCCGGACTGCCAACGCATCGCAGCTTATCGTGAACATGTTGATCAGGCCATGCTGGAATTCCTGGGCAGCCTCGATGCCAGCCAGGCTCGGACCCTTGCGCCACTGGTCGCTCTGGGGCTCAATCATGAGCAGCAGCATCAGGAACTGATCATTACCGACCTCAAGCATGC
>PWWM01000154.1 GCA_003561495.1 Gammaproteobacteria bacterium
ATCGGCCTGCAGTCGTGACATCCATCACAGCTCAGGACAAAAAGCTCGATTGAATTTCCATTTTTATTGTGCTATACGTCCCTCGGGCCGGTCATCTCGGGGAAAGAGATCGATCACACTCAGGGGACAATTCAAACAATTCGAGGGACGAATATGATGAAGTACTGGAAGAGTCAACTGACACTTTTCTCAGCTTCTGCACTGCTGTGTCTGAGTCTTGCTGCCGAAGAACTTTCCTGTGAACATTTTCCAGGACAACCGGGTCTGGCCAAGTCGAGCGCCTCTCAAGTCTCGACGCGCGGACCGGATCTGGAAGTCATGCGCCAGCAACGTGAATCCCTGTTTCAATGGTTGATCGAATCACAGGGTCGCCCGGCGTCTGTCAGCCTGAGCATCCCGCTTGAGCTTCAGGACCGGATCGATCTGGGCCTGGAAGACTGTGCTGATTGCGAGGCGATCAATGTCGATCCGCGTCGCATGCTGGTTGGTGTCAACAAGACCGTAGCCCACACGGTGGATTTTGGTCGTCTCCCCGAGTCCGCCACCCGAGGCCGGGGCAGTGAATTTGCCGGCGGCCTGGCCCGTCCGAATCCGCAGGGCCTGGGCTGGCAGATGACCCTGTCCTCGCCCGAGGCCAGCGCGGTGCGGCTGATGTTTCGGGACCTGAGCCTGCCCGACGGAGCCGCCCTCTTTATCTACAACAATCATGGTGAAGCCTTCGGCCCATACGTCGGCAGTGTCGCGGGCGGTGAGTTGTGGACCCATACCGTCAGTGGTGAGGAAATTACCGTGGCGGTTCAGTTTTTTGGCACGGTCGACCGGTCTACGCTGGCCAGAACACGATTCGAAATCGGCGAGATCGTTCACCTGGGCCCGGACTTCATGCTGGCCGGCTCGCTGCGGCCATCGCCCCAGTCGGGCAATGGCCACTGCAGCTACAACGAGAGCTGTGTTGAAGATGCCTCCTGCTACAACCACACGGATTTTGCGCATATCGATGATGCCCGCATGGCCGCCGGCCACATGCTGTATTCGTCCGGACCCTGGGCTTACGTGTGCAGCGGTGGGCTGCTGGCCGACACCATCGGCTCGGAAACTCCCTATTTCCTGACGGCCAATCACTGCATCAGCCGGGGCCGAGAGGCCAATTCACTGGAAACCTACTTCCAGTACATGACCTCCTCATGCGGTGGCACATGCCCGCATCGCAGCGAGTTTCCACGTACCCTGGGCTCGGATATTCTCAGCACCAGCAGCACCAGCGACTACACTTTGTTGCTGCTCGACCAGCAGCCGCCTTCAGGCAGTGTGTTCCTGGGCTGGACCAGCGCCGAAGTGGCGTTCACCTCCGGTTACCCGCTTTACCGCATCAGCCATCCCAGTGGCGCGCCCCAAGCATTCTCCACCCATGTTGTCGATACCGGAACGGGCACGTGCCAGAGTTGGCCGCGCGGCCCCTGGATTTATTCCGATGATGTGATTGGCGCCACCGAAGGCGGCAGCAGTGGTTCGCCCGTGCTCAATGCCGACGGCCAGGTCGTCGGCACGCTCTCGGGTGCCTGCGGCTTCAATGTCAACGATGTCTGTGACAGCGACAGCAATGCCACGGTCGATGGCGCCCTGGCCTACTTTTTCGATGATGTCGCGCCCTGGTTGGCACCCGATGGCGATGATGGTGGCGACAATGGCGATGATGACGGGGGCGATAATGGCGATGACGGTGGAGATCCGCCGGGCGATGAAGGCAGCATGTCGGTGGCCTCCATCTCGCTCAGCGTCCGCGCACGAGGCCCGTGGCGTACCGGTGAAGCGGTTGTTACCGTGGTCGATGACAGTGGCAACGCCGTCAGCGGCGCCACGGTGACCGGAACCTTCTCGGGCGATGTGGGCGGTACCAGCTCGGGTTCAACAGGCTCCAATGGCAATGTCACGCTGGAAAGCGATCGCGTACGCCAGAACAGCATCAGCTTCTCCTTCTGCGTAGACAGCGTCAGTCATCCGGACTTTGACTACGAGCCCGCAGATAATGCCGTGACCTGCGCCAGCAACTGATCAGGTCAAAGCAATAATGAAAAGGCCGCCGGGGATTCCTCCGGCGGCCTTTTCAATGGCGCACAGAAAATCTTACTTGAAATGTGATTTGAAGTAATTGGCCGAGTTCTTGAAGGCCTTCCAGGCATGTTCGGCTTCCAGTTTCAGTTTGTCGAACTGGGCTTCGCCGGCGGCACGCAGTTCGGTCAATTTTTGCTTGAGTTCGTCACGTTTCTTGCGCACATCGGCCAATTGCTCGCGATACTTCTGCTCGGCGTCTCCGCCGGCCTTCTTGGCCTTTTCCTCAAGCTGGTCGATTTCCTGGTTGAGTTCGTCAAGCTTGCCCTTGACGGTCTCGATGAACTGGTCTCTGCGGGATGATTCGGTCATGACTGCGCTCCTTGGATGAGTAATGAACGGATTAGATCGGCTTATTCAACCACTACTAAGTATACGATCAATTCATGGCAGCCATTCCGGATCACGGCGACGTTCTCTCAGAATGAAGCGTTCCGGCGCCAGCGCATCGACCAGGCCGGGATCGGCGGGGAGTGGGCCTCCACCGGCGAAATCGGCCAACAGGTCGGCGCACAACGGTGAGTGGGTGATGGCGCGTGAGCCATGGGCCAGGTTCAGGACTACACCTGCTTCGAACTGGTGGGGGTTGTGACTCGGGTTGGGCAACGCGCCAACCAGCGGCAAGGTGTCGCGGCTGTGGCAGCGCAAGCCGGCGCGCTGATCAACCACAGCAATATCGTTCCCGCCCAGCGCCCGGAAATGCGCGGGAAGATGCTGTTCAAGTTGTGCAAGATTGATGCGGTCATCTGTGGGTGAAATCACGGGTCGGTCCGAGTCATGATCGAAGGTCGCGCCGAACGAGTGCAGGCCGTCGACAGCCGGGATCAAATAGCCGGCATGGCAAATTGCCCGTTGCCAGCTTCGACTCTCCGGGGTGGCGCGGCAGTGACTGACCTGGCCGCGGCTGGTTTTCAGCGGCAGCCAGCCCAGCCCGGGAAGGCCTCTGGCGGCAACAGCGGTGCAGATCACCAGGAAATCAACCACGGCGTGTGAGCCATCGTCCAACCCAATCCGCCCCTCCGCGCCGGGCTGAAAATGCTCAATGGCCTGATCGGTGACAGTGATACCAGGGTGATCGAGCAGACAGCCACACCAGGCGCGTGGCGCGATAAATCCGCCTGGTGTGATAAAGCCGCCTTCATCGTGCCTTCTTAACAGCGCCCCTGGCCAGGCACCCGATTCCATGGCGCGGGCAAACTTGACCCGGGTACGCTCATCGGGTGGAAAGTGACACACGCCATCGAGCCTTCCTTCCCGGTCGCAGCGCGGAAAGCCAAGGCGATCGAACCAGCGCATCGCATGACACAGTCCCAGTTGGTAGAAACGGTTCTGGGGCGTCAGGTGGGCGCTGGGGCTGGTGTGAACCACTCCAAAGCGATTACCCGAAGCCCCGTTGGCAATACCGGCCGGGTCGGTCACCCGAACCTGCCAACCGCGCTCGGCAAACGCACGAGCGGTGGTCGCCCCGGCCAGCCCGGCTCCGGCAATCATTACACGGCCACGGCACAACTTGCGAGGTCTGGAATGGCCCGGCCACTGGGCGATCAATCGATGGCGCTTGCGGCCAAAGCCTTCCACACGTTGAACCGCGAAGCCGGCTTGCTCCAGGCCACGCCGCACCTGACCAGCGGCCGTGAAGGTCGCCACCGTGCAACCCGGGCGAGATCGTTTCGCCAGTGCCTGAAACAGCGCCTCGCTCCACATCGCCGGATTGCGGGCCGGGGCAAACCCGTCCAGGAACCAGGCATCAACTTCAATACGGCTATGCGCCCAGAACTCGGCGGCCTCGCCGAACATCAGGGTCAACTCGATATTGTCGGCCAGGCGGATACGATGGTAACCGGGCGTCGGTGCCGGCCAGCCCCGTTGCAATGGCCCTGTCCAGCGTGCCAATTCCGGCCAGTGACCGAGTGCGCGGGCCAGGTCGGTTGGGTGAAGCGGATGCAACTCAGCCGAGACCAGGTGCAACCGGGCGGCAGGCGGAGCGTGCTTTGCGAAACAACGTGCCGCCAGCAGACAATTCAGGCCGGTGCCGAACCCGGTTTCACCGACGACAAGGTATTCATCATCGGTCAGCGCATTGAACCGCTCGGCCAATCGGCTGGCTTCGATGAATACGACCCGGCTCTCGTCCGGGCCCTGGCCGGGCATGAAGTAGGTATCGTTAAAGCCGGTCGATATCGGTGTGTCGTGATCGAACGCGATGTTCGCCGGCGCGATCGGCGCCATTTGATCCTGCATGTCTCAACCATCTGGAGCGATTCCACCCAGTGTGCCTGAAGATGGTGTGATTGAGCGGATCGATGCATGAATGCTCAAAATGTTATATCATTGCAATTTCAAAGATTGCCTTGCTTGAAGCTCAAAACCATGGCCGTTGTTTTCGACGATGAAAAAACCGGACGCAGAGGTGCGATTCTCGATCGCGCTGCTATCTGTGTGTCGGGCCTGTGTCTGGCACAGTGTCTGTTGCTGCCGGTTCTGGTCTTGATCACGCCCTGGGTGTCCCTGGGCGTACTCAGTGACGAGCTGTTTCATCTGGCATTGCTCGGCGTGATCCTGCCTTTGAGCCTGCTGGCATTCGTCCAGGGCTACTCCATCCATCGCGATGTGCGCATGCTGGGTCCCGGGCTTGTCGGGCTGGTCACAGTGGTCATGGCTGCCGTGCTCCATGGTCGAGTACTGGACGATTTTGCGACCGCAATGGTGACC
>PWWM01000030.1 GCA_003561495.1 Gammaproteobacteria bacterium
CCGCTGGGGGCGTCCTCGAAAACCACGCAGTGTTCCGGCGCTACCCCCAGCTTTTGGGCCGCAGTCAGAAAAACGGCTGGGTCGGGCTTGCCCCTTTTCTCGTGTGTTCCCGAGTGGGTCAAATCCAGGAATGGGTGCAGATCGAGCTTGTCGACCACACACTGAATCAACTCCGGCGGCGAGGAGGAAGCGATGGCCAGGTGAAGACTGGCTTCGCGCAGATGCGCCATGGTCTGGTGGACGCCGGGCAGAGCCTGGCCTCGGTCCAGAATCAGGCGCGTGACCTCGGCAATGATCAGATCATGCATTTCGGCCGGATCGGGGCCGTCCCAAGCAAATCGCTCATGCCAGATTCGCAACACCTCATCCAGGCGCAAACCGGCCGTGGCTCGGCACAAATCACGGGTTATTGGCACGCCCAGAGGGTGGAAGCAGTTGATTTCGGCTTCCTGCCACAACGGTTCGGAATCGATCAGCAGGCCGTCCATATCGAAAATGGCGGCGGAAAACGATCTCATGGCGCCCCTTTGATGAGAAGCAATTTACAGACCCGACCGGGCCGGCCGGGTCTGTCGATCATCGGTTGAACGATGCTTGCCGCGATCAGGCGGCTTCGGCAGCCCCCTGGCTGACCTCCTCGGAGGTAGCCTCACGCACGCTCTTGATGGCTACCTTGAAATTGAGGACCTTGCCGGCCAGCATGTGATTGCCGTCGACAGTCACCGTATCGTCGCCAACCTCGCGCACCGTCACGGTCATCGGACCGGCGTTGGACTCGGCCTGAAAGGCCATGCCCGGCTCAACCTTGTCGATACCGGCGAACGCATCGCGCGGGACATCCTGAATCAATTCCTCGCGATAGGGGCCGTAACCTTCCTCGGGTGGCACCGCGACATCCAGCTCGGCGCCGGCTTCCTGACCTTCGATCGCCTTTTCCAGGCCGGGAATGATATTGTTGTGGCCGTGCAGGTAGACCAGCGGCTCGCGGCCTTCGGACGTATCGATAACCTGACCATCTTCCCCGGTCAGGGTGTATTCGATGGCGACGACGGTGTTTTCGGAGATTTGCATTGGATTCCTTCGGAAGTTTCGTGTGAACCGGCCAGAGTAACATGAAGCAGGGAACCGCGGGCTGCAGAGTGGGGTGGAGGCGTTCGATTACGAGATCTGTGGCGCAATTTCGCGGATTTTGCGTTGTATGTACTAAGTTCAGCATTCAACAAACCGAAGTGAGGGAGATGTCATGAAGAGAATTCGCCACTTTTTCAATACTCTGCAGACCAACTGGTCGGAGGACCCGGCCGCGCGTGGCGCGGCAAAAATGACGGCCGGTGCCATTCTGGTCGCTGAAGGGATTTTCGGTGTCGCCCGCCGGGCGGTCAGCCGGGGACGTCGACGCGGCAAGAACAGCGCCGGCGGCCTGCTGGGCGGCATCATCGGGGTGGTGGTTGGAATCGTATTCATAGTCGTGGGAACGGCCATGGGTCCGGAGGACTACCCGGATCAGGTCAACACCCAGGGCGAGATTGTCGATATGCAGACCAGCCGCAACGATGAGGGCCAGACCATGTATACCCCGGTCTATGCCTTCGAGGTCGATGGACAGGAATTTCAATTCTCGCCGAGCATGCGCTCCAGTTCGCGGCCCAATATCGGCCAGCAGGTCGACATTGCCTATTCGGCCGCCGACCCGCGCAATGCCCGGCGCACCGATGGGCTGGAAGGCAAGGTTCACTGGATGTTCATCGGTGCAGGCGTGTTTGTCTTGCTGATGTCACTGTTCAGCCTGGCCGTCAGCGTCGCCCTTATCGTGCTGGGCATCATGCTGTTTCGCAGTGGGCGCGCCGATCGCAAGTCAGCCGGAGAAACCGGTAGCTTCCTGTCCGATCTGATGTCGATCGCAAGCAAGGCCAGCAGTGGCGAGATCGATGTGGATCAGACCGCCGTGGGCCAGCCCGGCAGTTCACAGGGCAATCCGCAGTCGGCATAGCTCTAGAGGTTCCAGAGGAACTTTCTGATCAGCAGTCCACTCTCAACCAGCAAATAGGGGATATTCGGCGTCGCATTCAGGCGCCGCGCATGGGAGTCTGGCTGGACCGTGAAGTGGATATTGTCATTCCTGCTGCCGTCGACTCTGCTGATCGGCTTTCTTGTCTCGTGTGACACCAATGGGCCCAAACCCGTTGAAGAACCGGTCAAAAGCGAGCGGGTTGATGGACCTCTAGACTGGCCTCCGCTTGAACAACCCGGGCCGCTGAAACGCTTTCCCGGAACGCTTCGGGAAAGCGATCCCATCGAGGAATTTCTTGAGCGTCCTGCCCTGGCCGAGGTGGTCGCACTGGATCCTGAGCAGATTGAAGCGTTGTTGCAACGGATTGAAGCTCTGGCCGTTCAGGTTGATGACACCAAGCCCCTGGCGCTGAGGCCGGACAGCGAGCCACCGCCGCGAACCGGTGTCACCTTGGTGGATGAATTTCCGCCGCCGCAGGAGCGTCGATTACCGGAGATCGAGATCCCCGAAGGCCGGCCGCAACTGGTGCGGTATGCCCCGGAAGGCGAGGTGCCCCTGGCCGGCCAGATCAGTCTGACCTTTGACCGCCCCATGGTTGCGGTCACGGCCCATGCCGATACCCTGGCCGAACAGATCCCGATACGAATCGAGCCGGAAATCCCGGGGGGCTGGCGCTGGGTTGGCGTCCGCACGCTGGTTTTCGAACCGGATGCCCCCCGTCTGCCCATGGCCACACGCTTCGAGGTAGTGGTCGATGCCGGGTTGGAATCGGCCGATGGTCAGGCATTGGGGCAGGAAACGCGCTGGAATTTCCAGACACCTGCACTCGAGCTGACCCGCGCCTATCCAACCGGAACCGGGGTGGAGCTGGAGCCGGTCATCCTTCTTTCCTTCAACCAGCGAGTCGACCCGGACACGTTGCTGCCTTCGCTGAAGATTCTCGATGCCGAAGGTGGTGACCTGGCCTATCGACTGGCCGGCGATGACGAAATCGCGGCCGATGCCTCGGTCACCCGTCAGGCCGAATCCATGGCCCCCGGCACCTGGCTGGCGATACGCCCGCTTGAGTCCTTGCCCGGCAACACACGTATCACCCTGGAGCTCGAAGCCGGAGCCGCTTCTGCGGAGGGCTGGTTGCTGACCACTGAAGCCCAGCGCCGAAATTTCCACACCTACGGTCCGATGTTTGTTCGTGCCATGAGCTGCGGTTGGTTGGGGCGAGATTGTGCGCCGACTGATGTTTTTAGGCTGGAGTTCAGCAATGAATTGTCCAGTGATCAGGATCTGGCCGAGCTCGTTCGGGTTGAACCTGAAATCCCTGGTGTGGAGATTGATTCTCATGGGCGTGGATTGACCATTTCCGGACTCAAGCGCGGTCAGACCACCTACACGGTCTTTCTCGACGAAAACCTGGTCGATCGCTTTGGCCAGAGCCTGACCGGATTGCGAGAATTTCAGTTCCAGGTGGGCAGTTTCCCGGCCAGCCTGAGTACATCAGCCGGGATATTGACCACGCTGGACCCTCACGGTCCGCCGCGATTCGATTTCTTCACCACCAACCTGGCCAATGTCGAGGTTCTGATTCATCGGGTCGATCCATCCCAGTGGGGTGAGTACCTGGAGGCTCTGCGTGGTCGCTGGCAATGGCGCGATGAAATCCCCGAACTGCCCGGTGAGCCGGTTTATGGCGATACGTTCGAGATCAACGCCGAGCGTGATGTGCTGCATCGCAGTGCGCTGGATCTGGAGCCATGGCTCGATGGTGGTCATGGCCATCTGCTGGTTTTGCTGACCGCCGGCAAGCCCATGGTGGATGTACATGATGAGCACCGGATGCGCACTCATCTGACCTGGGTTCAGGCGACACGGATCGGCATTGATGCCATGGCCGATCACGACAAGCTGCTGGTCTGGGCCAGCCAACTGGCCGACGGTCAAGCGCTGAAAGATGCCGAAGTTCTTGTTGCCGGCATGGACGGGCAGTGGGTCACCGGGACCGACGGCCTGGCACAAATCGAGCTGGTGCGGCGAAACGAGATGGAATCCGGGCCCAACTGGTTGACTGTCCGCGTTGACGCCGAGACGGCCCTGTTGCCTGAATCCGGTCATGGATGGCGTCGTACGGGTTGGTATCGCCAATCCCGGACCGATCAACTGATCTGGCAGGTGTTCGATGACCGGCGAACCTATCGCCCCGGGGAGCAGGTCCACCTCAAGGGCTGGATCCGGCACATGGAACAGAACCCGGACGGCGGCCTGGGGTTGCCGGGTGATGGCGGGCGGGTTCGCTACCGGGTCATGGATTCGCGCAACAATGAGTTTCACTCGGGGGAAGTGACGGTCGGTCGGTTGGGTGGTTTTGACCTGGCCTTCGATCTTCCCGACACGCCCAACCTGGGCACAGCCCGGGTGGAGTTGAACTACACCGGTCCGGGTCGGCCGGGCAATACCAGTCATACCCACTTGTTTTCGATCGAGGAGTTCCGCACGCCTGAGTTCGAGGTCACCACCCGGGTCCAGGAAGGCCCGTTTGTCGGTGATCAGGCCGTGGAAATCGAAGTTGAAGCCGCCTACTATGCCGGTGGCGTGCTTCCGGGGGCAGCCACCACCTGGGAGATTCAGGCGCGACCGGGCCAGTTCTCGCCGCCAGGTCATGATGGCTGGTCGTTTGGATTCCAGCCCGACTGGTGGTTTCCCTGGCCGATGGTCGAGGACAGGGAGGTGATGCTTGAGCGGTTTGAAGGCATGACCGATGCCACCGGCCGGCATGCCGTGACCATTTACCCGGACTTCGAGGACCAGCCGCGACCGTTGGTGTTTTCAGCCCGGGCCACGGTCATGGACATCAATCGTCAGGCCTGGACCGCCTCCAGCGATGTGCTGGTTCATCCCGGCGAGATCTATGTCGGGCTCAGGACCGACGCTTATTTCGTCGACCAGGGTGAGCCGCTGGGGGTTGATGTGATCACCACTGACATTGATGGCAAACCGATCCGTGAAAGTTCGGTCCGGGTCGAGCTCACTCGACTTCGTCATCAATGGGGTCAGGGTCGAGGGTCGACAGCCGGCGAAGTGGTGGATCAGTGCCGAATCGTGAGCGACGAAGAAGGACTTGGCCAATGTCGCTTCCGGCCCGAGCACGGTGGGCAGTATCGCATCATGGCCAAAACCGAAGATGGCCGGGGACGGGCCAATGCGACGCGCATCCAGCGCTGGGTCAGCGGTGGCCGCATGCCGGCCGCCGATCGGGTGGAAATTGAAGAGGTCATGCTGATTCCCGATCAGGATCTCTACCAGCCCGGCCAGACCGCGCGGCTGCTCATCCAGGCGCCGTTTGAGGCAGGTGAGGGGCTTTTGACGCTTCGCCGTCACGGCCTGGCCGAGCAGCGCCGTTTCAGTTTCAGCGAAGGCTCGACCACACTGGACATTGAACTGCGCGAGGAATGGCTGCCCAACGTGCATGCCCACGTCCTGCTGATCGGTCAAAGCGAGCGGTCCGAGGACGAAGGCGATGATCACTTGCCACCACGGCCGGCCATTGCCACGGGCTCGCACGAACTGAATATCTCCACCGCCAAGCGTTCCCTGGCCCTTGAGCTGGCCCTGCATGAGCAGGCACTGGCGCCGGGCGAGTCGACCGAAATCGATTTGCAGGTTCTCGATGCCGATGGTCAGCCGGTTGCCGATGCCGAAATCGCCCTGGTGGTGGTTGACGAGGCCATTCTGGCCCTGGGGGATTACCGCACTCCCGACCCGCTGGAGATCTTCTACCGCACCCGTCCCGGCGAAGTCAGGGATCATCATCTCCGGCCCAGTATTCGCCTGCTCACTGCCGATGACTTGCTGAGAATGGGTGAGGAGGAAGCCATTCTGGCCGATGGGGCGGTGATGGAACGCGCCATGGTGGATTCGCCTGCGCCGTCACGGACAGAGCCTGCGGCTGAGGCCATTGATGTGCGTGAGGATTTCAACCCGCTGGCCGCCTTCGAGCCGGCGCTGATGACCGATAGCGAAGGCCGGGTCTCGACCACGATTCGCCTGCCCGACAATCTGACTCGCTACCGCATCACGGCGGTGGCCGTATCTGGGTCCAGCCATTACGGCAAGGCTGAAACCACCCTGACGGCCCGCCTGCCGCTGATGGTTCGACCTTCACCGCCGCGCTTTCTCAATTTCGGGGATCGCTTCGAGTTTCCGGTCGTGTTGCAGAACCAGACCGATCAGGATCAGAGCGTTGAGGTGGCCCTGGATGTCGCCAATCTGGGCATGACCGGCGCGCAGGGGTATCGGCTCGACATCCCGGCCAATGACCGCGTCGAGGTCCGTTTCCCGGCCGAAACCGGCCAGGCCGGCACGGCCCGCTTCCAGGTGGTGGCGGCCGGCAACGGTTTTTCCGATGCCGCACGCGGGCAACTTCCGGTCTGGACACCGGCGACCCGTGAGGCATTCGCCACCTACGGAGAACTGGATGATGACGGCATTGTGCAGCCGGTGATCATGCCCGAAGCCGTCTGGCCGCAGTTCGGACAACTCGAGATCACGACCAGTTCGACCGCCGTGCAGTCATTGACCGACGCTTTCATTCATCTGCATGACTACCCCTACCGGGCCAGTGAACCGCTGGCTTCCCGCATCCTGGCCATCGTGGCCTTGCGAGACATTCTCGAAGCCTTCGAGGCCGAAGGTATGCCCACTGCCGAGCAGATCGAGCAAAGCATGTCAGACGACCTGGCGCGCCTGGCCGCCTTGCAGAACCAGGATGGCGGTTTCGGCCTGTGGCGGCGTGATCAGCAGTCGTGGCCATTTCCAAGCCTGCATGTGGCCCACGCGCTGGTCCGGGCTCGCCTGAACCAATACGACGTCGATGACGGTTTGTATGACCGGACCATGAGCTACGTGCGAGACATCGAGCGGCGCATACCCGGGCACTATGGTCAACGGATACGCGACCACATCGTTGCCTACGCGCTCTACATTCGCGCCCTGGACGGTGATCTTGACCGTGCCCGTGCCCGGGCGTTGGTCAATGGCGTCGAGTCGCTGGATGCATTGACGTTTGAATCCCTGGGCTGGCTGGTGGGCGTACTTGCTGGGTATGACGACTCGGCCGATGAGCGAGATCGTCTGCGCCGATTCCTGGACAACCGGGTCACCGAGACCGCGGCCGGGGCCAGTTTTGCCACCTCCTATCAAGACGGTGATCACCTGATCATGCATTCCAGCCGCAGGGCCGATGGCATCATCCTGGAGGCGTTGATGCGTGATGACCCGGAATCGGATCTCATTCCCAGGCTGGTTCATGATCTGCAGGCCCACCGGGTGCGTGGTCGCTGGTCCAGCACCCAGGACAATGTCTTTGTGCTGCTGGCCCTGAAGCAGTATTTCCAGACCTACGAGGCCGTTGAACCGGATTTCATCGTCAGGTCCTGGCTGGGAGAGCACTTCGCCGGTGTGCATCACTTCAAGGGACGCACCACCGAGCGCCATCATGTCGACATTCCAATGCAATGGCTGGCCGATCAGGATGAACAGCAGGATCTGACCCTGGCCCGGGACGGGGCAGGGCGGATGTATTACCGCATTGGCCTGCGCTATGCGCCGAAGAGTCTCGACCTGGAGCCGGCCAGCCACGGTTTCGAGGTCAGCCGTGTGTATCGGCCCCTCGAGCGTGACGAGGATGTCGTGCTCAACGATGACGGCACCTGGGAAATCCGGGCCGGTGCCCGGGTCAAGGTCGAGGTGACCCTGGTCGCTCCGGCCAGCCGCTATCACGTCGCCCTGGTCGATGCCCTGCCGGCCGGCCTGGAACCGCTCAATCCGGCCCTGGCCGTCAGCGATGTTCCGGACAATGGTTCACCCGGCCGCCCGGTACCGCATGGACGAATGGTCTGGTGGGGACCGTGGTATCAGCATCAGAATCTGCGCGATGAGCGCGTCGAGGCATTCGCCACCCTGTTGCCGGGCGGGGTGTATGAATACCGCTACTACGCGCGCGCCACCACGCCGGGTGAATTCATCGTGCCGCCGGCCCGGGCCGAGGAAATGTACCGGCCTGAGACCTTTGGTCGAAGTGGTTCGACCCGGGTCGTCGTAGTGCCTTGAACTTGTCCCGATATTTGGGGCTCGGGAAATCAAGCCTATCGACGGATCGCTGATCTCGCCCCCCGATGACGCGGCGATTGAGGCATCATGCAACCAGTTCAAGCATGGGTATCTTTCATGAAAGCGCTGGTTGTTCGTGAATTCTGTGATCCGTCCACCATTCAACCGTCGGAAATCGATCCACCCGGTCCACCGGGCCCCGGACAGGTCTGCATTGACGTGGCCGGGGTAGGGATCGGCTATTTCGATGGATTGCTGATTCGTGGCGATTACCAGATCCGTCCCGATCTGCCGTTTGTTTCGGGCAGCTCGCTGGCGGGTCGTGTTCGATCGGTGGGCGAGGAGGTGTCCCATCTCAAGTCGGGCGACCTGGTCGCGGCTTTCATGCTGCATGGCGGTATGGCCGAGCAGGTGGTGTTGCCGGCTCAATCATGCGCTCCGTTGCCGCCGGACATCAATCCATTGGCCGCGGCCAATTTCTTCATTGCCTGGGCGACCAGTCTGTATGGACTTCGAGAGATCGGCGGGCTTGCCGAAGGCGAAACCGTGCTTGTGCTGGGGGCGGCCGGCACCACCGGTACGACGGCGATCCAATGCGCCAAGGCAATGGGCGCGCGCGTCATTGCCTGTGCAAGTAGTGAGGACAAGCGCGCTCACTGTCTTGAACAGGGCGCGGATGCAGCCATTGACTACACGGCCGAGGATTGGCGCGATCAGGTCAAGCAGGCCAGCGATGGCGGTGTGAATGTGGTCTACGATCCGGTCGGAGGCGAACTGGCTGAATCGGCATTGCGCCTGCTCAAGCCTGGTGGTCGATACCTGGTGGTCGGTTTCGTGGCCGGGATTGCCCGTATTCCGCTTAACTTGCCGCTACTCAAACGCTGCTCCGTTCACGGCGTCAACTGGGGCGGTACGGTTTGGGCCGATCCGTCCGTGGTGGCGCCGGTAATTCGCACGCTGGCGGAGTGGACCTTGACCGGCCGCATCGATGCCCGACCCACGCAGGTGCATGATATCGAGCAGGCCGGAGAAGCATTTGCAGCCTTGTTCGAGCGGCGATCCACCGGAAGTATCGTGGTGCGACTCTGAGGAGGGCGGCCGGACCGCGATTCGGTCCGGCCAAGCGTGTATCAGGCCGCTTTGCGTGCCTGATTACCTCTCCCGCGTCCGCGTCCACGCGACTTGTGCTTCGGTCCTGAGGCGTTTCGTCCACCACCACCGCGCCGTTGACCGTGTCCTCGCTGACCACTCTTGCCGGCCTCGCGCGAGCGGGGTTCGGTGGGCTCGTAGCCTTCGATGGACTCGGTTGGAATCTTGACCTTGACCAGTTTGCGAATGTCTTCGAACAGGCCGTGTTCGGCCCCGCAGACCAGCGAAATGGCCAGGCCTTCGCGCCCGGCGCGGCCGGTGCGACCGATGCGATGGACATAGTCCTCGGGCACATTGGGGATTTCGTAATTGACCACGTGCGGCAACTGGTCAATGTCCAGCCCGCGTGCGGCGATGTCGGTGGCGACCAGGACCCGGACCTTGTTCTTCTTGAACTCGTCAAGCGCCCGGGTGCGCGCACCCTGGCTCTTGTTGCCGTGGATCGCGGCCGCGGTCAGGCCATCGGATTCGAGTTGCCGGGCCAGGCGGTTGGCGCCATGCTTGGTGCGGGTAAAGACCAGTACCTGGCGCCAGTTCTCCGAGCCGATCATCCATGAAAGCACTTCGCGCTTGTTCTTCTGATCGACCGTGATCGCCTTCTGGGCAATTGCATCGACCGTCGAGTTGGGTGCGGCCGTTTCGATCCGCACCGGATCGTTGAGAAAACGCTGGGCCAGTGCGGTGATTTCCTTCGAGAACGTGGCCGAAAAAAGCAAGGTCTGGCGTTGTTTCGGCAACGCCTTGACGATGCGGTCGATGGCCGGACGAAAACCCATGTCGAGCATGCGATCGGCCTCATCGAGTACCAGGAAATCGATATCGCGAAGATTGACCGTGCCACGTTCCATATGGTCGATCAGTCGTCCCGGCGTGGCGATAAGCACATCCACACCGCGCCTGAGTTTGCTGATCTGCGGATTGATGTTGACCCCGCCGAACACCTCCAGTGAACGAACCTTGAGATGGCGACCGTAGTCGCGCAGGTTGGCATGAACCTGGGCGGCCAGTTCACGAGTTGGCGTCAGGATGAGCGCGCGCAGTTTTCTTTCGGGGCCCTGGCTGAGCTTGTGCAGCAGCGGCAGGGTAAAGGCGGCGGTTTTGCCGGTGCCGGTCTGGGCACTGGCCATGATGTCGTGTCCATCCAGCACCACGGGAATGGCTTTCTGTTGAACGGGCGTGGGTTGGGTATAGCCCTGCTCGCTGACCGCGCGCAGAAGCTCGGCGCTCAGGCCGAGTGTATCGAATTGCATGTTTTTTCCTTTTCCAAGGGTCCCAAGGCATAAAAAGATTCGGTGGTTACCGAACCGGGAACAAATCGGGGAAAGGCCTTGGTTGGAATGCAATCCGCGAGAGGGCGCCGGGTTGGTCGGGTCTTTTTGACTCGATCAGCGCAGCGCGCACTCTACCACAGTTTGATCAGGGATGGTTTTCTTGGTCGCTATTTCTACTGCATCATGGTCGCGCCCGGACCGCAGGCCATGATGCCTTCGGCCAGCTTCTGGTTCTGCTCTTCGGTCAAGGGTTCGCTGGCCGCAGCTGCTTCCCAATCACCGGTTGTGGCCCGGTAGTACTGTCGCGCCTGCTCCACGCCCATGGCCTCGATCAGGGCATCGGCAAAGCACAGGGCATCGCCACGCTCGATCGCCCCCTGGCTGGTTTCGACCATCTGGGTGGCGATTTCGTCACGCAGCTCCGTGCGCTCATCCCCGCCACAGGCGGTCAGACCCACGGCCAGAAGCAGGGTCGCGGCTAATACAGCAATCGATTTCATCGTGATTCCTCGCTAATGGATTCCCCGTGGCCGAACTATACCCCAACTTGCCGCGCAATGGCCAAGCCTCACGTCTGGCGCCGGGAAACGCGAAAAATCATCAAAAAATCACGCTTTCGTCATGCGCTCCGGCCATTGGAAGCCCACGATGACTGCATCTGAAAACACGAGAAAAGGCTCATGCTGCGATTCACGCTGGTCGGATTGTTGATTGTCATGTTTTTGGGCGCGGCGCATGCCGCCACGGTCGAGGTCAATTCAATTGGTGATGCCGAACGCTCGGCCACTGCGGCCAGTGGTCTGTGCGATACCGGCGACACCCTGACCCATCCGAACACGGGCGCGCTGGTGCCCGAATGCACCCTGCGTGCAGCCATCGAAACCATCAATGATCAGGATTCCGGATCGCTGAGCACCATTACCTTTGCCTCCTGGATCGAGATCAACGCTCCGAATCCGGGCAGTTCGCGCTGGAACCCTCAGACCATGCTGCCCCCGATCGAGGCGCCGACCCATCTGGACGGTACCAGTCACCCGCTTTGGAACGAAAGCGATGGTCTGCCCAGGGTGGTCATCAGCGGATTCGAGGCGCCGGCTTCGGCGATTGGACTGCTGGTTCAGGGAAATGGCTCCCATTCCATCATCGAGGGGGTCTCGGTGGTCAGCTTCGGAAACGTTGGTGTGGAAATCACCACTTCCGGAGTGACCTTGCGCCAGAGCCATATCGGTGTGGATGTGTGGGGCGAGTTTGACGTTCCCAACGCCGTGGGCGTGGTGGTCAGCGGAAACGGTAACCAGATTGGCCATGGCGCCGATCCGGCCATAGGCACCATTTGGCCCAATGTCATTTCCGGCAATACCTTTACCGGCCTGCTGGTTTCGGGGGATGACAACCTGATTGCCGGTAACCTGATTGGATTGAGAAAAAATGGTGGCTCCCCGCTGGGAAACAGCGTGGGTGTCATGATCAGCGGTGGCGGGACCGAGGGCAACCGACTGGGCGATTTTCTCAGCTCGGGAGTCGGTCAGGGTGCGCCGGGGCGCAATATCATCAGTGGCAATTCCGACGCCCAGGTTCTGATTGCCGAGCCCGGCGTGCGTACTCAAGTGGCCTGCAACTACATCGGCGCCAATGCTGATGGCGATGGGGTCATTGCGGGGCACACACTGCTGCTCGAAGTTCTGGGGCCGTTGTCGACTATCGGGACTGTGTCCTGCCCCAACCTTTTTGCCGGCGGTCGGGTTCAAATCGGGCGCGGCGGCAGTCAGCCGATCACGGTTACGGGGGTCGAGTTTGCCCACAATTACGTCGGTGTCAACCCGGCAGGCGACGACATGGGGGTGGTTCAGGAGCTGGTTCAGGTCATCAACGGCAATGATCTGAGCATCCGTGACAACACCATCGGCAATGGTCTGGTCGGCATCTCGATCACTTCGCTGGTCTCGGGCAGCCAGGTCATTCGCAACCATGTCGGCACCGATACCCAGGGACGTGAACTGCCGCTGATTAGCGCCGGCATCTTCTCCAATGGCACCGGTATTTCGATCGGCACGACCCATCCGGGCAACGGCAACATCGTCGGCCATTCCGAGATCGGCCTGGTACTGGGTTCTGACAGCCAGTTGAATTCGGTGCTGGGTAACTTTATTGGCACTAATTCCGATGGCGACGAGCTCGGAAACCAGCGCGGTATGCTGATCAATGGCAGTGATCATGAAATCGGCGCCTCCGGGTTTGGAAACATTGTCGCCTTCTCCACGGGAAGCGGAAGCAGTGACTCCGCGCGTGGAATAGAACTGCATGATGATTCATCGGATATTCTGGTGCGCCACAATCGCATCGGGGTCGGACCGGACGGCCAGATTACGGGCCTTACTGACAATGGCGATTGGATCGGCCACGGTATTTTCGTGGCCGGCCAGGACAATCTGATCGAACATAACTTCATTGGTCACATGGATACCGCCATTCATGTCAACGACGGCTCAGGTCATGTCTTTCAATTCAACCGGATCGGCACCGGTGACGAGGGTGAAAACTATCCCAACTCCCGCTACGGCATTCGCCTGCAGACCGGCGGCACCCGCGTGCTGGATAATGTCATCGGCAACAGTCGACGCGGCATCCGGGTCAATTCCGGCGCCTTCAATACCGTCATCGGCAATAACCACATCGGCGTCACGCCGGATGGTCACGACATCGGCAACAACCTCTACGGGATTTACACTACCGCCAATACCACGCGCATTGGCGTCGACCTGGGGGGCGCAGCGCTGCCCAATACCATCGGCTTCAACAACCAGGGCGTGCGTGCCGGCGGCCCCAATGGGCGGGTGCAGAATAATCGCATCGGCATGCTGGCTGACAGCACCCTGGCGCCCAATAGCGGCAGCGGCCTTGTCATTCTTGATCAGGCATCCAATCTGGATGTCGGTGATACGACCGGCAGACGCAACTACATTGCCGCCAACGGTGGCCATGGCATCGAAATACGGGTCGGCGGTTCGATCCGAATCTGGCTGAACTGGATCGGCGGCCTGCCCAACGGAACCGGCGCCGGCAACGCAGGCGACGGCATTCATATCGGCGAGGGGGTATCGAATGTGGTCATCAGCGGCATGGGCACCAATTTCTTCACCGGCCTGGTGGTGCGCGACAATGATGGACGGGGTATCGCCCTGGATCCGGATGCCGGCGTCAATAATTCGATTCGCCGTGTGATCGCGCTCAACAACCAGGGCAAGGCCATCGACCTGGGGCCCGGTGGGCGTGACCAGGACGCGGGTGATTTCGATACCGGTCCGAACAACCTGCAGAACTTTCCGGAGTTCGACCCGGAGGTCAGTGGCTACAATCCCGACACCGGCCAGATCGACATGCGCGTGCGTCTGGATTCGGATCCGGCTGGGCCGACCAGCTATCCGGTCACCGTGGATGTCTACCATATTCCCGACCCCAGCCACCCTCAGCCGAACTGGTACATGGGTGCTTTCGAAATTCCCGAGGCTCGCGCCCAGAGTTTTTTTGATGTGAGCCTCGATCCGCTGCCGGCCGGCACCCTGACCGAGGATTCCTGGTTTGTGGTCACGGCCACAGACGCCGCCGGCAATGGCAGTACCAGCGAGCTCTCCGAAGTGTTCGGCGGTACGCTGGCCATTTACTCCGTTGGCGGCGTCATCGCCAATCTCACCGGCGAGGGCCTGGTGCTCAGCAACAATGCCCAGGAAGATCTGGTCATCAGCGACTCCGGTGGTCTGGCATTCCAGTTCTCACAGCTTCTGCTCGATGGTGATCCCTACTATGTCACGGTGACCAACCAGCCGGCGGGCCAGCACTGTACGGTTGTCAACGGCAAAGGTCTGATCGATGGTCAGTCGGTCGACGATGTCGCGGTCACATGCTGTGACCTGGGCGATTCGATCTTCTCCAGCCGTTTCGAGGACGATGACGGCAATCCGGCGCCGTTCTGTCCGATCGGCGGTTTGCAGCAGATCAGCGCCGGAGAAATGCACACTTGCGCCATTTCCGAGGAAAGCGAACTGTGGTGCTGGGGGCGCAACCCCAACGGAGAGCTGGGCATCGGCGAAACCGAAACTGAATTCCTCCCACAAAGCCCGGTGATCGATGAATCCGGCGAGCCGTTTACCGGCGTGGTTCAGGTGAGTGCCGGGTATTTTCACACCTGCGCAATAAAAGAGGACGGCAGTGCCTGGTGTTGGGGGAGTCAATTGGATGGCAGGTTGGGCATTGGTCCGTTTGGCACCCAGAATGTCTATCATCCAGAGCGGGTGCTCCACGGCGATGAGCTCGAGCCGCTGGAAAATGTCGCCCAGATCTCCACGGGTCTCAGAATTACCTGCGCCCGTCAGGTCGACGGCAGTGCCTGGTGTTGGGGACGCCAGACCGATGGAATACTGGGCAATGGAGAAAGCGAGTTCGGCGCAGTCAACCGGGCGGTCCGCGTGTTGCGAGAGGATACCGGGGAGCCGCTGGGGGGGGTCATCGATATCAATGCCGGACAGACCGGCGGCTGCGCGGTGACCGGCGATGGCGCCGTGTGGTGTTGGGGCACCAATGAACATGGCATGGTCGGCGATGGGACTTCAACCGTGCGAACGCGTGCGGTTCGGGTCATCGAGTCGGGTTCGGAGGAGTTCATCGACGATGCCGAGAGCGTGGCCGTGTATCGACACGCCTGCGCCGTGCGCTCCGGCGGCAGCGTGTGGTGCTGGGGAGAGGGCGAGAGTGGGGAGCTGGGCAATGGTCAAGAGATCAACCGGGACATGGCGGTGCAGGCGACTGACCACTATACGGAGCAGCCCATTGTTGGTGCGGTGGATCTGGATATCGGCATCGAAGCACTGTCCGGATCACATTCCTGCATTGTGGATGTGGAGGGGCAGGCCTGGTGCTGGGGGAGTGGACAGACTGGTAAGCTGGGAGTGGGAATCCTAAACCAGGATTTCCCGCGGGCCAGACGTGTCCAGCGCATGGATAATCAACAGGATCTTCAACTGGTCAAGCAAATTGCCGCCGGTCGGAGCCACACCTGCGCCCTCACTGTGGGTCACGTATTGATGTGTTGGGGAAACAATTCATGGGGACAGATTCCGCTTGAACAGCCCGGAGGCGGCTCCAGACTTCGAGCGATCTACGGCTTGAGCCAGCCGTGGTGATTCAGGGCTGGTCAGAACGGCGGCGCGTGCCCGGAAATGGACCACTGAGCGCGGAGAATCGGCGGGTCCGCTCGGCCGGTTCGGCGTCGGGTTTCGAGGGTCTGCGATGCGGGCCGTGGTCGGGTCGGCGGGGACCGGGTGCGTGGTAGGGCACATAAATGACCGGCGCTGCCGCCCTGCCGGCAGCCGCATAAGAGGGTGGGCCGGGCGGGTGGCCTTGCCGTGCTGGGGCGGCGCGAGCCGCTTCGGCGCGCGCTTGACGAACCTCTGCCTGGCGTTCGAGACGCTGGGCGATAAACTCACGGTTGAGCTCGGCGGTGTGTTCCCGGTCAACCGGGGATGAAATTACGCTGATACCGGCCGAACTTGTGTAGCGTTGGGCATCGGGCTGGCAGGCGGTGTCGGAAAATACGATGGTGCCGTCGATTTCACAACGAAACACCTCGGCAGCGACGGGCATCGCCACTACCATCAAGATCAGCAATACAATCGGCATGCGCATGTTTTCTCACCGATTCGTTCCAGCCTGATCATCAGTTTACCAGCCCATCCTCAATCGAACCTGAACAACTGGATCGGAGACACCGAACACACGAAAAGCTTCCAACCTAATTTGGTATTTTCGGTGGTCTAATATTTTGATATTCCCGGAGTGCCAGAATTCGACTCAAAATCCGGTGTCGCGAAAGGACCAAGAGAGAAGACCACAGAGACACAGAGGTCACAGAGAAAATACCAAAAGCAAGTTACTTCTTTTCTCTGTGCCTCTCATCAAACAGATTCCTGTGCTTGAATTGATCACTGAATCGCAGGATTTCAAACAAAACGAAAGTCCTGGAAACCACCGAAGTGGGTTGATGTGATCATCGGGGTTTGTCCGGCTCGGGTTGGAGTTTCTGGGGGCGGGGCGCCGAGCGGCCTTGCCCGGTGCCGCGCTCGAGGTGAACGGCTTGGTTGATGCTTTGAGTTTCGGGGGCGTTTTGGTGCCTATCGAATTGCGCTTGATCCAATAATTAGGGGATTGCCTTTAGTGGGATTCTCGGGTGCTCGAAGAACGGATGGATTGTGCCCGCTGC
>PWWM01000240.1 GCA_003561495.1 Gammaproteobacteria bacterium
GGGGACATCCAGCCTGCGTCGTCAAAGCCAGTTGCTCAGGCGATTTCCGCACCTGCAAGTTGAGCCCATTCGCGGCAACGTTGAAACGCGGTTGGGAAAAATGCGCAGCGGTGAGGTATCGGCCGTGATTCTGGCAGCGGCGGGAATTGATCGACTGGGCATTGACCTGCACCATCGCACTCCATTGCAGCCGCCGGATTTCCTGCCCGCACCCGGTCAGGGCGTGATCGTGATTCAGTGTCGCGAAGATGATCGACAAACCCGTGCAAGACTCGAAGCCTTGCATTGCCCACTGACCGGAGCGCAGGTGAGCGCGGAGCGGGCCGTGGTGGCGGAGCTGGGAGGGGATTGCCGCATGCCGCTGGCCGCACTGGCCGAAGTCAGCGGGGACCGGATTCGCCTGCGTGCGAGACTGGCCAGCCCCAATGGCCAAGACTGCCTGGACGTTGATCTCCAGGGGGCGAAGGCGCAATCGGAATCCCTGGGGCGGCAGGCTGGCCAGGAGTTGCTTGAGCGGGGTGGAATGAGAATCTTGTCACAGTTGTGAGGATCCAAAAGGATTTTTATGACAGGGAGGCTGGACAAAGGCATTTGGTTGTGCGAGAGTATGGGTCAAGGAGCACAAAAAAACAGGGGATTCATAACGATTCAGTTTTCCGGGTACCAACCACGACTTGATTTGTTGAGGTGCGTCCCCCTACTGCCAACGCCAACACGCAAGCCCCCAGCACTTTAGCGAGTTGAGTCAGGTACCCGGAATTTATCCCGAAGCCCGCCGCAAGGCGGGCTTTTTTGTGCGCGTGCTTGCAAACCGACCGATAATGGTTCCATGGTTGATCGAAAACTGGTGTTGGTGACCCGGACCGGCGTAGCCGGCGAAAAACTGGCCGAGCGTCTGCGTCAGGCGGGTCAGGACAGTGTGCATTGCGCCCCGGTCCGACTCGCAGGGCCGGCTGACCGGACTGCGGTGGCGGCAAGGCTGGCTCGGATGTTGCCGGTTGATCGGGTCGTCATGACCAGTGGTGAGGCCATCCGGCAAGCGGTACAACTGGTCGGCCGGGATGCATTTTCCTCGATTCCGATTATCGTGCCCGGTCCAGGCAGTGCCCGCGAGGCTCGAGATCTGGATCTGCCCATCGTGGTTTCGCCGTCCCAGGCCGGCAACAGCGAGGCCATGCTGGAATTGCCGGAATTGACCAACATAGATGGTTGCACTGTAGTGATCCTGGCCGCGGCTGGCGGTCGAACCCTGTTGCAGGACGAGTTGCAGCGACGCGGAGCCCGGGTTGAACGCGTCCATGTTTACCGTCGCCTTCACCAGGCATTGCCGCAAGGACTGGGGCAGCGCATTGTCCATGCCGATCAATTGACAACCCTGATCAGCAGTGGCGGTGCTTTGCAGGCAATGAAATCGCAACTGGGTTCAGAGGCCTGGGCAAAGCTGACCGCCAGTCGCATGGTGGTGCCTTCGCCGAGAGTGGCCGAAATGGCATCCGAAATGGGGTGCAGGAACGTGCTTGAGGCCGATGGCGCCGACGATGAGAGCATGCTCAAGGCTTTGGGGTGAACGACCAATTGCGTTAATCTTCATACTTACATTTGGATATGAGTGATCAGGCCGCTGAAATGAGCGAACAGGACACGCAGGACGAATCCTCCTCGGCCCCGGTGGAGTCGGGAGGGCAGGACAACGATCAACAGAAATCGCAGGCTGCGGATTCAGCGCCGCGTCGCGCGCGCGGTGGCATGCTGAGTGGCCTGACACTGATCGTGGCGCTGGGTGCGCTGGGTCTGGCGGCCTGGGTCTGGCTGCAGCTTGATGCCGCGTCGGAGGAGGATCGAATCGATGAGGTCCGGGCGGCAGTGACTGAAGAGCGCAATCGGGCCGAACAAATCGAGGCGACGCTTCAGTCGCTGACCGGCAGCGTGGATGAGCTCAACCAGGCCGTCCGCGACCAGGGCGAGCAAATGGGAGAGCTCGAAGGTGCGCTGGCGTCGGTCGGTGATGAGGTCAGTCGAATCGAGCAACGAGTCGATGAGGTTGAAAGCGAGATCCTCGATCAAGTTCACCAGTTATGGCAGCGCGAAGACACCCAGCGCGAAGTCGATCGTGAACTGGACCGACATCTGGCCATGATCGAAACCGCTGCGCTGTTGCGATTGGGGCAGGAGCGCGCTGAACTGGCGCAGGATTTTTCGGGGGCCAGGTCGGCCTACCGGCGCGCCGCAGCGGTACTGGCACGTGCCGATGACCCGCGCCTGAGCCAGGTTCGGCGTCTGCTAGCCGCCGAACTGGATGCCCTGGAAGCCGTGCAGGCACCGGATTGGCTGGAAGCCCAGGCGCGCCTTGAGCGCCTGGGCAGGCAGGTTGGGGAGTGGCCGCTGGCGCGTCATGAAATCGGTCTTGACCAGGCACCCGACGAGATCGATCCCGCGGATTCGGGTTGGGCGGCCACCATGCGCTCGGCCCTGGGCGAACTGGTTCGGGTTCGTCCCCGGGATGAGACCCCGATCAGTCCGGAACAACTGGAAATGATCAGGGAAAACTTGCGACTGCGCCTGGCTGCGGCCGAGCTGGCCCTGGGACGTCGTGATCTGACCGAGCTGGATCATCATCTGCGACGTGCGGTCGAGACGCTGAATTCTCACTTCGATACGGATGAGTCCGTGATCCAGGATGCACTGGAGATCATCGACGGGCTGCGTGGGCTCGAACCGGCTACCGCCCCGTCGAGCCTTGGGGAGGCCCTGGCCAGGTTGCGCGAAAACATGGAGTCACCGTGAAGCGATTGTTGCTGATTGTTCTAGTGCTGGCCGCATTGCTGGCGGCCGCCCTGATCGCTCCGCGCCTGCTGGACGACCCTGGCCTGGTCGCCATTGATGTGGGTCAGTGGCGACTGGAAATGTCGCTGCTCACGATGGTCGGCCTGGTGCTGTTGGCCTGGATCGCCCTGTCCATCATCATCGGGATCTTTCGAATGCCGGGCAAGGCCCTGAACCGGATGCGGGAAACTCGAGCACGTCGTCAGATGGAAAACGGTTTGCTGGCCCTGACCGAAGGAGACTGGCAACGTGCCGAGCGTGAACTGTCCCGGTCACTGGAATACCGACGTTCGACCGTCGGACTGCTGGCGGCGGCACGGGCTGCCCAGGGCTCGGCCGATCGAACCGGTCGGGATCGCTGGC
This sequence comes from Gammaproteobacteria bacterium, assembly GCA_003561495.1. GTDB lineage: Bacteria > Pseudomonadota > Gammaproteobacteria > Xanthomonadales > Wenzhouxiangellaceae > Wenzhouxiangella. The sequence goes on from PWWM01000240.1 coordinate 3,187, forward strand.
TGCAATTGGCCGATGCCCGCTTCGGACGGCGTCATTTCGTGACGGGTCTGGCGCGAGCCCGGTTGTTGATTGGTGAAGGTCGGATGGACGAGGCCGTGCCGGTCCTCGAAAAACTGCACTTGCGAAAGCCGCGTCATTCCGGCGTGCTGCGATTATTGTTGCAGGCCTACCAGGACCTGGGACGCTGGGAAGACGTGCGCATGCTGACTCCCGCGCTCTACAAGGCCGGCATCGTGGACCGCCAGCGCTCCGAGGAAGTCGCTGTTCTGGCCGCTACCCGGGAAATGGAATCCAGCCCGGACATCGAAGCGCTGGAGGCCAGTTGGCGGTCTTTGTCGCGCAAGCAGCGCCGGCAACGCGAGCTGGTGCTGGCTTATGCACGGCGGGCCATGGAACTGGAACGACCGGGCCTGGCCGGACCGCGTCTGAAGCGTCTGCTCAACAAGCAACTCGACCGGGATGCCTTGCGCTTGTATGCCGATGTCGACACCGATCAGCGACCAGCACGGATTGCCGATTGCGAGCGCTGGCTGGAAGAGCAGCCGGAACACGGCGGACTGCATCTGGCGCTGGGCCTGATGTACCTGGATGATCGTCAGTATGACAAGGCTCGCGAGTGCCTGGAGAAGGCCGTGGCGGATCAACCCGATAGCGAGGCCTATGCCGCCCTCGGACGAATTCTGGACCGCTCCGGTAGCCTGGAAGCGGCGGCACAGTGTTATCGCAATGCGCTGCGCCTGAAACAGGGGCGGGGCGCTACGCCGCTACCGCCCCCGACCTGAACCCCAATTCCCAAAGGAGTCCAGCATGAGAGTGTTATTTCCCGCCGGCTTGCTACTGTTTTCATCCCTGGCTTACGCCGAAACGCTTGATCGATTCTGGAATCACCTGCACGAGCTTTGTGATCAGGCCTTTGCCGGACAACAACTCGCCGCCCCGCGAGGAGGCATGGGTGGACAGCGATTTGTCATGCATGTTCGCGAATGCAGTGACGAGCGAATCCGGATTCCCTTCGCGGTTGATGACAACCTGTCCCGAACCTGGGTCCTGACCCGGATCGATGGACGCATCGAGTTGCGTCATGACCATCGCAATCCGGATGGCAGCCCCGAAGAGGTCACGATGTACGGGGGGGTATCGCCCAATCGCGGCAGTGCCTATACGCAGATATTCCCGTCTGATGACCGTACGCTGGACGATTTGCCCGACAATTACCCCAATGTCTGGCTGATGGAAATCCGCCCGGGCGAGAAATTCGTCTACTACGTCCGCCGACTGGCCACGGACCGCTATTACCATTACGAATTCGACCTGACTGAACCGGTCGAGCCGCCTCCGGCTCCGTGGGGGTGGGAGGATTGAGGACGAGAAACGGAGGTCGGTAAATGGGTTAATGGGTTAATGGGTTAATGGGTATTTCAGGTTTTTCTTGTACCTTGAACCTTGAGCCTTGAGCCTTTCCCTGAACCCTGAACCCTGAACCCTGAACCCTGAACCCTGACCTCTTGATCCGTAAACCGTAAACCGTAAACCGTAAACCGAAA
>PWWM01000054.1 GCA_003561495.1 Gammaproteobacteria bacterium
CCGTAAACCGTAAACCGTAAACCGTAAACCGTAAACCGTAAACCGTAAACCGAACTCACTATTGCTGCCCCACAGCCTTCTCGTACAACCCCGGAAACCGGCCGTCAGGATCAACCTGTCTTTTGAGGGTTTCATAGACCTCTCGGTTGTATTCGCTCCAGAAGGTTTTTTCATCGTAGGTGCTGCGCGAATAAAGGCTTTTCTTGCCGCCGTGTTTTGCGACCAGTTGCTCGACCCGCCTGTTGTAGTGGCCATCGGCTTCAGATGATCGAACCATGTCCCAGAAGCCGAAGTTGATATACGCCGTATCGGTGCTCAGCCGAAACAAGGAGAATCGGTCATCCGGGACCACGAACGGACAGATCCAGACCGGCCGGATGCCAATGCTGTTCTCGAAATCGGCCAGGAACGCCGCCGCGTTGGCGATCGGGATGTCGACATCCTGGATCACCGATTCGGTGCGCGGGCGAACACGACTGAGCAGATTGAGTGGAAAGCGATGGCTGGCGCGCATGATTTTCTGATAAGTCACGCTATTGAGACGTTTTCGCCCCAGCAGCAGACGCACCGGTGCAAGCTGCGCACCGACATTCTTGCTGCACCAGAACCAGTCGGTATCCCAGCGCCACAGGTAATCGTGGATGGTCAGATAATCCTCGCGCCGTTCACGCAGGCTTCTCCAGTACTGGCGCATCCAGGTGTAGTCACTGGCCTGAACTCCAGCGGGTAGTGACTCGACAAAGTGGGCGCGCACCAGCACGAATTCACTCGGGCCGAAATACACGCCATCGAGATAGTCGCATTTCGGATTTGCGCACTCCTCGCCGATGGCGGCAAACACCTTTTCTGGGTCGTCGATAGGCGTGTGCTCAAGTCGCACAAAGGGCTGGACCGCAATCAGCCCGGCTCGCACCCGGGTCGCGTAGCCGAGACTGCCGTAGGAATTGGGGAAGCCATAGAACAACTCCGGGTTCTCGTTCGGTGAGCAGGTCAAGATGGTCCCATCGGCGGTCATTACATCGAGCTCATGCACGGTATCGTGGACCAGCCCATAGCGAAAACCACTCGATTCGATGCCCAGGCCGGTGGTGGCGCCGCCGATGGTGATGCTTTTCAGTTCCGGCACGATGGCCGGCGCCAGGCCGTGGGGCAGGGTGGCGTCGACCAGTTCGGCATAGGTGGTCATGCCCTCGACATCGACGGTCCGTGCCTGTGGATCAATCTCGATGACGTGATTGAGCCCGGTCACATCGAGTTCGGTGCGATCGGAAGGAGCCCGCTGCCTGAACAGGTTGCTGGTTGATTTTTTCAGGCGCACCGGCCCTTTGGTTTCTGCCAGTACGCGGGTCAGAGCGTCCACACGCGCCTGGTGTGCTTTCCATTCAGATTCACTCATCGCACCGGTACATAGCGCGGAATGTCGCCGTGACTCAATACCATTTGCCAAAGATTCAGGCCCCGAGCCCGAAATGCGCCGGCGCAACTGAGCAGGTAATAGCGCCACATCCGGTAGAAGCGCTCATCCAAGTCTTCGCTTTCCTTAAGCTCAGGCCAGGCATTGACGAAATTGGCATCCCACCCCAGCAGGGTGCGGTCATAGTCCGGGCCGAAGTTGTGCCAGTCCTCAAGCACGAACAGATCTTCCTTGGCGCGGGTCAATTGGGCCTCGGAGGGGATGACCCCGCCCGGGAAGATGTATTTGCTGATCCAGGCGTCGGCGCGGTCGCGGCTGACATTGCCGCCAATGGTATGGACCAGCGCCAGTCCCCCGGGTTTGAGGCGGTCCCGGGCCAGCTTGAAGAAGCCGCGATAATTCTTTGGCCCGACATGCTCCATCAGGCCGATACTGACCACGCGGTCGTACTGATCTGATTCATCGGCAGCATCGCGGTAATCCTGCTGGCGAATTTCGACCGGCAACCCATCGCACAACTTTCTGGCAAAAGCGACCTGTTGTTTGCTGATGTTGTAGCTGACCACCTCGCAATCATGCTCGGCCGCCAGGCAACGGGCCAGCTCGCCGAATCCGCCACCCAGTTCCAGCACCCGCATGCCCGGTTCCAGGTAAAGTTTTTCCGCGATCAGTGCCAGCTTGGCGCGTTGCGCCTCGTCCAGCGAAGACAGCGACCCGTCCCGGCCATAATAGGCGCAGGTGTACTGCATGGTCGGCCCCAGCATCGCCTGGTAGAGCCGGTTGGATAAATCGTAGTGCTGTTCGGCGACCTGGCGTGAGCGACGGCGATTCTGGAGATTTCCGAGCCAACTCACAAGCATCTGGCCAAGCAGTGCCGGACTGCGCACCTTGCGATCCAGCCGAGCCCGCAACAGCCGGTAGAACATTTCGTCGAGCTGCTCGACATCCCACCAGCCATCCATATAGGCCTCACCGGCGCCGAGGGAGCCTTCGGCCAGAATTCGATCGTATAGTTTTTCGTTATGAACCTGGATATCCCAGGCTCGCCCGCCGCCGACCCGAATGTCGGCGGCCTGCAACAGTTCGCTCACCTTATGCCTTGCTGACACGGCTGCCACTCCCGGTCAATTTCGCCATACTGTTTGTTGCCACTTCTTGCCGGAATGCACCCGACAAGATCGAACTCATCCATTCTCCGAGTCAAGTTCCTGCAAAGCTGATGATACATGATGTACGCGGCACATCAATGAAGGGGCTGTGCCCACTTTTCAGAGCTGCAGGCTTCAGTGCGACGACTCGAACCGGTTCTGAAAGATTCGATCAATGATTATTCCCTGTTGTTCATAGGCCCCAACATCGCAAGCGACGCTGGCGCCACCCGGCCGCGGCAGGCCGCGTTGGTCGCTGGTCACATCAAAATCGACGCCACAGTTGCCGGCCGCGCCGATCGCCACGCTGCTTGGCGACAACGCATGGGTCAGGGTGGGGCCGCCATTGTCAGCCAGGGGTAGCAGGCCAATGGCTGCGGCTGCCGTGGCCGTATCGGTGCAGCTTGCGTGCGTGCTGAAGCTGCCTACGCTGACGATGCTCGTGTGAGTATTGCCCATACGGCAGGTCACCTGCTCGGAGTCGGCCTGGACAATCAGGCTGTTCTCAAGTTCCAGGGTTGCCGGATTGTCGGTAGCGCCTAACAGATTGATACCCTGACCCAGTGATATATCAGGGCCTGGTGAACCAGCTTCGTTGAAGGCCACGGTACTGTGGGTCAAGCGGGCATGACTCTGATTGACATTGATTCCCGCCCCACTGAGGTCTGAACGATTACTCGAGATAGTGCTGTTGACCATGTGAAGCGCTGCTCCGTTATTCAAGTCAATCGCACCACCTTGGCGGGCCTCATTGCTGATAAAACTTGTTCGCTCGATGAGGATTTGTGCCCCATTGCTCGCCCTGATGCCGCCGCCGCCGACGCCGACGCCCCCTGCCTGATTATCGACAAACTCGCTGTCGATGATACTCAAGCTGATTCCAGTAAAGATGATTGCCCCCCCTGAGCTGGATTCGGCAACATTGTCGGCGAATCGGACTTGCTCCAGAATGACTGTTGTGCCGTTGATGGCGCGCAGCCCGGCACCGGGATGTCCACTGCCGGTGGTTCGGCCCCCGGTCAGGGTGAGATCCTGGAGCTGAAAGTGTCTTGGTTGGCTCATGTCGAAGAGCCTGAATGACCCCATCGCATCAATGGTCAGGCTACCGGGCCCTGACCCCGGCCCAACGATCGCCATGTCGGTAGCGACAGCCGGCAAGGCTTCCAGTAGCTCGATAGTGCCGCCAATCAGATCCGGATGAAACTCGATTGTGTTGAGTCCAAGGCTTCCAGAGGCGCAATGCAAAGACCCGGACTGGTTGGCGTTGTTGGCATTGATCATGGCCTCGCGCAGACTGCACAGGCCGTCGTCATCAGAATATCCGCGCAAAGTGTTCACGACAATGCTGGTCGGTGGCGGTGGCTCCAGAACCTCTCCACTGACCTGGTTGTTGCCGGATTCAGGGTCTGGCTGGAATCCGCTGACCGAAAGCGCGACATCCCGGCCACCACTGGTCGCCAGCTCCACGGTTAATGTCAGGGTCAATTTATCGTCGGGGCCCAGCAAGCCGATCGTCCAGACTCCCGTAACCGCGTTGAACATGCCGCTGTTGTAGTCAGCATCCTGGAAGATCAATGCACTGCCGAGGTCAATTTGAGCCTCGACCTCACTGGCCCAGGTGTCCGATTGATTGCTGACATCAATCACAATATCGACTTGTTCGCCGGCTGCAGCGACAAGGGGATCGATGCTGAGCGCGACGGTCAGGTCGACAGGTGCCGGTGGCTGGTCGGTCTCGTAGGCCCCCACATCGCAGGCACTTGAGCTGCCGCCCGGCCGCACGGCGCCACGCTGATCTTCGTCCACGCCGATTGCCATTGCGCAGTTGCCGGCCGCATTGATCGCCAGGCTGCCCTGGCCGATGGCGTGAGTCGGCGTGGCGCCGCCATTGTCAGTCAGCGCTTCTAGCTCGATGGCATCTGCTGTCGGTACGACCAGAGCCGGGCAGCTGTCATGTGTGCCGATATTGCCAGTGCCGCTCACATCACCGAACTCACCGCTACCGCAACGGTTGTTAATTACCAGGCTGTTGTACAGGTTGAGGAAACCGTGGTCAGAATCGGATCCCGTCACAAACAGATGACTCAACATCCCGGGCGGGTTGATGTTCCCGGCTGCTGTGACGTGAAAAAGGTCTAGCTTGCTGCGAGTGCC
>PWWM01000211.1 GCA_003561495.1 Gammaproteobacteria bacterium
GACGAAGTGATAGAAGCGCGGCGGGTCGTCATCGCCGGAGATTTCGAACAGGTCGCCGGTACGGAAATATCCGTCCTCGGTGAAGACGTCGGGATTGTCGGGGCTGTCACCGAGGTAATGATCGAAGATGGTCGCGCCCTGGATTTCGAGCTCTCCGGGCTGACCCTTTTCAGTGATGATCTCGCCGGATTCCAGATCGCGCAGCCGGGTACTGACCATCTTGGAAACGCTGGCGTTCCACTCGATCCCGTCCACGCCGAAGCGCGGAAAGTAACTCGCTCGAAGGGCCGGATCCGGCATGTCCTCGAGACCACTGACCAGGCTGACGCCCTCATTCGAACCGAACAGGTTGACCACGCCGATATCGTACTTGTCGGCAAAGCCCTGGACCATCCAGGGCGACAGCGGCGCCGAACCGGATGCGATGCAGCGCAGATTCGACAGGTCGAACTGGCTCATCAATTCATCGTTTTTCAAAAGCATGTTCAGCAGCGCCGGCGGGGCAATGGTGAAGGTCACGCCCTCCTTGGGAATCTGGCTCAGGAAAACCGGCAACTCCAGTGGATGATGGAGCACCAGCGTGCCCTGACAGCGCAACCAGTTGATCAGGAAACCGCCGATGCTGGCCATGTTGACAAAGGGAAACGGATTCAGCAGCACATCACCTTCACGGATTTCCGCGCCCTCGTAGGTGGCCGGGGCGATGGCCATCCATTGATTGTGGGTGCGCGGCACCCCCTTGGGCGTGCCGGTGGTGCCCGAAGTCCAGCAGACCGTCATGATGTCATTGGCGTTCGAATCGACCGGCGGCGTGTCGGTTTCGGAACGAGCCTTCTCCAGCACGGCGCTGATGTGCGCATCACCATCCGGTGGCTCCGGACCGAACCAGACACATTGCGCGAACCCGACCGCCTTGGCGGCTTCAGTCAGATCATGATTGTGAAAACGGGTGATGCCGATGAACAGTACCGGCTCGATGGCCTTGGCGATCATGCCCAATTCGTGACGTCCGTACTGGACCGGGACCGGGCTGATCACCGCTCCGAGCCGGGCCAGGGCCAGGTAGAGAACGACGAACTCGGCAATATTGGGTAACTGCACAACCACTGCATCACCACGCCCCACACCGAGTTTGTTCAAGGCACGGGTACAGGTCTCGACTTCACCGGCCAGTTCCTTCCAACTCCATCGTTTCGGGGCATCACCGTCCAGACTCTCGCGGTTGGGCTGATCAACCAGCGCCATTCGATCGGGATGTGCAGCGACGGCCTGATCCAGCAGATCGCTCAGCGTCGTTTCGCCCCACCATCCTCGTTGAGCATAGTCACGGATGCGCTGTTCTACCTTGGGGTGCTTGTGTTCATGCATGCGCTTTTCCTCGGAGTTTGAAGAACAATTGATTCATCATGTCTGAGTCACCGGAACTCAGGCGTTTTGCCACCAGCCGGCAATTGACAGGCTGCCTGATATTCCTCGACCAGCTGATCGACTAGTTCGGCCACGGATTGCACCTGGTCAATGGTGCCCACCCCCTGCCCGGCTGACCAGACATGCTTCCAGGCCTTGAGACTCTGGTGCGGATCATCGAAGTTGGGTTTCTTGCCGGCATCCAGGTTGTCCGGATCATAACCGGCGGCCAACAGGCTGGGCTTGAGCCAGTTGGCCGGAACGCCGGTAATGGCCGGCGAGCACACGATGTCTGAGGGACCTGCATTGACCAACATCGACTTGTAATCATCACTGGCCAGACTTTCCCTGGTCGCGATAAATCGGGTGCCCATGTAGGCCAGGTCGGCGCCCAGTACCTCGGCCGCACGCACCGCCCGGCCGGTTGAGATTGACCCGGCCAGCACCAGCGGACCATCAAAGAAGGCTCGCACCGCGTCGACGAACGCGAAACCGGACACCTGTCCGGTATGCCCGCCAGCGCCGGCACTGACCAGTACCAGACCGTCGGCGCCGGCATCGACCGCCTTGCGGGCAAACTCGACACTGTTGACATCGGCGAGCACCAATCCGCCATAGGAATGAACCGCCTCGATTGCATCGCGTGGGCTGCCCAGCGCGGTGATCACCAGCGGCGGCCTGGCTTCGACTGTCATTTCCAGATCGCTGTCACGCCGGGCATAACTCTTGTGCATGACCAGGTTGACCGCCCACGGATGACCATTGTCGGCAAGTCCTGTCCGAATGGTCTGCAACCACTCGGCAAAAATCTCGGGGGTGCGCGCATTGGGGGCGGGAAAAGCGCCAAGGATGCCGGCACGGCAAGCCGCCAGAACCAGGTCCGGACCGGAGACTAGAAACATGGGAGCGGCGATCAACGGCAAGCGCAGATCGCCTTTGAGGCGCTCGAAGGAATTCATCAACGTGACTTTTTTAGCTGGACTTCCGTTTATGCTACGATTCCCGGGCGTTTTTTGCAAGACAAGGCACACAATGGATAAGCCCCTGGATTCTCGAGACCTGATCAGGGCCAGTTCAGTCCACCGTGTCCTCGAGATCATCGGGGATCGCTGGGTCGCAGTCATCCTGCAACAATGTTTTCTCGGGATCCATGGGTTCGAGGAGTTTCAGCGCCGCCTGGAGATTCCGCGCAGCACCCTCAGCGCGCGCCTGAGTATGCTGGTCGACCAGGACATCCTGTCACGCGCACCATCGTCAACCCCTAATCAGCGCCTGGATTACCTGTTAACCGAGAAAGGTCGCGACCTGTTCGATACCGCCTTGATGGCGCTGGCCTGGCAACAGCAATGGGTGCCCCGATTCAATCAACCGGTAGTCAGACACCTGGGCTGTGGTCAGCCGATGACACCCATCATGGTCTGTCACGAATGCAGCCAACCGGTTGATGCGCGAGAAGTGAGCTTTCGTGACGGCCCGGGCGCGAGCTGGATCACCCGCGACAAGCGCCGGCGTCGACGCACAACCGCAGCGTCCAGCTCGAAACAGGCGCTCGCAGTCTCCGAGGAATTGCTTGATCTGATCGGTGACCGCTGGACACCGCAAGTTGTGGCGCTGGGCTTTTTCGGCATTCGACGTTTTGATGAAATGCAAAAGACCCTGAAGCTGGCCAGCAATATCCTGACCGACCGTCTCAAGCGCGTCGTCGACATGAATATCTTTCGGCTACGGCAGTATCAGTCGCGGCCACCTCGCAACGAGTACCTTTTGACGGATAAGGGATTTTCACTTTACCCCATGCTCATGGCCATGACCCAATGGGGAGACCGCTGGTGTGCCGGCCCTGAAGGACCGCCGTTGGTTTTCCGTCACGAAACCTGTGGGAAGCCGCTCAAGGGCGTGGTGATCTGCGACCAATGCCAGTCACCGCTCAAGCCGGACATGACCGAGGCAATTCCTGAACGAGAATAAAAAAGACCGGAGACTCTGGTGAGGAGTCTCCGGTCAAGTGGAGGCACTGCCTGCTGGGGCTAGGCAGTCAGCACTGCTCGAGATCAGAATCGGTAGCCAACCGTAAGTCCCCACATGCGAGGCGGACCAATGACCGCTGAACCGCTTTCGCTGAGATTGAACGGCCCTCGACCATCAATCACATTGAGTCGATACACCTCATCGGTCAGGTTATTACCCCACAAGGAGAACTCCCAGTGATCACCCACCCCAAGCGTGACTCGCGCATTGAGCAATCCCAGCGATGAATCACCGACCAGGGGGAAGTTGTCAGGGTCATAGAAAATCCGGCTGCGGTAGCTGTATTCGACCAACGCTGACAGGAACAGATCGTCACCAACAGGCGTGTCGAAGTTCAGGCCGATGTTGTAGCTGTGTTTCGGCGACCGCGTCAGGCGATTACCACTGAAATCCTGGCCATCCTGGTTAATGAATGTATCGTAGGTGGCATCCAGATAGGCGTAGCTTCCCCGCAAGCGCCACTGATCGCTGAGCACGGCCCACATTTCAGCCTCGAATCCCTGGCTGGTGGCGTCGGCGGCGTTGGAAACAACCAGCGACGCACCATCAACCAGCTGAAACACCTGCAGATCGGAATAGTCGATGTGGAACGCGGCCAGATTCAGGCGCAAGCGATCATCGAGAAGCTGTGATTTCAGGCCAACCTCGAACTGTCTGGCGTGCTCCTCGTCAAAGCCGCGTTCAGCCGAATCCGCATCACGTGCGGTGCCATCGAAGCCACCACTCTTGAAGCCTTCCGAGTAGGACACGTAGCCCATGATATTGGGATTGAAGCGAAAGTCCAGAGATACCATCGGGGTAAACGATGACCAGGTATCGCTGGGGCTGACATCGTATGGCTCAACCAGAAAACTTCCGGTTGGATCGAAGCCTTCGGTGCGAATATTGGCACGCTTTTCTTCCCAGCTGTAGCGGGCTCCGACCTTCAAGGTCAGGCTTTCGGTCAGGGCGCGGGTGACCTGACCAAACACGGCGTGGTTGGTGGTCTTGTTGCGCTGGAAGTAGAACGGATTGAAGCTCAGGCCGGGCGGCAACCCAAGGGGGACATCATTGCCGGAAAAGTCGTTGTTTTCCAGACGATCAATGTCAGCGTACAGGAAATAGTAACCGGCCAGCCATTGCAGCTGGCGGACATCACCACCCGTCAACCGAAATTCCTGGGTCCACTGATCGCTGTCATCAATGACATTGCGGACCACCAATGGCGCATCGGAGCCACTGAAATCATCCTTCAGATCGATTTCGGCGCGCCGAAACGAGGTGATCGAGGTCAACTC
>PWWM01000234.1 GCA_003561495.1 Gammaproteobacteria bacterium
CCCGCCAGCAATCGACCGTTCGTGGTTGCGCCAGCACCAAATGTGATTGTAGAGTCTCCGAGTATCGTCCCCTCCATGTGCGTACTTGCCCCCATGGAAACAGCACCATCGACGATCCAAAAAACATTCGCACTTTGAGCATCATTCATTAAGTTCACATTCCCTACGGATGCTGTTGCACCTAAAGCGCCTACGATTTGTATGATAAAAACACCTTCAGGATCCCCTTTGGCATCAAATGTAACCGGAGAGGCCAAAGTCGCAGCACCTCCGATTTTATAAACGCCAGGCGTTAAAGTCGTTCCGCCCAACTCATAAGCAGCCGCGGACAACAGAACATCATAGGAACGATTCTTACCATCAGTGTAAGCTGCGGAAACATCGGCCAAAGCGTTGGTTGCAACCGCATCACCCGTGGGGTAAATGGTTCCATCTGAGGTTATCGCCGGGGCGATTGCGCCCGCCCCCGATCCCACATCCTTTTCAACATGGCCGGTTCCGGAAATCGCCCCGACGGCCAAGGCTCCGAAATTGGCGGCAGTTCCAAGATCTATGGTCAAGCCGTCAGAGACAAGCTGCAACAGAGTGACCGGCACGCTGGAGAACCCGGTGGTTTCAGTCGGATCTTGAATGCCGTCGCCGTTCGAGTCGAGCCAGACCCGGCCGCCCACTTGGGAAGGTTCCGCTGGGACTGAAATTGTGGTCGTGTCTATTCCGATGGTGCCGGCAGCTGAGCCAGCCATCAAGCGACCGTTGATGGTTGTATTCGCACCAAATGCGACAGCGGCAGCTCCGAGGATCGTGCCCTCCGTGTGCGTACTTGCCCCCATGGAAACAGCACCTTCAACGATCCAGTATACATTCGCACTTTGAGCATTATCGATTAAAACCACATTACCTACGGACGCTGTTGAACTGAATGCTCCCACAATTTGTATGATGAAAACGGCATCAGGGTTTCCCATAGCATTCAGGGTAACCGGGGAGGCCAAAGTCGCAGCCCCTCCGATTCTATAAACGCCAGGCGCCAGGGTTCTTCCGCCCAACTCATAGGCGCCCGCGGACAATAGAATGTCATAGGGTCGATTCATCCCATCGGCGTACGCTGTGGAAAAATCGTCCAAAGCGTTCATGACAACCGCATCACCCGTGGGGTAAATGGTGCCGGTCGAGGTGATTGCCGGGGCGATGGCGCCAGTACCCGACCCCACATCCCCATTGACATGGCCGGTTCCCGAAATCGCCCCACCGGCCAGGGCTCCGAAATCGGCGGCAGCTCCAAGGTCAACGGGCTCCGGGCCGGCCGCCAACAATGTTCCGCAAGAGACCGCCATGGTCATTGCCAGGACAAGGCCACTGAGCATACGGTGCGCTCTGGCCCACACTCGCGAGCTGCATGTGTATATCAAATCGTCATCTCTGCAGTTGGGAGCCATTGTCATCGAGGATGTTTTCATGGGGCGATTCCTTATTGGTTCTTGGGTCGCAGTAGGGTGATGGCACACCATGCCAGCGCCGGAACGGGGGTGGCGACTGCGAATCTGCTCGCGATTTCCATACCAGGTGGCTTTTGGAAAGAAGTCGACTGTTGCAGTCAAATATGGCCCAAGAGGCAAGGAACGTTCTGTGCGCTGGCGAACCTACGCCCGCCTTATTCAGTGCGCCCCGAGGGCGCACTGAATAAGGCGGGGTAAAGGCATCCTTGGCGGGGGCGGGGGCGGGTGCGGCAAAAACTGGAAACCACCTTTCCGACCGCCACTGCCGCCGTCAAAGTTCTGGAAGACGTGGGTATCGTGAGGGAAATGACCGGCCAGAAGAAGAATCGCAGCTACAGCTACCAACCCTACATCGAGCTGCTGTCGCGGTGATTGCGCGGGAATTCGCACCGGTTTGCAGTGGTCCGAAACGGCTGACCGAGAACCCATTTCTGCGGTCAACCATCCGCCATCATATCCCCAATAGAAAGGCCAACCTCCGGGTTGGACCTCAGATCGATATGGCCCAATCCGGCAGTATCTGGAGCGCCCAGGTTTCAAGTACCTTATCGAACCCGGAAATCACCAGGACGGCCAGCAGCAACAGGGTCCAGCCCAGCAATTTTTTGCCGAATTCAGCGCGGCTCAACAGGCCCGGCTTCCATTTCTGAAGAAGTTGCCCGGAAGCGAATGCCGCAAACAGCAGCACGGCCGCGGTGCCCAGCCCAAAGGCCATCATGACGATAAATGCCATGCCCATATTCTGGCCAAGCGAGGCCAGGGCAATGGCCGCACCCAGGGTCGGCCCCACGCAGGGCAGCCAGACCAGGCCGAGCAAAGCGCCGACTCCGAATTGACCTGCTGCGCTCGATGCTTCGCCACCGCCGGTACTGAAACTGGCCGTCATGATCGAGAGCCTGAAAGCCAGCCAGTCGCCCAGCGCTTTGACCAGCAACACGGCGGCAACCAGTAACAGGGTGAATGCGGCAATGTAGCGCAGAAATTCCGGGTCGAGCTGAAGGCTGAGCAGGGCATAAGTTAGCACTGTTCCGCCGGCAGCAAAGGACACCGACAGGCCCAGGGCCAGAAACCAGGGACCTGACCGGCCACTTGTTGCGGCCGAAGACATCACGGCCGGGACCAGTGGCCACACGCAGGGTGACAGGATGCTGAGCATCCCGGCCACCCAGGCTAGCGGGATGGCCGAGAACTCCAGACTCATTCGAACTGGTCAGCTCGATTGATCGCCTCGAAAATCACGTCCTCGCGAGTCTCGGCCACGCTATACCAGAATTGCGTTTCACCCTTGTAGAGCAACAGTGTCGACTGGCGCGGTGCGCGCAACTGACGGACATACTGACGATCCTTGCCGTAATCGACCGACAGAATATGGGTCTATCCGAATCTCGCAAAACTCTGATTCCACAAAGGCCCCTCCGTACAAGGCTTGCGGATAGTCCATCCCTGTGCAGATCCGGTTCGGAATCTGCACAAGTCAAGCGCTCTGGTCGACGGGTTGGTCGATGCTTTCGTTGAAGGCTTCAGGATCACTGCATCTGCCGCTTCCAAAAAGCATGGTGTGGAGATGCATCGGGTGGCATCCGACCGCTCATGGCCTTGCCGGGTGGTCGGTTGGGGTGATGCTTTCAGATACTGGGGCGTTGGGGTCGGTAACATCTGATAGCCTCTGGTGGAAGCTTTGGCGGCTTTGATCGGAATGCTGGAGTAGGTGATGGGGTCGGAAGAGTTCAGTGCTCGGTCCCGTCACCCGGCAAGGTCATGATCGGTCAAATACCACCCGCTGCGACGGTGAGGAGGAAATGGAAAGTCGGGGCAAAGCACAGTCTTTCCCATCCTTCAACCTCCTCCCAACCGTTAAGGAACCTCTGAATAACTCCACACGGGCGCGACGGGCCTTTGCGGGAGGCTCCGGCTCGGCTTGGGCGAGCGTGGTTTGGTCATTCCAAATGAGCGAGCCCAAACGAGGTGGAGGCCCCGCAAAGGCCCGTCCCGTATGGGTTTTGCCGGAGATGCGGCCTCTCCGACCAAAACGCGCTCCGTGTGGAGTTATTCAGAGGTTCCTTAAGTGACGAGTGGGGTTGACCGGTCCCGGGCAACGCCGCTCGGCACCCAGCCCTCAAACCTCCACCTGGCAATCTCGGAACGTCGAAAAGTACGAGCCTGCCGGATTCATTGCTGGATTTCCCGCACAGGCCTGGTTTTGACCAAAAGTTTGTTGCGAAATCCGGATAGACCCCAGAATATGCAGGTCCACATCCGGATGCGCGGCGCGATAGGCTTTCAGAACTTCATGCTGACGGGCGCAAGTCGGGCACCATGGGGCAAAAATATCGATAAGCACCAATTCACCATCAGCTTGCAGCTCAGCGAACCTTTCGTTGGAAAAGGGCTCGCTCTCCAGACCCCAGGCAGGCACCGAGAGCGTCAGGGCGACGAAAGCATAAAACCATTTCTTTATGTGCATGAAAAATATCCTCAGATTAATTCGAATGATTCATCTCGGTCATTCATGAATCGACCGGCTCGCCCAATTGACCGGTGCCGGCAATTAAACCTTTCAGCTATGCTGGCCCGTTGCGATCAACGATAATCCTTCGAAAGCTATTCATCGTTAGACCGGTCGCTTGGGGATTAACCCGACTTCCTTTTGCCGCGGCATCACCAAACGAGCATCAGGTTGGCCTTGGGCGCGAAATCAGCCCAGTTGTTCAGGATTCGATCTGCTCGGTCGATATGATTTGACTCGCCGTGCTGGCGGGTTGCTCCCGTGATTCCCTTGTCGTTGTTGCCTGCTCGGTGCTGGTCGGGGTTTCAATTCGGGCGGCATCATGATCGGATGTCATGCTCCGGGTCAGTCCGTCTTTTGCCTGGATCCATACCGCGACAAGGAATGCAGTGAGGGGTACGGCAACAATCATACCGGTGATGCCGCCGAATGCTATACCCCAGAAGAACACCGAGATCACGACTAGCGCAGGATGCAGTCCCGAACGATTCGCCATGATTCTTGGCGTTAGTACCCAGCTCTCCACGAGCTGTACGATAGTGAATACAAGCAGGCTGAGACCGACTAGCTGAATACCTCCGAACGGCTGCATATATGCCCACGGCAGTACAATCAGCAGGCCGATCAGCGTGCCCAGGAAGGGCACGATGTTCAGGAGTCCCAGGATCAGTCCGATCATGATTCCACCTTTTAGG
>PWWM01000103.1 GCA_003561495.1 Gammaproteobacteria bacterium
ACCGGGGGGCGCGTACCAAACAGATACCAGCCCAGGTCGGAAACAGGGGCCAGGTTGCCGCGAACATTGGCAATCCCCAGCAACCAGTCCTTGGTCCCCGGTACGGGATAATAAGGTGGAAATGCGATGATTTCCTCAATCTGGTCAATTCGGCAGGTCAGATGGTAATCGCCCAGCCGAAACACCACACCATCCCAGTTGCTGATCTGCTGCTGACGACTGGCCTCGCCAACATCGTGTCCGAGACTGCGCTTCTCGAATCCGGCCAGCAAATCGAACATGGCGCGACCTTTACCGGCGTTTTCGGTTGTCTGGTCCCCTTTCATGGCTCCTCAAAATCCTTGATGCGCAGCGTTGTCTTCAAGCGGTTTCCGAATGACCGATCTGGTCGCGCACAGCCGCCAGCAGCTCATCACGGGTGAATGGTTTGGTCAGATACTGGTCCGAACCGACGATTCGCCCCCGAGCCTTGTCGAACAGACCATCCTTGCTGGTCAGCATGATGACGGGCACTTTCTGGAATCTGGAATTATTCTTGATGATCGCGCAGGTCTGGTAGCCATCCAGCCTCGGCATCATGATATCGACGAAGATCAGGTCCGGCTCATGCTTGTGGATCAGCGACAATGCTTCGAAACCGTCATTGGCGGTAATGACCTCGCAACCTTCCCGACTGAGCATGGTCTCGGCTGATCGGCGAATGGTCCGGCTATCGTCGATCAACATGACCTTCAGGCCTTGAAGTTCGATCTCGCCGCTGGCGGATGCTTGCTGGTTGTCTTCGCTCATTGTCTGAATTGCTGGTGAATCGATAGTGTTTCGATCTGTCACTTTGCCCCTAGATTAGTCGATCTTTGTCGTTTTTGCCAATCCAGTAGAATAGACAGTCTCAAGTTCATGGCGACAAAGGACTTTATGGGTCGCATTCTGCCTGATTTGTCGGCCAATTGCACATCGGTCCAGAAACCTCGGAGCCTGCATGCGAAAAAATCTCATTGTGGTCATGGATGACATTGCCGCGATCACGGTCAAGAAGGACACCAGCCTCGCCCTGATGCTGGAGGGACAGCGACGTGGCTATCAGCTGCATTATCTGAATGATCCCGACCTGTTCCTGGATCACGGCGCCGTCTCTGCGCGCATGCGATCCATCCGGGTCAAGGATGATCCGAATCAGTGGTATGAAGTCGATCGTGAGGTGACCCGACCGCTTGACGGTGATGACCTGGTCCTGATGCGCTCGGATCCACCGGTTGATGATGACTACCTTTATGCCACCTACCTGCTGGAGCTGGCCGAGCGGGCCGGGGCCCGTGTCGTCAACCGTCCGCGCGCCCTTCGCGATTTCAATGAGAAGCTGGCCATTGCTCACTTTCCCGAGCTGACCCCGGACACCCTGGTCGCATCGGCCCCGGCCCGCTTGCGCGAATTCGTGGCCGAGCGCGAGCGAACCGTACTCAAACCGCTCGACGGAATGGGTGGGAAAAGCATCTTTCTCACCCACCCGGGCGATCCCAACCTGAATGTCATCATCGAGACTCTGACCAGCAACGGTCAGCGCCTGGCCATGGCCCAGGATTATCTCCCTGCCATTACCGAAGGCGACAAGCGCATCCTCATGGTTCACGGCAAACCGGTGCCCTACCTGCTGGCCCGCATTCCCGGTCAACATGACTTCCGCGGCAACCTGGCTCGCGGCGGTCGAGGGGAGGGGCGGCCATTGTCAGACAGCGACCGGGCCATTGCCGAGGCCGTCGCCCCGCTGCTGCTGGACAATGGCATTGACCTGGCCGGACTGGATGTCATCGGCGACCGACTCACCGAAATCAATGTCACCAGCCCGACCTGTGTTCGGGAACTGGACGCCCAGTTCGGGATCAACATTGCAGGAGATCTTTTCGACGCCGTCGACCCATGAAGTCCAAGCTGTCATTCACCTTTGGGGGGGATACGCTGACCATGGCCATTGCCGTGGCCATCGGTCTGCATATCGGTGTGATCGGCCTGGTGCATTTCGATGTTCTCGTCGATCGACCCGATTCGGTCCCGACCAGCCTGGACGTCATCCTGGTCGATTGGGCCACCGATGAAGCGCCCGAGGAAGCCGACTTTCTGGCCCAGGTGACCCAGCGCGGGGCCGGTGAAAGCCCGGACCTGGCTCGGCCGGCCGAGCCAATTCCGGCGGGTGAGGAATTGCCCGAGGTCGAACCGGAACCGGAGGTGGTTCAGGCCGAGGAACCCGATATCGAGATGGCCCCGACCGAGCTGATCGCCACGCAGGCGCTGGAGGCCGACCTGCTGGTCGATAGCGACCCCGACGACGCCCCGACCGACCGCATCGATGCCCGTGAGCTGCGCCAGCAATCGCTGGCCATGGCGCGCTCCTCACCGGACCCATTCGCTCACGCTCAGGACTTTCCCGAACGTCAGCGTCGCAAGTTCATCTCGGCCAATACCCGCGAGCACACCTACGCCAGCTACATGCGTGCCTGGGTGGCCAAGGTCGAGCGAGTCGGCAACCTGAATTATCCCGAGCAGGCACGGCGCATGAACCTGGCCGGCAGCCTGGTGCTCAGTGTTGATGTACTTGCCGATGGCAGCGTTGATCACATCCGCGTGTTGCGCTCTTCCGGCTACGACATCCTCGACGAGGCGGCGGTCAGAATCGTGCGGCTGTCAGCACCGTTTGCCCCGCTTTCCCCGGAAATTCGCGAGGAAGTCGACATCCTGACCATTACCCGGACCTGGCAGTTTTCCAGTCGGTCCGGCCTGCATTGAGTTCATGCCGTCCTCGCCTTCGGCTGGTAGACTATTGATGTGAGTTACCTGGAACATCAATTCCTGATTGCCATGCCGGGCATGGAAGATCCCAATTTCTTCCGCGGTGTGACCTTGCTGTGTCAACACAACGAGGAGGGCGCACTCGGAATCACCATCAACCGTCCTTCGTCCGATTTCACCCTGGCCGATGTACTCAGCCAGATCGGGATTGCCTGCGAGGATGAAACCCTCGCCGCCATGCCAGTCTATGAAGGGGGGCCGGTCCACCCCGAGCGCGGCTTCGTGCTGCACACAGGACAGCCGCGCTGGGAATCAAGCATGGTGGTCGGGCAAGGAATCAGCGTGACCACATCGCGCGATATCCTCGAAGCCATCGGCGCCGGCAACGGGCCGGAAAAATTCCTGGTTGCGCTCGGCTATGCCGGTTGGGCGGCCGGCCAGCTCGAGGATGAAATGCGTGAAAACGCCTGGTTGAACGTCATGGCCCGCTCGGACATCGTCTTCGATCTGCCCGATGAAAAGCGCTGGGAACAGGCCGTCGCGGCACTGGGCATCAATGTGACCAGCCTGCAGCCGTCCGGCGGCCATGCCTGACGGCGACAGCGGTAACTGGCTGGCCATCGACTACGGCGAGCGCACCATCGGCCTGGCCGTCGCACACCCAATGACCGGCTCGGCCCGACCCCTGGAACCCTTGCGCAACACCGGCGAAGAAACCGTCGACAAGGCGCTGTTGGAGCTGATCCGGCAGTGGTCGCCGACCCGCCTCGTGATTGGCCTGCCCCTGGATGGCCAGGGCAACGATACTCTCATGAGCCGAAAGGTGCGGGCCTTCGCTGACCGCCTGGCCCGGCAGTGTCCGAAGGTGTCGATCAGCCTGCAGGACGAGCGCCTGAGCTCGCAGGCCGCAGCGTCCGAATTCGCGCAGCGGCGCAGCCAGGGCCGGGCTCGGCGACGGGATGCGGCCCGACTCGACAGCCTGGCCGCCGCCCAGATCCTGGATTCCTGGATTCGAGAACATGACAACGCCTGACCCGCTTGGCCGGCACCTTCTGGACATAGAGTCCCTGTCTTCCGCGGACATTCATGCCCTGCTTGAACGCGCGGTGGAACTGGCCAACGGCGCGACACCCCGAACCATCCATTGCACCATGGCCAACCTGTTTTTCGAGCCCAGCACCCGAACCCGGGTCTCTTTCGAGCTGGCCGCATCGCAACTGGGTATGCGCGTCATCAATATCGAACTGGAGCGTTCCTCGGCAACCAAGGGGGAAGGCCTGGAAGACACCGTGGCCACCCTGGGGGCCATGGGAATCGATTGCCTGGTCCTGCGTCATCCCGAGACCGGCCGCCTGCATCGGCTGGCGAGCGAATTGCACTCACCGGTTCGCCTGCTCAATGCCGGAGACGGCCAGGGAGAACATCCCAGCCAGGCGCTCCTGGATGCGGCCACCCTGGCCGCCCGAGGTCTCGATTGGTCCAGTCTCGCCGTCGCCATCATTGGGGATATCCGCCACTCCCGCGTCGCCCGTTCGGGCCTGAAACTGTTTCACCGGCTCGGCGTCGCTGACCTGCGCATTGCCGGCCCGGACGAGATGCTGCCACGCGATTTCAGTTTCGACGGCATGGCCACCTGCACCTCCCTGGAAGAGGCGGTCCACAATGCTGACGTCATCATGATGCTCCGGGTCCAGCGCGAAAGAATGGACAGGGCCGGCTGGCCCGAACCCGAGCAGTATCATCGTCGCTGGGGCTTGAACGAAACACACCTCGAACTGGCCAGACCGGACTGCCTGGTCATGCACCCCGGCCCGATCAATCGGGGCATGGAAATCAACGCTGCCGTGGCCGATGGTCCCCATTCGTTGATTCTCGACCAGGTTCGCATGGGCGTATTCACCCGCATGGCCATTTTCGAGTGGATGCTGAATTAGAATGAATACCATGAATATCCATATCAACGGCGAAAGCCGTACCATCGAACAGGCCGGGTCTGTGGCCGAATTACTGATCGAACTCGGCCTGGCCGAAAAACGTGTTGCCGTGGAGCGAAACGGTGTACTGGTGCCCAGAAGTCGCCACA
The DNA here is from genome assembly GCA_003561495.1 of Gammaproteobacteria bacterium. Classification (GTDB taxonomy): domain Bacteria; phylum Pseudomonadota; class Gammaproteobacteria; order Xanthomonadales; family Wenzhouxiangellaceae; genus Wenzhouxiangella. The sequence goes on from PWWM01000103.1 coordinate 4,865, forward strand.
CCGAACAGCCGATCCGGGACGGTGATCGAATCGAGATCGTTCAAGCCATTGGCGGCGGGTGACCATGAGCGCGATACCTGAAGACAAGCCATTGATCGTTGCCGGGAAGGCCTACCGTTCACGACTGCTGACCGGTACCGGCAAATATGCCGACCTGGAGCAGACCCGCCTGGCCACCGAGGCTGCCGGGGCCGAGATCGTCACCGTGGCCATTCGGCGTTCCAACATCGGTCAGGACCCGGACGAGCCCAACCTGCTCGATGTCCTGCCTCCCGATCGTTACACCATTCTGCCCAACACCGCCGGGTGCTACACCGCCACCGACGCAGTACGCACCTGCCGCCTGGCGCGCGAGTTGCTCGATGGCCACAATCTGATCAAGCTGGAAGTCCTGGGCGATGAAAAGACCCTTTTTCCCGACATCACCGCCACTCTGGAGGCGGCCGAGATCCTGATCGATGACGGTTTCGATGTCATGGTCTATACCAACGATGATCCGATCATCGCGCGTCGCTTTGCCGAAATGGGCTGTGTGGCGGTCATGCCGCTGGCCGCGCCCATTGGCTCGGGCCTGGGGATTCAGAATCGCTGGAACATCCTGACCATTGTCGAAGAAGCCACCGTTCCCATCGTGGTCGATGCCGGGGTCGGCACCGCATCGGATGCCGCCATCGCCATGGAATTGGGTTGCGATGGTGTCCTCATGAACACCGCCATCGCCCAGGCCCGGGATCCGGTCCGCATGGCCCGGGCCATGCGACTGGCCATTGAGGCCGGACGCGAGGCGTTCCTGTCGGGTCGCATTCCCCGTAAACGGTTTGCTTCCGCCTCCTCGCCACTGGATGGGATGTTTTTTTGAAGGACGGGAGACGGGAGACGGAAGACGGGAGCCGAGAGGCCGGGGTAGGCTTGCGCCGAGTTCGAAGCTTCGTGCGTCGGCCCGGTCGGCTGACGCCGGCCCAGGAGCGGGCTCTGGAGGAGTTGCTGCCACGCTACCAGGTCGGTGAGGGGGACCTGCGGGACAGTTTTGATCGTCCGGCCGAACTGGTCGTAGAGATCGGGTTCGGCAATGGTCAGGCGCTGGTCTGGATGGCGGCCCATGAGCCCGAACGAAACTTTGTCGGCATCGAGGTTCATGAGCCAGGCGTCGGTCGTCTGCTACGCGATCTGGCCGCAGAAGGCCTGGACAACGTCCGGGTTGCCAGGCGTGATGCCGTCGAAGTCCTGCGTGAACAGACACCGCCGGCCAGCCTGGATCAGGTCCGCATCTACTTTCCCGACCCCTGGCCCAAGAAGCGCCACCACAAGCGTCGCCTCATTCAACCCGACTTCCTGCGCCTGGTCGCCGAACGCCTCAAGCCCGGTGGACTTTTGCACCTGGCAACCGACTGGATGCCTTATGCCGAATGGATGCTCGAGGCCATCGACGAAGTCCCTGAACTGCGCAACCTCGGCCAACCTCATGTCGAACGTCCCCCGTGGCGACCGCAAACCCATTTCGAACGCCGCGGCCTCAAACGCGGGCATGAGATCGTGGATATTCTGGTGAGACGGTAGCGTCTCCCGCTCCCCATTCCCTGCTTGATCAGTTAAGGTATACCTGACCTTCAACAAGCACCTCGCCAAAGAGCTCATCTGACATGGACGGCGGCCTGACCTTAAGCGGCGACATGATTCTGGTGCTCATGTTGCTGGGTATGACGGTCTTTCTGTTCGTTTCCGAACTCGTTCGCATCGACATCGCCGCAGTCTGCATCCTGGTTCTCATCGGCCTGCTGGGCCTGGTGCCGGGTGAACAACTGTTCAATGGCTTTGCCTCCAATGCGGTCATCTCCATCATCGCGGTGATGATCATCGGCGCCGGCCTCGATCGCACCGGGGTCATGAATGTAGTGGCCGGCTTCATCGTCAAGTTGGGTGGACGTTCGGAATCACGCATCATGTCCATGGTCTCCTCCACGGTCGGTGTCAGTTCCGGATTCATGCAGAACACCGGCGCCACGGCTTTGTTTCTGCCGGTCGTCAGCCGAATCTCCTCGCGCCTGGATCTGCCACTGCCACGCCTGCTCATGCCGATGGGCTTTTGCGCCATTGTTGGTGGGACCATCACCATGGTCGGTTCGTCACCATTGATCCTGCTCAACGACCTGATCGAAACCTCCAACCGCTCGCTGCCACCGGGCGCCGAAGCCATGCAGCCGTTCGATCTGTTCGATGTCACGCCGGTCGGACTGGCCTTGCTGGCGGCAGCCCTGCTGTATTTCCTTCTCATCGGCAGCCGCTTGCTGCCGAAAGTAGAAACCAAACGGGCAGCATCGCCAGGACGTACCAAGAACTACTTCGCCGAGGAATACGGCATCGAGGGCGATGTCTATGAAATGCTGGTCACCGTCGATTCCCCCCTGGTCGGCATGCGCATGTCGGATGCCGAAAAGCTTGAAGGCGCACCCCTGATGCTGGCCATTCAGAACACCGACGAACCGCGCCTGGCTCCTCCGGCCGATGAGATGATCTGGGTGGGAACCGTGCTTGGCGTCATGGGCACGCGTGAACAGGTCGGGCAATTCGCACTGGACAACAAGCTGCGTCTGCAGCCACGACTGCGCACTTTCGGCAATCTCTTCAACCCGACCCGGGCCGGAATATCCGAAGTGGTCATTCCACCCGGCTCCCGGCTGATCGGCAAAACCATTGGTGAGGCGCGCCTGAGGTCGCGTTTCGGGATTTCGGTACTGGCCATCAATCGCCGCAACCAGATCATCACCAAAAACCTGCGTGAGGAAGCCCTCGAGGTCGGCGACTGCCTGGTCAGCCACTCGACCTGGCGGGATTTGTCGAATGTCGCCCGCGACAAGGACTTCATCGTCGCCACCGACATTCCCAAGGAAGAACAGCGGCCTCAGAAGGTCGTCCATGCGCTGGGCTTTTTCAGCCTGTCGATGTTTCTGATTCTGTTCACCGACTTCCAGCTTTCGATCGCCTTGCTGACCGGCGCCATCGGCATGGTGCTGACCGGAGTCTTGAGCATGGACGAGGCCTATCAATCGGTCAGCTGGAAGACGGTCTTTCTGATGGCCAGCCTGATCCCTCTGGGCTTTGCCATGGAAGTGACCGGAACGGCGCCCTGGCTGGCCCAGCAGGTTCTCCAGACGCTCGGCGAGGTGCCGGAGCTGGTCGTCCAGATCGTTCTGATCCTGCTCGCGACCTTGTTCACCCTGATCATGTCGAATGTCGGCGCCACCGTGCTGCTGGTTCCAATCGCGATCAACATCGCTCTGGAAACCGGGGCCAATCCAGCCGTCTATGCGCTGATCATCGGCCTGGCGACTTCAAACGCTTTCATTCTGCCCACCCATCCGGTCAATGCCCTGATCATGGGACCCGGCGGTTACACGGTCAAGGACTTCATTCGTGTCGGCGGCCTGATGAGCATCATCTTCCTGGTGGTGGTGCTGGGAGCGGTCAATGTGCTGTTTTGAAGCCGGTTTACGCTGGACGGTTTACGGTTTACGGTCTTTCTACCGTAGGTCGGGCCTACGTGCCCGACGGACAATGTCAATACTTCCCGCACTGAGTGGTTCGCGTGTCGCACTCCAGGGAGCAGAATTCAGCGGCTGGAGGTCAGGGGTCAGGGATCAGAAAGATTTTGTCGTTGATTTCTGTCAGACTGACTGCCCGGAGTTCGGCATTCTTGCAGGGACCGGATATGCATCGGCCGTATTCGGGTTCGAAGACTGCGCCGTGGGCGGCGCAGACCAGGTGGCCTTGCTCATCGGTCAGGAAACGGTCTGGCGCCCAGTTGAGCGGGCGGCCCTGGTGGGGGCAGACATTCAACCAGGCGCGGGCCTTGCCTTGATGACGGGTGGCAACAAGAAACAGCGTCTGTTCTCCGCACCTGGCTTCAAGCTCACGAAACTGGCCCTCGACCAGCCAATCGGCCCGGCAAAGGAACTTGCCGGCCCCGGCGGAGTCTGCACTGTCACATGAATGATCCATGGCAACGATTCTACCAGCCGCCCACCCATCCTTTGGCCCGCCTGGGCCTGGTTGTGGCCGGGATCGGCATGCTTGCGTTGAGCTTTGTGCTGGGCCTGTTCATCCTGGCCATAGCCATGGGGCTGGCCGTCATCGGATTCATCGTCCTGGCCGTTCGCCGCTGGCTGGGCGCGGGTCGGCGAGACAAGCCCGAAGATGACAACCTTCGGGTTGAATACAAAGTCATCCGTCGCGAAAGTGACCAGCGCAAGTCCGATTAACCCCCGCGGCCAACCTTGACCGCCCCCATCTCAGATTCCAGCGCTCTCTGCCCAACTTCGGGCTTCAGCGCCGGCCAGAGGCTTGGCAATGAAATACCCCTGCGCCAGGTCACAACGCAAATCCTTCAGAAAATCCAGTGTTTCGGCGTCCTCGACACCTTCCGCCGTCGTTTTCAGGCCCAGGCTTCTTCCCAGCTCGATCACGGATCGAATCACTGCTCGTGATTCACCGGAGCGGGTTGCCGACATCACGAAGGACCGGTCCACCTTGATTTCCGAAAATGGCAGGCGCACCAATTGCAGCATGGATGAGTAGCCGGTGCCGAAGTCGTCGATCGACAATTGAAACCCCTTCACGCGCAAGCGGGTGAGCAAATCCAGCGAAGCCACCGGATCACGCATGGCGCTGGTTTCGGTCAGTTCGAAAATCAGCTGTCCCGGCATGATGCCGTAGTGCTGACACTGTTTCTCGACATGGTCAATGAACTGTGACTCGTCCAGCGTCAGGGCCGACATATTGATTGACATGGTCAGTGCCTCATCCTCGTCACCATTCGGCCTGACGCAGCCCTCGGCCATCCACTCCATGGCCAGATCCAGTACTGTTCGGGTCAAGCGATTGATCAGGCCTTCGGATTCGGCCACCGGGATGAACTGACCGGGCATGACCATTCCGCGCACCGGACTGCGCCAACGGGCCAGTGCCTCGAAGCCGGCCAGCAATCCGCTGGTGCACCAGACCTTGGGCTGGTAAACCAGCTCGATCTCCTTGTTTTCAATGGCCTGTTCGAGTTCATCGGCTGTAATGACCTCGTCGTGACCCGGCGGCCGTTGCCGAGTCTGTGAGTCAGCATCACGCGTTTCTCTGGTCAGCAAATGTCTGAGCAAGGCCGGTGAAAACGGCTTGGACAAAACGCCGAGCAGATTCAAGCCGTGTTCAGATGCCGACCTTCGAGCCGCATCAAGCACCCTTTGGCCCACACCACTGGTGATGATGATCTGGGCTGAACATTTTCGATTGGCCAGTTCGACCAGCACCTCCACCCCATCCATCTCCGGCATGATCAGGTCCAGTGCGATATGCGTTGGTTGCCAATTCTCGACGCGTTCGAAAAACTCCTCCGGGCTAGTGGTCGTATGGGCCTCGACGTCGATCGAGCGAGCAATATAGGCCATGGTCTGGCCAATCATGTCGTCATCATCAAGAATGAGCAGGCGTTGCTGGGTCATGACTTGTCGGTCCCGTGTTGGTGATAATGACTAACGTTGTCCAGTATGTTTCGCAGGCATCGTGCCAGACCGAAGCGTCGGCGATGGAAGTCAACGGGCCGAGTTTGAGATCCCTGGCTGGCGGCAAAAGCCAGCATCTGGCCAACAAGATTCGAGCCGCGCCCGGCTCCCTTGGTCATGATATCGACCCTATCACTCAATTGGTTTTGCTCCTTTGGTTCCGCGCGCCCCGATGATGACCCCCATCACGCCAGAAATAGCGGTCATCATGATTTGATTACCAGCGCCAATGACTTTCATCCTAACGAATCGTCAAGCACTTTGCGCAGTCTGTGTTTGAGTTCACTGGCCCGATAGGGCTTGGTCAACAGGCTTACACCCGGTTCAAGTCGACCATGCATGACAATGGCATCCTCGGTAAAACCCGAGGTATAGAGCACCTTCAAACCAGGAATCATGGCTGTTGCCTTTTCAGCCAGTTGACGCCCACTGATGCCGGGCATGACGACATCGGTAAAAAGCAGGTCGATCTTGCCAACTCGCCTGATGATGTCCAGCGCTTCGCCACCCGAGGCGGCCTCGAGCACCTCATAGCCCCATCGCCTGATCCGTCCTGCAGCATACTCTCGCACCTGGTCATTGTCCTCGACAACCAGAATGGATTCGCGGCCCGTGTCCTGCGCGACCGGATCACTTTCGATGACTTCCGGCTGATCGGTCTTATCGGCACGCGGCAGGTAAATGTGAATGCTGGTTCCTTCACCCAGCTCCGAATAGACGCGAATATGCCCCTTGGACTGCTTGACCAGGCCGAAAACCATGCTCAGGCCCAGCCCGGTTCCCTCGGTCTTGGTGGTGAAGAACGGTTCGAACACACGTGCCAGAACTTCAGGCTCAATGCCGGTGCCATTGTCGGAAACCGCCAACCTGACATAGGCACCTGGCTGGACCTCTTCGTACTCGGCTGCATAATCGGCATCAAGAAGGATGTTTTCGGTCTCCAGGAGCAACTGCCCGCCTTCAGGCATGGCGTCGCGCGCATTCAGACACAGGTTGAGCAGCGCACTTTCAAGCTGCGAAGGGTCGACCATGGCCGGCCACAGATCTTCGCTCTGTTTGAGCTTGATCTCGATACTCTCGCCAAGGGCTCGCACCAGCATGTCGCGCATGTCGGTCAGCATTCGGTTGAGGTTGATGCTGCGTGGATCGAGCGCCTGGCGCCGGGCAAAGGCCAGCAGGCGCTGAGTCAGTTCACTACCTCGCTGGGCGGCGGTGGTGATCATCCGGGCCAATCGCGCGCCTTCCTGTCCGTCCAGCTGTTCTTCAAGCAGTTCGGCATTGCCGAGGATGACGGTCAGCAGATTGTTGAAATCGTGCGAGATGCCGCCGGTCAGCTCGCCGATGGCCTTGAGGCGCTCAGAACGGGCCAGGGACTCGGCCAGGCGACGATGCTTGATCATCCGGCCAAGATGTAGGGCGATGCCGATGATCAGATCGCGCTTCTCAACCAGAAATGCGTTCTCTTCGGAATCGGCCCAGTCAGGCAGCTCGCGATACCCGAACTCCACCAGGCCAACCACCTGGTCATCGACCATGACCTCCTGACTGATCGAAACCAACGGTTCGGACCAGTTCTGGCTGCGATGTTCCTGGCCGGTTCCAAGCACGACCCGGGCCACCGCCAGGTCGGGCTCCATCAGACTGATGGGAATCAGTTGTGCAATCTCCTTGCCGATTTCATCGTCATCGAGTTCGGTATCCGAGGTCAGCTCTAGCACCCGATACAAACAGTTGATTTCCTTGATGCGTTCGGATAATTCACGCAGATATTTCTGTCGGGTTGTCGCCATGGCATTGAAAGACTTGGCGAGCCGGCCGAGCTCATCATTGCTGTCAAGGTCGATGCGAGCATCCAGATCGCCCTGTTGGAACCGGCGCATGCCTTGGTCAATCTGCCAGATCGGGCCACTCAGACGGCGCTGAACGAATAGTGAGGTCACGACAATCAGGAAGGCAAAGATCAGCGCAACCAAAGTCAGCGTGGCGATACTTGCATTCAACTGTCTTCGCAGCTCACGCCCATGGATGTTGTGCAATGCCGCCATAGCTTCGCGTGCGCCGGCATGATGGATTCTGACCTGGCGGGACAGTAGCTGGATGGCTTGATGATTCTCCAGATGGCCTGACGCCTGGCCCAGAAGTGGAATGTTCTCGATCAGGTCATCACTCATCAAACCGATTTCGAACAGATGCATCGCCGCCAGTCTGCTCAGGGCATGATCGTATGCCTCCAGCTCTCGGGCCAGGCCAAGAGCATCGGCGGCCAGTGCCTCCATGATTTCCAGATCACCATGGACCAGGGTCAGGTAGTCGATGACCGATGTCATTTCCTGGATCCGTTCGTAATGGGACTGCAGCCGGTCATCGAAAGCGATGTGTTGTTCGATGGAGCGCCAGGTGACGATGCCGTAGACGGACAGGACCAGCAACCCGATAATGACCACGGTCAACGCGGCCAACATGACGGACCGAATCCTCATCGACGTTCCCGGTCGACCAGCGCTTCAAGCATCATGTAATCCGGAAGATTGACCATTTCCGGCGCCAGGGATCGCAGGGGTTGACCGTAAAGGTATTCGGATGGACTGGGTACTCGGCCTTGAAACTCCGGCATGCGGGCCAGCCATTCCATTTGCGTCCCCAGATTGACCAGAGCGGACCAGTTCAACGTCAAACGCCAGATCATGCCTTCCGAGATTTCGATGAACTCTTCAAGCGGAACTCCCGAAAAATCAGCATGAACCTGTCGCGCGCGTTGCGGTTCGGCATCAATGATCTGCATGACCGCAAGATAGCCTCGCAGCACCCGTTTCACCACATCGGGGTGTTCATAGGCGAACTGGCGATCGGCCAGCAATAGCCAGTTGACGGTGTAGAGCATGCGCAAGGGAAATTCGAGAAGCTCCGTACCAATCTTTTCCCTGAGTTCTCTTTCCCACGGACTCCAGACCACGACGCCATCGACGTCCCCGGCAATCAGCGCTTCGGCCATGTGATTGATCGGGATGTCGACCAGCGTGTAGTTGTCTTCGTTCAAGCCATGAAAGGTAGCAAAGTGAGACCAGCCGAAATGGCTGGACGTACCGAACATGATTCCAATGCGAACCGCATCCCAGTCCTGCGGCACGCGAATGTTTTTCCGATTTCTGAGGATCAGTCTGTGCGATCGATTGGAAAGGGCCACGCTGGCCAGAACCACGAAGCCGGGCCATTCTTCATGTTCATCACCGACCTGATCCAGCAATTGCGCGGCCACTGGAGTGGTCGCGCCCAGTGCGAACTGCGAGTGCCCGCTGACCAGGCTTCGAACGGCTTCCAGGCCGGAATCATGATTGACCACCTCAATGTCGGGTTCATTGAATGACCGATCGACATTGAACAGACCGAGCTGATCAGCCAACCGGGTGGGTGCATCCCCGACCCAGGCTGAACCGGCAATCCTGACAGTGTCAGACTCCGCTGCCCACAACATCGGACACAGCAGCACGATGACCGCGGCCGTGAATCCGGACCACCGGCCACACCCTGTCGACTGGCTCTTCAATTCATTGATCAATGCCAACAATCACCGCCTCCTGACCGGTTGCATGTCCCGATCAACCCTGCCAATAATGCAAGTTAAACACTGATTTTGCAAAATTGCAAACCGATACTCAGGCCCGCCATCAAGTCGACAAGGCGCTCCAGACCGTTAGCCCTTTTCGGAAATTTGACCCGATTTTCCAACGGAAACTGTCACCTTTGCTATGGTCTCCAAAGGTTGAATCTCGTCTGACTCATGTCTCACACCAGCAAATCTGAATCCTTCAAATATTCCGTTCTCAACCGTCAAGCCTTGCGGCTGGCTCCGCTAACGATGGCCGTGGGCGGCTCTCTCGCCCACGCCGGCACCAATACCATTGAAGTCACCACGCTGGCCAGTGCCGGCACCCCCGGTGAATGCACCCTGCACGATGCGGTTGCGGCTGCCAACACCCAGGCCGCCTATGGAACCTGTTCGGCACCGACGGGTGACTATCCGACCATCGTGTTCGCCGGCGGGCTTTCCGGGACCATCACCGAGTCCGCGTCGCTGGTGATCTCGGCCTCGCTGCGAATTGATGGCGATGAACGCATCGGCGTGGAGCTGTCAGCCACGGCCAGCGGCTCGGTACTGATCGCCGAGGACAGTGTCGAGCAGCTGACCATTGACGGGCTGACCATTTCCGGCGGTAACGCCGGATCCGGAGGCGGCATCAACAGCCAGGCGACTCATCTGACCGTGCGCGATTCGGAAATCAGCGGCAACACGGTCACGGGAAGTGGTGGCGGCATCCATCATGTTTCGGTTCCTGAAGGAGAGGTCGAGATTCGCGACAGCGAGTTTTCGCAGAACGATGCGATCGAAGGTGGTGGACTGTCTCTGGACAAGACCGGTGAGGGCTCGGTGACTGTTCGTGACAATGATTTTGCCGACAATTCAAGCTTCTACAGCGGCGGAGCCGTTCTGGTGAGGGCTGATCAGGCTGATGACTTGATCATCAAGTACAACAACTTCACGGACAATCAGGCTTACCTGGGTATCGGTGGCGGCATGGCTGCTTACATGAATGACGGACAGGCTGGCTTCAAGTACAACCAGTTCGGCTTCAACGAAACCCTGGCGGGTAATGGTGGAGCACTTGGCTTGATCGCTGAAAATCAGAGCGTCAGCACCCGTGACGGAGTCTATGGGTACAACGAGGCTTACATTTCCGGTGGCGCGCTGTTTGCCGAACTTGATCATGACAGCTACCTGTACATTGATCAGGCATACGCACTGTTCAACGAAAGCTTCTTGTCCGGCGGCGGCGCCCGGATTGACGGCGACGGCGCCGAGCTGGTGATCAACCATTCGAGAATCGTCGGAAATTCTGCCAACACGGGAGGTGGGCTGACATTGACCGGAGGCCTCGAGCATTTCGAAATGTACGCATCAATCATGTCGCTCAACCAGGCAGATACGGGCGGTCATATCCTTTTGGGTACCGAAACCAGTGAAATCACGGGTGAGTTTGCCATCCGGTCCAGTGAGCTTTACTACGCAGGAGGTGGCGGCGGAATCGCCGCGTACCTGGGTGATGACACCGATCTTCTGGTCAGCAACAGCACACTAGCCGCCAATTCCGGATCGGACTTCGGCGCCATTCGCGCAGCCGGCAGTGGCGTGCTAAGGGTGGCTTACTCCACCCTGTCGTTCAACAATGCCGCGTCCGGAGGCGACGGTGTTTCCTCCTCAGTCCCATGTTCCATCCGCAATTCGCTATTTGCAAACCTGGTTTCCGCGGACAGTAGCGAGCTGTCCGGTTCCAGCAACTGCAGTGTCCGTCACTCGCTGATCAATGACATCACCGGATCGACCTTTTCCAATGACGGCGGCAACCTGCTTGACGTGGACCCACAACTGCAAGACTTCGACAATCACGGTGGCCCGACCCAAACCCATCGTATAGCGTCAACCAGCCCGGCCATCGACGCCGGCCACGACTTCGGCGATGCCCCCGAATACGACCAGCGCGGCCCGGGCTTTGAACGCATCTCGGGCAACGGCCTGGACATCGGCGCCTACGAATTCCAGGTCGGTGTCTTCCAGGATCGCTTCGAACAGCCCTGATGGGGTAAAATACTGGCCCACGACGCGCCCGTAGCTCAGCTGGATAGAGTACTGCCCTCCGAAGACTGAGGTCAGGGGCCGAGTAAAATACAATCAGTTTCCCCAGTGCGCCCGTAGCTCAGCTGGATAGAGTACCGCCCTCCGAAGGCGGGGGTCACAGGTTCGAATCCTGTCGGGCGCGCCAATTTCCTCAATTTTTCAAGTGTTTATATCAGTCGCCCCCCAAATATCTTGTTGACGTTTTTGCTGTCAACGAAAAATAAGTGGTCATTTTTCGCGAGCCTTTCACCCAGCGATCTTGCCAGTGGATAAAAGGCCAAATTTTGCCCGATGACGAAATGTTGACGTTTCAGTGACGTCACCGGTGGTCAAAAATCGACCGTTTGACCACAGTCCTCAATGACCAAAAACGGGGCTTAAAAGCCGGTTTCCAGGGGCGAAGAGCGCTTCGCTATTCAGAGGGTCGGTTTTCTGCTGCCTGCCGCTGGGCCCGTCTGAAGAAGTGCTTCGTGGCCTGCTCGCGTGCATCGCTGTCTGTCATCACGATATTGCGCATTTCGTTGTCTTGCTGGAAGAGTTTCACCATCCCCTGGAAGAACGCTCGGGAGAACGTGTTGTAGACCACATCCGTCGGA
>PWWM01000243.1 GCA_003561495.1 Gammaproteobacteria bacterium
TGCGCCGTAAGCTCAATGAGCGCAATGCGGATCTCCTGGCATTGAACGAGCGCTTGACGTTCCTGGCTGGACATGACCATCTGACCGGCTTGCCCAATCGCCGGCGCATCCTGGACTCGGTAGAACAGGCCGGACGCCGAGCCAGAGACTCGAAGCAGGCATTCTGTCTGGCCATGCTGGATCTGGATCGTTTCAAGCAGGTCAATGACACCCTGGGTCATGCCGCCGGTGATGAAGTGCTGGTGGAATTCGCCCGCCGCACCAACCGGGTACTGCGCGGAGAGGATACCGTTTCCCGGGTTGATCCAACCATGGATGACATGGGACGTTTCGGAGGCGAGGAGTTTCTGGCCATACTTCAGGACACCGACCTGGATGGCGCCTACCAGGCCGCCGAACGTCTGCGCGAGGCCATCCGTTCGCAGCCATTTGAAACACACGCCGGTCCGGTCAGTTGCACGGTATCGATCGGTCTGGCCCGCTACCGGCCACCTGAACCCCTGCGCAATACCCTGGCCAGGGCCGATCAGGCACTTTATCGCGCCAAGAAAGCAGGACGTGATCGGGTTGTGGCAGAATCCGTGGAGCCATGAGCCCGGACCAGCCACCCGCCACAACCCCCTGCCCTGCCTGCGGCACCGGCGTGTCGCACAGACCACTGTACCGACAGCGAGGCTTGCCCGTGCAGTCCTGCCTGATGCCGGCCAGTGCCGGAGACGCCGGGGCGATTGCACGCCGCGACCTGGAATTGTTGCAATGTTTGGAATGCGGACTGGTGTTCAACCGGCACTTCGACCCATCCACCCAGGTGTTCAGCCCGGGCTATGAGGAAACCCAGGGTTTTTCGCCAACCTTTCGCCGTTTCGCCCGCGATCTTGCCGCGCAGCTGAACCAACGTTGGACTCTGAATGGCAAGAGCGTCGTGGAAGTCGGTTGTGGCAAGGGAGAGTTTCTCGCCCTGATGTGTGAACAAGGCCAGTGTCACGGTCTCGGTATCGATCCGGCCCATGATCCCGAGCGACGACCGGAATCGGCACCCGATCGGGTGGTTTACGAGCAGCGCTATTTTGACCGCACCGACATCGGGCTCAAGGCCGACTACCTGGTCTGCCGGCACACCCTGGAACATATCGGCCCGGTTGGCGAATTTCTGGCCACGGTTTACGAGGTCTGCCGTGCCGGCGGCATCGGCGAGGTCTTTTTCGAGGTCCCGGAAGCGGCGCGGATATTTGAAGAAGGCGCGTTCTGGGACATCTACTACGAACACACCAACTATTTCGATGCGACCGCGCTGGAACAGGCCTTTGCCCGAGCCGGATTCGAGACCACCGGCATTGAATGGCTGTTCGATGATCAATACCTGGGCATTTACGCCAGGGCAGTAACGAACCCGCCCGACTCCACGGCGCCACCCCGGATCTTTTCCGGGCAACTCCTGGAGGAAACTTGTCGGTACTGGTACGAGCGCATCAGGCAGGCTCATGGCCAGGTCGTCATCTGGGGTTCCGGCTCCAAGGGCGTGGCGTTTCTGCATGCCGTCGATCCCGATGGCAAGGTCGCCGCCGCTGTCGATATCAACCCCTATCGCCAGGGACGTTTCATGCCGGGTACCGGTCAACCGATCATTGCCCCTGAAAACCTCAAGTCCCTGCAACCGGCCCTGGTCATCATCATGAACCCGATCTACCGGGCAGAAATCTCGGCCATGCTCGATGATCTGGGTCTGAGTCCGGACATCGCCTGCGTTTGAGCGCATTCGCGTGGCGGGATTGGGGTACAGTAGCCGCGCGATGCCATATGAGATGAAGCGAATGAATTGTCGAGTTCGATCATGCAGGCCGTGATCGTGGCCGGCGGCCGGGGCCGGCGCATGCGCGAGTCCGGCGCATCGGTGCCCAAGCCGCTGGTTGCGCTGGCCGGCCAGCCGTTGATTGCCCATATCGCCGCCCACCTTCAGCGACATGACTTTTCGCGAATCGTGGTGGCGGTCGGTGAGCGGGCGGCGACGGTCATGCGTGGGGTGGAGCTGATCAACGCGCAGGACCGGGGACTGGAGCTTGAGTGTGTGGATACCGGCAAGGACACCGGCAATGCCGGGCGGCTGCTGCACCTGCGCAAAACCTTGACTGAACCTCGTTTTCTGATGTGCTGGTGCGATGTCGTCAGCGATCTGGACCTGGGCGCCATGGTGGAGGCACACCGCGAACACGGGCGCCTGGCGACCCTGGCCGCCGTGCCCGAACCGGCACGCTTTGGCTACCTGCAACTCGAAGGGGATCGTATCCAGGATTTTTGTGAAAAGGATTCAAGCGATCAGCGCTGGATCAATGCCGGGTATGCGATGCTGGAATCGACAGTACTCGATCGAATCCAGGATTCATCCGAGTCCTGGGAACGTCAGACCCTGCCCGGCCTGATTGCCGATGACCAGGTCCGCGCCTTTTGCCATGAAGGCAATTGGCAAGCGGTGGACAGCCTGGCTGACCGCGACCGACTCGAGTTGGAGCTTCAACAGGGGCGTTGTCCATGGTTGGCGTCGTGAATGGCAAGGTCCTGGTCACCGGCCACCTTGGGTATGTCGGCACCGTCCTGACCCCGGTGCTGGAACAATCGGGCTGGCAGGTCACCGGCGCCGATATCGACTTGTACTCGGACTGCTCGGTGGCCATGCTTCCGAATCGCCCGCCCTGCCCGATCGCCGATTTCCGCGACTGGCCGGTCGAGGCGCTGGGCCAGTTCGATGCCATTGTTCACCTGGCCGGGCTATCCAATGATCCACTGGGCTCCCTGGATCCGGGTCTGACACATGCCATCAATCACCAGGCCGCAGTTGAACTGGCCCGGCGCGCCCGCGAGGGGGGCGTGCGACGTTTTGTGGTCGCCTCGAGCTGCTCGGTCTATGGCGGCGGTGGTGAGCAGTGGCTGGACGAATCTTCTGCGACAAACCCGCTGACACCCTACGCCCAGGCCAAGCTTGATATGGAACAATCACTTTTCACCCTTTGTGAATGTGATTTCGAGGTTGTGATCATGCGCCCCGGGACCGTTTTCGGCGCCTCTCCCCGGCTGCGCTTTGACCTGGTCACCAATAACCTGGTGGCCTGGGCACTGAGCACCGGCTGCATACGCCTGAAAAGCGATGGCCAGGCCTGGCGGCCGTTGCTGCATGTCAGAGATCTGGCGCGCGCCATTTCCGGCCTGCTTGAAGCGCCATCGGATCAGGTGTCCGGACAAGTCTTCAATATCGGCTTCAACACCCTGAATTTGCGCGTCATTGACCTGGCCGAACGCCTGGCCACGGCCATGCCGAAAGCGCGCCTGCAGGTCGAGGGCATGGCCGACAGCGACCAGCGCTCCTACCGGGTCGATTGCACCAAACTGGCGAACTTGCTCGACGATTGGCGACCTTCGGCCCAGCCCGAGGACGTGGTTGACGAGCTGTCCGAATTGTTTGTCCAACGCCCGTTGACCCCGGAGCAGTTCGAGGGTGCGGACCTGGCCCGGGTGGCGCATCTGCGTGAGCGAATGGAACGCGGTGAAATTGATCGGGAATTGCGCAATGTCAGGCCTTGAGACACTGTCGCATTGTCGGGTGTGTGGCTCCGAAGACCTCGAATTGGTCCTAGACCTGGGCGAGCAACCGCTGGCCGACGGCCTGGTTGCCAGTGTCGATGAAGCCCGCAATGCGGCCTGCTACCCGTTGAGGCTGGCCCTGTGCCGGCCGTGTCATCTGCTCCAGTTGCTGGAAGTACCCGATCCGGAGATTCTTTTCGGTAGGGGTTTCCCCTACTTTTCCTCGGTGACGGCCGACCTGGTCCGGCACGCCGGCGAGCTGGTCGAAGACATCATCAAGCGTCAACCCCTGTCCGCTGACAGCCTGGTCGTGGAACTGGCCAGCAATGATGGGTATCTTTTACAGCATGTTCGCAAGCACGGCATTGGGGTGCTGGGGATTGATCCGGCCGGCGGGCCGGCGAATGCGGCGAGAGAGGCCGGTATCGAAACGCTCGAGCGGTTTTTCGATCGGTCGCTGGGCGAAGAACTGGCCGAGTCAGGCCGGCAGGCCGATGTGGTCGTCGCCAATAATGTGCTGGCCCATGTGCCCGATCCGGTGAATTTTCTGGAAGGGGTGCGTACCCTGCTCAAGCCCGGTGGGCTGGTGGTCATGGAAGTCGCCTGGGGCCGGTCGCTGCTGGTCGGGCGCGCCTTCGATACGATCTATCATGAACATCACAGTTACTTCACCGCCAACTCACTGTGTGAATTGTTCAAGCGCGCCGGGCTGGCGATCGAGGCGATCCAACCACTGCGGGTGCATGGCGGCTCGTTACGCATTCGGGCCCGCCATGAGGCCGGCATGGATGAGCCCACCGAAGCGCTGATCGAGCGTGAACATCGGGAAGGCCTTTTTCATACCGTGGCCTGGAAAACCCTGGCCGATTCACTGGATGGGCTTCGTCAGGAGCTGATTGAATTTCTTGAAGACGAGAAAAAACGCGGGCAGCAACTGGCCGCCTACGGGGCCGCGGCCAAGGGCGCCATGCTGCTCAACTGGGCCGGCCTGGATTCAACCCCCCTGGCCTGGGTGGCCGATGCCAACCCGCACAAGCAAGGTCGGTTCATACCGGGCACGGACCTGGAAGTGGTTTCACCACAGCGCGTTGAACAGGATCGTCCGGATCGGATTCTATTGTTGCCGTGGAACTGGGCCGAGGAGATTGCAAGGCAACAGAAGTCATGGACCGATGGCGGCGGACGATTCATCGTGCCCTTGCCCGAACCGCATTATCTGTAACCTAGACCGTGCGGGATTTCATCGCAATTGACGGGTGTCTTACTACGACGATTTTGTAGGTCGGCCCTACGTGGCCGACGGACCAGTGGAAGCGAAATCGATATCGTCCGTCGGGGACGTAGCCCCGACCTACGGATGTCGAGGCCGAATGTGAATGGAGTTATGCGCGGCGCGGGCGGAACAGTTCGCTGGCCAGCAGGCGGGCGTTGCGGGGGCCGGTGTGGTGGTGGCCGAGCAGCCAGCGGGTGAGTTGGCGATAGCAGGCCAGGCGTTCGCTGAGCGGCAATGGCACTCGGTGTATGGCAGCGCGGTATTCGGCCAGGCGGCGCCAGGTGGGGAAGCTCAGCTTGCCGCGGTGTTGCGGGTTGAACCAGGACAGGCGTTGGTGTTCGTCCTCGAAGCGGTGGATGGACGACTCTTCATGGGCGCGACGCTTGAACAGCACTTCGGGTATCAACCGGATGCGCCCATGCAAGGCCAGTTCGGCCAGCAGGTTGCGATCGGCCCCGACCCAGTCGCCGTGGCGGATGGTCTGTAACAGGATTTCGCGGCGCATGAGACCAAAGACCGCGATACACACATGCGGTCTGAGAATGGACTCGGCAAAGCGTTGCGAGGGCCGGTCTTGATCGAAGGGGCGTTCCTGAGCGTACTGGCCAATGATGGTGCCATGCTCGTCGATACCGCAACTTTTGCTGTGGACCAGCACGGTGTCGGATTCGGCATCGAGTACGGCCACGCATTCAGCCAGAAAGCGTGGGTGGCAAAGATCGTCGTGGGCCGCCCACTTGAAGTATTCGCCGTTGGCCATCTCCAGGGTCTGGTTGTAGTTTTGCGCCGCGCCCAGGTTGGACTCGTTGCGCCGGTAGCGGATGCGTGGGTCGCTGTTGGCAAAGACCCGGCAGATTTCAGCCGTGCGATCAGTCGAGGCGTTGTCGGAGATGATCAACTCGAAATCCCGGAAGGTCTGGTCCTGGAGCGAACCAATGGCCTTGGCCAGGTAGCGCTCGCCGTTGTAGACCGGTAATCCGATGCTCAGGCGGGTCACTATCGCTTCAGAATCTCGCGGGCCGAACGGGCCATGTGATCAGCGGTCTCGATCTTGCGCAATCGGGCCTTATAGCCCGACGCCCGATCATCCTGACCCAATCCCTCAAGCACTTGAATCAATTGCTTGAGGGTGTCGGTGTCTGTGGGACGTGCGGACAGCACGGTTTCGAAGGCCGTGACCGCCTCTTCCGGCATGTCCGCCTCGCTCAAGGCGACCCCGAGCCAGTAATGGGCCTGAACCAGGGCACGGTTGAGTTCGACGGCCTTGAGCGCGCAATCAATCGCTCCTTGCACCTGCCCCTGACCCAACCGGGTGCGCGCCATGCCCAGGTGGGATTCGGCATGGTCCGGACCGCGTTCCAGCGCCTTGGTGAAGGCACGCTCGGCCTCGCTGAATCGTTCCATCTGCAAGTAGACCTGGCCGATGCGGCAATGCACCCCGGGACGGTCCCCCTCGGATTGCTCGGCGCGAAACAGGCTGGCCAGGGCCTGGTCGACCTCGCCCACGGCCAGGTGCAACCGGGCCAGCTCCATCAATTCGTGGGGACGGATGTCGGTGTGCGCCACGACTCGCTCAAGCAGTTCGCGCGCCCGGTCCAGGTCGCCACAGGCCTGCAGGCAGCGTGACAGATGAATCATGATGCGGTCATCCTCGGGCCGGTGCCGATGCAGGCTTTCCAGAATCGGCAAGGCCTTTTCGGGGCGACCAGCATCGATATGCACTGCGGCCAGGTTGAACTGGATGGATTGGTCGATACGGCCTGGATCGACAGGCTGGTCACCGCGATGCGGATCAATGCCGGTTTCAGTCCAGCGTGCGCTCAGCAATTCCTGTTCGGTCTGGCTCAACTGCCGATTTGGACGATGTCCCCCGCAGCGTTCCAGATCTTGCGCGGGCATGGCTGCCAGGCTGGGCGGTTCGGGCTCAGTGAATGCCTCAAGCAGCACCCGCCCCTCCAGGCCCTGCGGCAGATCCAGGCCCAGCGCATGCATCACGGTAGGCGCCACATCGAGCAGACCGGCGCCCTGAACCTGCCCTCCGGGCTCGATCCCCGGGCCGGCCATGATGAAAACGCCGTGTTCCCGGTACCAGGGTGCGCCGTGCTGACGCCCGGCAACATCGGCGCGGTTCGGTCGCTGTTGATCGCTGAGCAGCCCCCGCTCGGAGACCAACATGACAAAATCGTCTTCGTCCAGATGATTGAGCAGGTGCCCAAGCTGGTGATCCAGGTAGGTCGCGGCATGGGTCATGGTGTTGCGATAGCGTGCGAAGACGTCATCGGGCACCCAGCCCAGTTGCGGTGGGTGGCAAGCCATGAAGCGTGGACCCAGCGCCGCGAAGAAATCGTAGCGAAGCATGCCCAGTCGCCAGTTTTCCCGCTCCAGCAATTCCATGGCCACGGCATGGACCGAGATTTGCTCGGCCAGGCAGACCGCCAGTTGGGGCAGCATGGGGTCATCATTGACGAGATCTTCGGCGAAAAACTCCAGCTCCTCGCGCTTCAGGCGGGCCGGGGACAGGCGCAGATCGGCGATGTCGGCAGCCAGGGCAGCCGGACTGACGGCACTTTCGGGCACCGGCTCCAGGCCATCGGGCGTGCCGGCCAAACGAAAGAAGAGGTCACTGACCATCTCCCCACGCAGCGGCTCGGCCGGATAAGTCACCGGCCAGTTGACCACTAAACTGTTGGCTGCATGACCGGTCAGGTGATGCCACAGGCAGTGGCTGCGGCGAGTCAGTGCGGAAAGCGGCAGCAAGTCGTTGCCATCGGCATGCTCACGACTGCCGAGCACGCGATGTGCATTGGCGCGCCGCCCGCTCGCGATCGAAGTCCACAACAGGGGTTCGAATTGAGGTTGCAAGGTCCGAAGAGGGCCGTGCACGCCACGGGCCAATAACCCGGCCAGAGACGGCAAACGCCCGCTGTCGAGCAGCGGGCGCAGAAAGGTCCAATCAAAGCTTTCAAGCCCGACCAGCAGGGCCCGTCGGGCAAGGTTCATGATCCTGGTTCGCGATCAGGCGCCGGCGCGACTCCGGCGACGCAACGCCATGGCGCCGGCGGCGAACAGCAGCAGTCCCAGCGGCACTGCACCGCCGACCGGGACGGCAAGCGGTGCGGGCTGCTCCGGCTCCGGCTCGCCGGTCGGGATGGTGATCGGAGTTTCCGGGGTGGACTCAAACCACATGTTGTGGATGGTCGCGGTGTAGCTGTTAATGCCACCACTGCTGACTTCGACATCGGCATAACCATAATGAATGGGACCCACGATGCCTTGAGGTTGGCTGTCATCGGCACCCTGGCCAATCATAACGTCCGCTTCGAACTGGAAACCGATAAAACCGCGGGTCGTGGGCGGGAAATTGCCGTCGGGTGACTCGCAACTTGCGTACAGAAACACATTGGAAAAACTAGCAAAATCGGATTGGGAATCAATTGTGGTGCCTGGGGCCAACAGGCCAGCGTATGCCGAATCGGGGTTGGCGAGCGCCATGTCCTCCACGCCTCGATCAAAAGCGCCTTGACCTTCGAATGCGGCTCTTCCGCAATAATCTGCGGCGAAGGTGGTGCTCACCCTTAATTCAAAATTATCGATGCCATCGTTGTTGACATCAATCATCACACTGTCGCTGTCGAACAGAGTATTCACCGAGGCTTCCACGGAAATCCCGGTTTCAACAACCTGACCAAAGGCGGCTCCGCTGGCCAGCGCGCCGGCTCCGGCAGCCACGGAATACAGTGAAAGTCTTTTCCTGATGTCTGTATGCTGGGTGATCTTGGACACAACAACGGTCTCCCTTGAGATGGAGTGGGCTTAGGGTCAGAATTTTTTCTGCTGCTAATATATCTCGCACCCGCCAAGGAATCAACCGAGGCACCCATTCACGACCTGTGGCCATGGCCCATTCGACCCTGCCCGGGTTGCGAAGAAGTCTGTGCGCGCCATGGGCCAAAAGCCCGACCAGCAGGGCCCGTCGGGCGGGGTTCATGAACGCAGTTCAGCGATCAGGCGTTGGCGCGACTTCGGCGACGCAAGGCCATGGCGCCGGCGGCGAACAGCAACAGGCCAAGCGGCACTGCACCACCCACCGGGACAGCTAGCGGCGCGGGCCGTGGATCGGGCTCCGGTTCGCCGCCTGGAATGGTGATCGGCGTGTTGGGTTCAGACTCGAACCAGACGCTGTGAATGGTGGCGGACAAATCGCCTCCCGGGTCACCGCTGACCTCGACGTCCGCGTAGCCATAATGAACGCCTGCCGAAATACCCCGGGTCTGCCCATCACCGGCACCCTGAGCAATCGTTTGCTGCGGCGGTTCAACCTGGAAACCGACAAATCCTCGAGTGGTGGGCGGAAAATTACCATCCGGTGTATAGCAATTTCCGAACAGAGTGAGCGTGGTACTCGAAGTGATGTCGGAGGATGAATCGATGGTGTCTCCCTCGGCCAGCAAGGCGGCATAGCCTGCTCCCACGGATATATCCTGAACACCACGGTTATCACTGTCAAAGTTCGAGGTGAATCTGACAGAACCGCAGTAGTCAAAGCTGTTATTGCTGATCGACAGGTTGAAGTTGTCGATGCCATCACCGGTGACGTCGAAACCTACCGAGCCGGATTGACCAAATCCGGGGCTGAGTTCGATGAAAATATCGGCGTCAGCCGGCGCAGCAAATGCGGCTCCACCAGCCAGGGCGCTTGCGCCGGCGGCAACTGAATACAATGACAGGCGGTGCTTGAGGCTGAAATCTGCTGACGTCTTGATCACGATCACTATCTCCCTTGATTTAGGATTGGACGGCTAAGCCCGGGATGCTTTGTGCGCTGCTAATATATCCGCTTAATCCTTTTGAATCAATATCCATGGCTCGCCTGATTCGTCCTGCCAAATCCTGAAAATGAATCGTTTTCTCCTGACCTGGGAATATGGAGACGCCCTGGGCCACCTGGCTCGGTTGCGGCCGGTGGCGCTCAAGCTTGCAAAGCTTGGACATGAGGTGACCATGGCACTGCGTCCCAGTGCACATGCCGCAGAGCTGCCTGCCGAGCTTCGAGTGGTGCCGGCACCGCCCGGACAAGTCGCCCGAGAGTGCATCCGGCAACCGGTCAGTATGGCCGATATCCTTTATAACCAGGCGACCAGCGATCCTCGGATGTTGGCCGGTCAGGTTCGCGCCTGGCACGGCCTGTTCGAACTGGTCAAGCCTGATGTCGTGGTAATGGACCACAGTCCCATCGCCCTGCTGTCCCTGCAAGGCCAACCATGGAAAAAAGTCCTGCTGGGCACCGGTTTCGCCTGTCCACCGGCAATATCCCCATTGCCGGATCTGCGCGCCTGGCAGAACCATTACCCTGATCGCATCAAGGCCACCGAACAGGCGGTATTGGAGGCGCTCAACACGCAACTCGAAAACCAGCAGCAACCAACGCTGGATTGTGTCGGACGTCTGTTCGAACGGGTTGATGACAACCTGCTGACCACCTTCCCCGAACTGGACCACTATCCGAATCGAAGTAGCGGCGAATACCTGGGCACTTGGTCGGATTTGGCCGGCGCCAAGCCCGTCTGGCCAGACGGCGACGGTCCACGAATTTTTGCCTACCTCAAACCGCATCGTGGACTGGTGGCCATTCTGGATCACCTGGCCAGCCTGCCGGTTAGGACGCTGGTCTATATCGGGGGCACCTTTAACAACCGGCGCTGGAAGGGCTGTCGGATCAACTTCTCAGATCACCCCCTGAACATGACGGAGGTAGGCCGGGAATGTGACCTGGCCATCCTGCATGCCGGACATGGCGCCACGGCAAGCCTGATGCTGGCCGGCAAGCCAATCCTGCAGATCCCCATCCATGTTGAGCAATATCACAATGCGCTCAGAACCGAGCAACAAGGCGCCGGTTGCAAGATCCCCCTGGGCGACAGCGATGGATTTCGGGCTGCGCTGGCTGAGATGCTCGGTAACCCTAAATACCATGAAGCCGCCCGGGATTTCGCCAACCAACACGCTGATCATGACCCACAGGGCAGCGTTGCAGCATTGGTCGATCGATTGCTGAAATTAGCCAACCACTGACGGCACCGGCGGAGCACGGCGCGCCAGCTTGCGGGCCATGTCCATACCAAGCATGGCCTGGATGGCATCCTTGAGTTCGGGTTGGCGATGGTAAATGCGCTGGATGTCTTCACGATCCCAGACCATGTATCGAATGGCTGTGCGGGCGACGACCTCGGCACTGGTCGGCTCGCCGGTGACCAGGCTCATTTCGCCGACAAAGTCCCCGGCTTCCAGCTCGGCCTTGAATTGACCACCCACCCGGGCCTCGGCCTGACCTTCGAGCAAAAGAATCAGTTGGTCAATGTGTGCCTTTTCGCGAACGAGGACATCACCGGATTCGAGCTGTCGACGTTGCCCCTTGTCGAGCACCTTGAGCATCTCGCGCGCACTCATTGTGCGAAATGTTCGTTCGTGCAACCAGCGCTGTTCATCATTCAATTTCACCGGACGGCGCTCCAGCAACAGGATGGTCAGGTTGATGCCGTTGATGACGATAAAAGCGATTTGCCAGCCCATGGCCGAATACAGTGGTTCGGCCTGATAGTAGAAGTACGGCAGGGTGCAACTGGCGGCCAGGATGGTGATGGCGCGCAACCAGGCCATGTCGCGCACCAGGTAGGCCAGACAAAACAGCAGGTTGGCAAAAAAGAACAGGTAGACGAAGTTCACTTCGTTCCTCCGGGAGACTTCAATGGGGTCATCGAACCGACAAGGCCGATGATGATACGGCATTGCCGCGGGGGTTACAGCACCTCGGCCAGAGTCACCAGCACGATCTCGCAGGCGCCATGACCGGAATCATCACGCCTGAGCGAGGTCCGCCAGCGCCAGCCATCGTCACGGTCGACATTGACCAGGTAGCCGCTCAGCCGCACGATGGAATCCTGGCGCACCTGCTTGAGTTGTCGCCAGGCCTCGTCATTGGCCGGAATCAGGTGCATGTTCGAGCTGTGGGCAATGATGTCCTGGCGCGGAATCGGGAACTCGCGGGTGGACCAGTAATAGAAGCGGTTGCGCTGGCGAATGTGGATCGAGTCCAGGACCTCATCCCGGGCCATCGGCCCCCATCCCAAGGCCAGGTCCATGGGCGACAAGGCAGCCTCGGTTCCGAAGCGGTAATCGCGACGACCCAGCACGCGCGCTTCCAGTTCGAAGTCAGCGACCAGGCTCAAGTTGAAACGATTGACCGACACCACCGGCGGTGTGCCGGCGACATCGATCTGGATGGGATTGCGATCAATCGATGCAGCCGAGCTGATGGTGGCCGGGGCTTTGACGACGCCGGCCAGCGCACCGGGCGCCTCGGATCCAAGTTGTATCGTCCACAGATACCAGCCCAGCAGGGCGGCCAGCAACACGATCACGAAACGCAGGTTCACGGCACAATGTCTCGACACATATCGAATGCCTTGCAATGTAGGAAATTTTGTGCCGATTGGCAAACTTGATGAGATACTGGCCGCTTGAAAGATCCAGACATCAGGCATGTCCAAAAAGCGCACATACTTTGCCACCGCTCCTCGCGGCCTTGAAGAACTCCTGGCTTCCGAACTGGCCGCCATGGGCCTTGAAGGGTGCGAAGTCCGGCGCGGTGGTGTGCGGTTTGTCGCATCCCTCACCGGTGCTTACCGGGC
This sequence comes from Gammaproteobacteria bacterium, assembly GCA_003561495.1. GTDB lineage: Bacteria > Pseudomonadota > Gammaproteobacteria > Xanthomonadales > Wenzhouxiangellaceae > Wenzhouxiangella. The sequence continues at coordinate 12,535 of PWWM01000243.1, forward strand.
CTGCTTGTGGTCGCGCCTGGCCAATCGTGTACTTATGCCGATTGTCGAGTTCAGCGCCAGTAATGACACAGCGCTGTATGACGGCGCCAGTCAGGTGCACTGGTCCGATCACCTCGGACCGGAACAGACCATGGCGGTCGACTTTACCGGCATCCGTGCCGCCGTTGAACACAGCCGCTTTGCAGAACAGCGGGTCAAGGACGCCGTTGTCGATCAGTTGCGCGAGCAGTATGGCCAGCGACCGTCAGTGGATACCCATCAGCCCGATGTGCGCATCAATGTCCACATGTTTCGCGAGCAGGTCACGGTGGCCATGGATTTATCCGGCGACAGTCTGCACCGGCGCGGCTACCGCATCACCGGCAGTGTGGCGCCTTTGAAGGAGAATCTGGCGGCGGCCATGCTGATGCGTGCCGATTGGCCCGAGATTGCCGGCGAGGGTGGAGGTTTTGTCGACCCCATGTGCGGGTCCGGCACGCTGGTCATCGAGGCGGCATTGATGGCCAGCGATTCCGCGCCCGGGCTGTTGCGCACCTATTACGGGTTTCAGAACTGGCGCGGGCATGACGATGAAGCCTGGAAGCAGCTGGTCGATGAGGCCCTGGAGCGCCAGGAAGCGGGCATGCAGTCGCTGCCCATCCTGGTCGGATATGACCGGGACGGCTCGGCCATTCGGCTGGCGCTGGATAATGCCGCCCATGCCGGCTTTGGTGGGAAGATTCATTTCGAGCGTCGCGAGCTAAGCCAGGCACGACCGCCCAAGAATTGCGCGCGCGGACTGGTCGCCACTAACCCGCCCTATGGCGAACGACTGGCCGAGCAGCATGAACTGGTGCCTCTGTATCTGCGGCTGGGACAGAGCCTGCGCCAGCACTTTCCGGGTTGGCGGTCCGTCATTCTCAATGGCTCGGGCTGCCAGGTGGGACTCAAACCGGACAAAAGCTGGCAAATGTTCAACGGCCCGATCGAATGCCGACTGGAGCGTTTCGAGATCAGCGACAGCCCGCAGGATGAGCAGCGTCTGCAAGCCGAAGATCTGGTCAATCGACTGCACAAGAACCAGCGTCAGCTCAAGCGTTGGCTGACGCGCGAGGACATTACCTGCTACCGCATCTACGATGCCGATATTCCCGAGTACGCGCTGGCTGTCGATGTGTATGGCGCCGAGGATGGCGACTGGCTGCATATTCAGGAATACCAGCCGCCTTCAAGCATCGACCCGGTCAAGGCGCAGACTCGCTTGCGTGCAGCCCTGAGCGCCGTGCCCGATGCGCTGGAGGTCAGCCCGGAACGACTGGTGTTCAAGGTCCGTCAGCGTCAGCGCGGAGATGAGCAGTATCGTCGTCAAGGTGAGCACGGACGTGAGCTTGTCGTGCGCGAAGGACGCAGCCGGCTACTGGTCAACCTGACCGACTATCTTGATACCGGCTTGTTCCTGGATCATCGGCCGGTGCGCCAATGGATTGGCGAGCACTCAGCCAACCGGAAAGTGCTCAACCTGTTCTGCTATACCGGTGCTGCGACCGTGCATGCAGCACTGGGCGGGGCCAGGGCCACGACCAGCGTGGATCTGTCGAAGACCTACCTGGGCTGGTTGAGGCGCAACCTGGCCTTGAATGAATGTGACGACTCGACTCATCAGACCATTCACGCTGATTGTCGAGCCTGGCTTTCGGATTGTCGTGAGCGCTTTGACCTGATCTTTCTCGACCCACCGAGTTTTTCCAATTCGAAACGCATGGATGGTGAACTGGATATTCAGCGTGATCATGCCGGCTTGATTCATCAGGCCATGCGTTGTCTTGTCCCTGATGGCACGCTGATCTTTTCAACCAATCTGAGAAGCTTTCGGCTGGATACTGAGTTGGCCGAGGCGGTTGCAATCGAGGATCGAACGGCCTGGTCGATCCCGAAAGATTTTCAGCGCAACAAGCGCATACACCAGTGCTGGTTTATTCGGCATATTGGGAAGTCTTGAAAAGAAGATTTTCGCGCAGAGACGCAAAGACGCGGAGAAAAGATAAAGTATGATTTTGAAAGGATTCAATTGAATTCTCTGCGTCACTGCGTCTCCGCGAGAGTATTCTTGCTTGTTTCTTTCCTCCGCGTCTCTGCGTCTCTGCGCGAGCATTCTTTCTTGTCTCTTTCTAGTCAGCGTCCCTGTGAGAAGTCGATGACCTGTGGCCGGGTGCCGGTGTGTTCATGCGCGAAGCCGGTGTCGAATACGGAAACCGTTGCCTGGGTTTTAGGAACCAGCTTTCCATTGATCCAGATTTGCTCGGTCCGCTTATTCGACTTGCCCATCACGGCTCTTCAAACCGATCATGGAATATGGCATCGACATTGACGGTGAATGTGATTGGGCTACCGGCCAGGCCGGTTGCAGTGGCAGTGACGGACTGCTGAGGCTCACCGCCGAGCGACCAGCTTCCCAGTTGGGCCAGGCCGTCGCTATCGGAGATCTGGGTGGCGCCACCAATGCTACCGGTACTTGGCTGCAACTCGAAGATCACCTCGAAGCCCGCGAACAGGTTGCCGTACTGATCCAGCACCTGGACAGTGGGCAGGTCTTCAGTTGGAAGCGAGGTGTCAGGTATGCCGCCCAGGAAGGTGTCACTGACTGCAATCAGACTTTCGGCAAAGGCTGCAGCGCCATCGCATTGACCCTCTGGCGTGGTGTACCAGGGTTCGAAGTCGACATGATCGGTCACGATACTGCCTTGTCCGGTCCCGGCAAAGGAAGGCCCGCTGGGATCATCCCACCAGTTGCAGGTGGCAGCAAGCGGACCGGAGGTGACGTTGGCATTGGGCGCAATAGCGATGCCCAGCATCCCGGCACCACCCAGCAGATGATTGTCGAAAAACACGTAGCCATCGGTGTTGGCGCCATCCTGCAAAATGACGCCTCCCGAAAGGCGATTGCCGGTGATCTCATTATTCGAGTGACCATCCAGAAACATGCCTACTGCCGCGACGTCTCCGGACAGATCATTATCCTCGATCACGAAATCCGACACTATTCGCGGATTGAGTGCGACGCCGGCGACATCGACCTCGTTGCCGATCAGCAAGCCGTCACTACTTCCGTTTCCAAGCTGAATGCCCCAGCTATTCGGTACCATGGAATGAAACCGGTTGCCATGAAATTCAATACCGGTAACCGGGCGGTCGGCCGAACTGTAGCCTCGCGTTCCAAAGTTGACCGCCTCGTTATCGACGATCAGCAAGTCCTCGGCAAACAGGCCGCCCCCGTCAAAATCTTCGACCGTGATGGCCCGCCCATCGACATCCACGATGTGATTGTCGGCCAGCATCAACCCGCTGACCGGACCGAAAATGGCAATGCCGTGACCGGTTGACTGGATGTCATTGCCGATTACTTCACCATCACTGGACTGTGCCCAGGACGGGTCGATCGAAGCGAATCCGGCCGCCAGGGCAATGCCGATATCCGTGCCACTGATATGGTTATCGGCAATCTCGACAAGTTCCGAGCCGACCGCGATGATTCCATTGCTTGAAAAACCGCCGGCACTGAACGAAGTGCCCAGAATCGTATTGCCCTCCACGCGACTGTCCTGACCACCAGAAATGGTGATCCCTCCACGGGTATCTCCCTCGGTGGCTGTAACTTGGTTGCCGATGATTTCCACGGCGCCCGTACCCAGCCGCTGGGCAATGCCGCGTTCAGTCCAGCCAATCACGTGAAAGCCTTCGAAGCGGACGAAATCGGGATGGATACCGTCATCAGGATCAAAATCCCCCTCGACCGTTCCGATGGAGACGGCCGTAACCGCACCTCCGGCATCGATCAGGGTCAGTCCCGGCCCGGCGGTGGCCAACAGGATCAGGCTTTTGTCGATGAACAGGGCTTCGTCGTAGATTCCCGGGCCAACCTCGATGGTCTGACCGTCCAGGGCATTATCAATGGCCTCCTGGATGGTTGAAAAATCGCCCGGGACCTGAATCGGATCATTACGTAAGTGCCCGCCGCGATCAAAACCGCTGGCCGTGGCGGCAATCAGCATCAAAAGTGACACGATGGGCACAATCATCGGCATGCCGGCCCA
>PWWM01000067.1 GCA_003561495.1 Gammaproteobacteria bacterium
AGCAAGCCACTTGCGGGCCTCGGCCCAATCGCGCTGGACGCTTCGCAGAGACCGGTCCAGGGCTTCGCTGGTTTCCTGTTCAGTCAGGCCTCCGAAAAATCGGCATTCGATCACTTGGGCCTGTTGCGGCCGGATTTCGGCCAGTTTTTCCAATGCCTGGTCCACGGCCAGCCATCGAGCGGCTTCATGGCGTTCAGCGGCATCGGAATTGCGCAATTCCACCTGCGTTGCATCGCCGCCGCGCTTTTCGGCCAGGCGTTCACGAGCATAGTCGCAAAGCAACTGACGCATGATGCGCGCAGCCAGGTTGAAGAAGTGCGAGCGGTCAGTAATCTGGAGCTGGCCACTGTTGACAAAGCGCATGTAGCACTCATGGACCAGGCCGGTGGTCTCCAGGGTGTTACCACGGTGGTGGGACTTGCAGCGAGTGGCCAGTTGTCGCAGATCGACGTACAGCAGGGCCACGACCCGATTCAATGCGGGCTGGTCGCCGCTGCTTGCGGCCTGAAGCAGAGCTGTCAGTTCACTGGGCATGTCAACGCCGAATCCAGTGATTTGATCTAGCAGTTTACCATCTGAACCCCGCTCTAGCCAATCCGGTCGGCAATGGCTACCTGTTCATTCAGGCGCCAGTCAAGTCAGCGTGCGTCAATATTTTGTAAGCATGCGAACCATCATCCTCGCCACTTTCCTGGCCTTTGGCATGACTGCCGAAGCCTCCTGCAACCTGTCATCGGCTCGTTTATCGGCCGGCATGGTCAAGGTGGGAGACTCAGATCGACGGGTGATCCAGTCCGAACCCGACCGGATCGTGCAACTGGAAACTCGGCAAGGCGGCGCCGCCGGATTCCGGTACGACTTCTACCATCGAGGCCGGACCGTGCAAATCTATGTGCAGGCCGGGCGCGTGGTGCGGGTTTGTCGGGTCAGGGAGTAACGGAAAGTCAAGGGGCTGGCACGGTCGGTAACCAGTTGACATAATCCCGACACAAAGAAAAAGGCCTTGCAGGGCAAACCGTGCAAGGCCTTGATTTTTCTGGCTCCCCGGGTCGGATTCGAACCAACGACCTAGTGATTAACAGTCACCCGCTCTAACCAGCTGAGCTACCGGGGAATTGCAAGCCGGGTATTATCCCGCCAAGGGGAATTTTCGTCAAGCCCGTCAGTCGCCGTATTGCTCCTCGTAGTCGCGGATCGAGGCCTCGACGACCTTGCAGGCGTGTTTGCGGTCATAGATGTGGTCGATGGCGATGTCGCCGGTTTCGCCGGGCAGCAGCTTGTAAGTCAGGAAATAATGGCGCAGTCGCTCGGCCAAGGGCTTGGGCAGGTCCTCGATGTTCTTGGCGTTGCCCCACAGGTTGTCGTTTTCCAGCACCGCAACGATCTTGTCATCGGCTTCGCCGTGGTCGAGCATCTGCAGACCGCCAATCACGCGCACATCCAGCAGCACTTCGCTGCGCGAGATCGGGCGCTCGCTGAACACGCAGATGTCGAGCGGGTCGCCGTCGCCTTTCTTGGCGTTGGGCATTAGCTTGCCGACCCGGTCGCCACAATAGGTGCGAGGGATGAACCCGTACAGAGTTGGCGGCTGTGAAGAGGTGCGCTGAGGGCGATCGACGCGCAGGTAGCCGGTCTGCTTGTCGATTTCATACTTGACCGTGTCAAACGGCGTGATTTCGATATAGGCGTGGACCCGCTCTGGCGGCTCCTTGCCGGTTTCCAGGCCGTGCCAGGGATGGGGGCGCCAGCGGTAGAACGGTTTCGGAAACGGCATGTCTGATCATCGCCTTCAAGCCAGTCAGCATTATAGCGTCCTGAAGGGCCAATGGCCGGGAAAATACGGCGCATCTGGGTTAGGATGACAACCGGGCCACGTATTTGTTACCAGAACTTGATGAACGAACCTGCCGGTCGTCCCGTCACTCCCGAGAAACTGTCGCCGCACCCGGTGCTGGATGAGTATTACCCCGATGAGTCGCAGCGTCGCGAGCGGGTTGATGCAATGTTCGATGCCAGCGCCGAGCACTATGACTGGATCAACGCCATGATGTCATTTGGCTCGGGTCGTCGCTATCGCCGTGAGGCCATGGAGCGCCATGGGGTCTGTGAGGGCATGCATCTGCTCGATGTCGGCAGTGGCACCGGTGTCCTGGCCCTGATCGCCCAGGAACGGGTCGGGGATAGTGGCCGGGTGGTGGCCCTGGATCCCAGCGAGGGTATGCTGGCCCAGGCGCGCGTCAATGGGGTTCGCGAGACAGTGACCGGGCTCGGCGAGGACATGCCGTTCGAGGATGGCCAGTTCGACATGCTGACCATGGGCTATGCGCTGCGACATGTGGCCGATCTGGAAAAAACCTTTCGTGAATACCGGCGTGTGCTCAAACCCGGTGGCAAGGTGTTGCTGCTGGAAATTACCCGCCCGCAAAATCGTTTCGGATTTCATGTGCTGCGCGTGTACATGCGTGGTGTGGTGCCGGCATTGACACGCATATTCCGACGCTCGCGCGATGCCCAGGTGTTGATGCGCTATTACTGGGACACCATCGAGAATTGCGTGCCGCCGAAAACCATACTGGCGGCACTCGAGAATGCCGGCTTCGAACAGGTCGAGCGCACGGCGGTCATGGGGATCTTTTCCGAGTATACCGGCCGCGTGCCTGATTGATCGTGTCAATAACGACTGCCCAGCAAGTGTACAGCGAGGTAGATGACCAGCCCGGCAGCCAGTACCAGAACGGCCCATAGCAAGTAACGCTGCCAGGGAACAGGTGGCGGGGGCACTTCCAGCACTGATGGTCCGCCGGCATCAGTTCGCTGAATTGGTTCCAGTTTCGACCAATCCCATACTGGCCCCAGCCTTTGAATGGTCTCGTTCAGCCAGCCGGAGGTTTTGGCACCCTCGTGCCGATAACGACTGCCTGCATACAGCCGCCAGGGTGACTGGCCGCGCGCCAGAAAAGCCAGCTCATCCTGCCAGCTTTCCACTTCGATGTCGGGCAATCGCTCCAGCGCGGGGTCGGTGCGCACTTGCCAGTAGCGGTCGCGGTGGACCGGCTCGTCCGGAAACTCGATCCTTGCCTGCTCGGATTCCAGGGTGGACAAGGTCATGACGCCGCGCCGGCGCCAGGATTGTTCTTTATCGGAACGAGAGTACAGCTCGATACGGCTGACCAGGTTGGGTTCATCCGATCTGATGTTCACGGCGTGAGCCCGAAACGGCCCGTCAAGATCGAACCCGAAATGCCCGGGTTGGTCCGACCACTCGAAAGTTTCGGCGGTTATCCAGTGGGTTTGGCGGTGATTACACTTTTTGCTACTGACCAGTCTTGCGCCGGTCATGGTCAGTTCAGCCGGCGCCTGGCTGCCGTAACAGGCCAGATGCCAGCCTGGTGGCAGTGACTCGATGGCTGTGCTGGCACTGTAACGGCGCGGGCGGCTGTCACCGATCTCGCGAAACTCGACCCTGATGTGGGCCGGAGCCTCGTCATCGGCATCTCTCAGGCGACAATCGAGCGCCAGTGGATCGGGGCTGGTCAGATCCAGTTCCAGCCGCTGGCTCGGCCAGTCCGGGTGGGTGGCGGGTGCGCCGATCAATGCCTGAAAGACCAGCGTGCCATGGTCGGGCGCTCGTGGGTCGATTCGGGGTGAGCGGATGCGTACACGGGTGCCGTCATGGTCGATGTCCAGCTCGAGCATCTCCAAGTGTTCACGGTCCTTTTCGACACGGGCTGATTCGATCTCCAGTGTCCGGGTCTCTTCCAGTGGTTCAATCAGCACTGCATCCGGCAGTCGGGTGAAGGGAATGACCTGCCCGCGTGCATCGACCAGCCTGAGATCATTGCCCCGCTCGCTGTGAAGATCCGCCATCAGCGACGGGATCAGCGGGACGCGCCAGACGGCTTCTTCCTGTTCCGGATCAAGGGTCCAGACCCAGGCATAGTCGCTTTCGGGTGAATCAGCCCAGGCCGAAATCGACACCAGGACCAGCACAAGAATGCCGACCAAAACCGTGACCGGACGAGGCGGTGACTGGATCATGAGGTGTTCTCCCGTTGTGGGCTCGATGGCGGCGCCGGGGCCAGGTAGCCGACTGCAATCGACAGCAGGCCGAAAGCCATGAACGACAGGATACCCGCTGCCGTGGACAGGAACTGCCGATCGATGATCAGCAGTTTCAACAGCACGATGCCCAGAAGGATAGCGCCGGCCCACCACAGCGCCTGTGACTTGAGCCGGGAGCCTGCGATCCAGGCGCTGACACCGATCAGGGTCCAGGTCACACTCAGGGTGGCCTGGGCGGTATTGCTGGCCAGCAACTGCTCGAGACCCCAGGCGACACCGGTCAGTTGATGAACCGCGCGCAGTCCCATGGCAGTGGCCATGACCGCGAGCAAGAGACCGACGACTGCAAGAGGGAAACGGATGGGCAGATCGTGTGTGCCACGGACCAACATCAGTAGCAATAGCAGGGTGATCAGTTGCCCCAGCTCCAGCGGATTGAGCAGTGGCAACCATGACATTGGATCGGCCTGTCCCGGTGCAACCAGACTGGCGGCAAGACCCAGCGAGACGGTTGTGGCGGTAAAGCCCAGAAAGACAGAGCGCTGATATGGGCTCAGCATGCCACCCGGACACAACGGCGGG
>PWWM01000053.1 GCA_003561495.1 Gammaproteobacteria bacterium
GATGAGCTGGCACGAGTTTGCCGAACTGGCGGTAACACGGGCCGCTGAGTGTGGTCTGATTGACAAGCCGGTGGCCGTTGAGCCGATTCGTTCCGATCAGTGGCCGCAAAAGGCGCGTCGCCCGGCCTGGTCGGTTCTGGACACCCACCGTTATTGGGAAATGACCGGTGAGTCGCTGGATCCGGTCGAGACCGCCCTGAATGACTGTCTCGAACAATGGAATCAAGAAGCATGCTGATACCCGTAATTCTGTCTGGAGGCGCCGGAACCCGACTGTGGCCGGTCTCGCGCAAGGCCCATCCAAAGCCGTTCATGCGGCTGGCCAGCGGTCAGACGTTGGCCGAGAGCACGATTGAGCGGGCGGCGGCGGTTGCCGATGAGGGCGTGACCCTGACCGTGACGGGTCGAGACTATTATTTTCTGACTCGCGATCTCTATCAGCAATCGGATGCGCCCGGCAAACATCATTTTCTGCTTGAGCCGGAAGGTCGCAACACGGCACCAGCCATCGCTGCCGCCGCGCTGTGGGCCGAACATCATCATGGCTCCGATGCCTGCCTGCTGGTGCTCCCTGCCGATCACCTGGTGCGCGACCAGCAGGCTTTCAGGGAGGCCGCGCTCAATGCCTACGGCCTGGCGCGCGAGGGTTGGTTGACCTGCCTGGGCATCAGGCCGACTCACGCCGAAACGGGCTATGGTTATATTCGTGCCGGCGCCAATCTGGAAGGCGGACAGGTCATCGAGGCATTTGTCGAAAAACCCGACCAGGAAACCGCCCGCAAATATTTCGAGTCCGGTCAGTACCTCTGGAATGGCGGCATGTTCTGTTTGCAGGTCTCGGCCATTCTGGCGGCGCTGGAAACACTGGCTCCGGATATTCTGGCCGGTGTACGTGAGGCATGGAAGGCCTCGGCGATTGATCAGCAGCCCCTGGAACTTGATCCCGAGACGTTTTCGCGCGTGCGTTCCGAATCGATTGATTTCGCGGTCATGGAGCGAGCTGAGCGGCGTGCGGTGGTTCCGGTCGCCTGCGGCTGGAGCGATATCGGTTCGTGGCAGGCGATCAGTGATCTGTATGACACGGATACGCTCGGCAACCGGGTCCAGGGAGAAGGGGTACTGGTCGATGCGCGCAATACCTTCATCCAGGGTGAAAATCGTCTGATTGCGGCGGTGGGTGTGGAAAATCTGCTGATTGTCGATACCGGCGATGCCGTTCTGGTGGCCGACCGTGACCGTGCCCAGGAGGTCAAGACCGTGGTCGACGAGTTGATCAGGCAGGATCACCAGTCCGCCGTGTTTCACAATACCGTCCACCGACCCTGGGGCAGTTACACGGTGTTCGAGGATGCCGATGACTGCAAGGTCAAGCGACTGGTCGTGCGGCCCGGTGGTGTTTTGTCGCTGCAACGCCACAAGCACCGCAGCGAACACTGGACGGTGGTCTCGGGCACCGCCACGGTGCGGGTGGGCGATGACGAGTTCGAGCTGGGCGCCAACGAGACCGTGCAGATTCCGGCCGGCAGTTTGCATCGCCTGGAAAACCATGGCAAGGAGGATGTTCACATCATCGAGGTCCAGACCGGCAGCTATTTCGGAGAGGATGACATTGAACGCCTTGAGGATATTTACGGTCGTGCGTAGCCCACTGGCCGTTCTCGTTGTTTCAATCGGATTGACCGCTTGCGGCTTACCGGGTGATCCGCGCGACCCGGAACCTGCAGTCAGTGAACATGAAAATGAAGCACTGGAGTGGCGCGAGCGCCGGCTGGCTCGCCTGACCGAGCCCTACGGATGGCTGAGCCTGGTCGGCCTGGAGTTTCTTGAATCCGGCCACTGGCAACTGGGCAGTGGGCCGGACAATGACCTGGTGGTGCCGGCCGGTCCGGATCGCTGGGGTGAGTTGACCGTTGTTGACAATCAGGTGTGGTTCGATGTCGCCCCGGGCAGTGACGTCCAGGTCAACGGTCAGCCCTTCGACAGTATCGTAATGCGGGTCAGTGGCGAGGATGGTCCGACGTTGATCGAGGCCGAAACTGTTCAGCTTCAGTTGCTCGATCGCGGTGGCCGACCGGTATTGAGAGTGCGTGACAGCCAAGCACCCACGCGCGTCGAATTTCCCGGGCTGGAATACTTTCCATTCAATCCGGACTGGCGCATCGAGGCGCGCTGGCATGAACATCCGCCGGGCAGAACCCTGTTGATCGCCAATGTGCTCGGCGAGCTGATCGAGGAACCCAATCCCGGCTGGGCCGAATTCGAGTTCGAAGGTCGGACGTTTGGGCTGGAAGCGGTCGACAGCACCGATCAGTTGTTTTTCATCCTGGCCGATCGCACTTCCGGTCACGAGACCTACGGCCTGGGCCGATTTCTCTACAGCGATCTGCCCGAAGACGGTACCGTGGTTCTGGACTTCAACCGCGCCTACAACCCGCCATGCGCCTTCACCGAGTACTCCACCTGCCCGCTACCCCCACCGGAAAACCGCCTGGATGTCCGCATAGAAGCCGGCGAACTGGCGCCTGAGGCGGCTTACTGATCACGTGCCTTCCGCAGGGTGTGCAAATCGTCACCCAGTACGATTTCGCGCCGGCATCGCGGAGCAAACAGGGGGCGAGTTGGGAGAAGCATTGGGTGGCATCCGACCGCTCCCGGTCAGTCCGTGATCGGTCAAATACCACCCAATGCGACAGGTAGGAGTAGATTGAAAGTCAAGCGGTGGCTTCGATCTAGCTCCCCCATCAACCAACTCCTACCCGACAAGCGACGAGTGGGCTTGACCGGTGCCGGGCTCGAGGTGACGGAGGCGGGCACGGCCTTTCCGTTCTTCGAGCACCTGAGAACCCTACTAAAGGCAATCCCCTATCCATTGGATCAAATGCGATTCGGTAGGCACCAGAACGCCTCTATATTCGAACAATCGCCCAAGCCGTTCACCTCGAGTGCGGCCCCGGTCAAGACGACTCGTCGCCCAGCCCCCACTCCGGGCAAGGCCGCTCGTCGCCCCGCCCCCACAAACTGCAACCTCTAGCTACCGCCCCTTGAACTTTGGACTGCGCTTCTCAAGAAACGCGCTGGTGCCTTCCTGCATGTCCTCGGTGGCGCAGCACAGGGAAAAGCGGGCGGTCTCCAGCGCAAGGCCGGCTTCCAGGTGGATTTCGGCGCCGTGCAGCACGGACTGCAGAATTCCGCGCACCGCCTCGGGTGCGGCCTTGACCAGTGGCTCGGCCATGTCCTTGACAGCTTGCTCGAGCTGGTCGGCCGCGACCACGCGATTGACCAGCCCCAGTTGTTCGGCACGCTCGGCGGTAATGGGTTCTCCGCTCAGGCAAAGCTCGAGCGCGCGGGTGGATCCGACCAGGCGGACCAGGCGCTGGGTGCCGCCAAAGCCGGGCATGATGCCAAGCTTGATCTCCGGCAGCCCGAGCCGGGCGTTGTCGCTGGCGATGCGCAGGTGACAGGCCAGGGCCAGTTCCATCCCGCCGCCCAGGGCGAAACCATTGATCGCTGCAATGACCGGCTTGTCCAGGCTCTGGATCATGCTCATCAGGTTCTGGCCGAAGGCCGAGAAGCTGCTCGCCTCGGTCGGGCTCTGCTGCTGGATTTCGACGATATCAGCGCCGGCCACGAAGGCCTTGTCGCCTGCTCCGGTCAGCACGATGACCCGCACCTTGTCATCGCCGCTGGCATCGATGATGGCCGCGTAGAGTTCTTGAAGGGTCTGGCGGTTCAGGGCGTTGAGTTTGGCCGGCCGCTTGATGGTGATGGTGTGAATGCCGCCACGGGTGACCACGGCGAGATTTTCAAAAGACATGGACTCGTCCTGATTCGATGAGGGTCAGGGCCTTTATTTTAGACGAGTACTCACGAGGTTGGCTGCCAGGATCAGCATTACCGTGCCACCAGCCATCCAGAGCAAGGGTTGGCACCAGGGCAAAAGGCTGGTGATGACCGGCCAGGTGTCGGCCATGGCGCGGGTCAGCTGTTCGCCATGAGCCAGCAAGTCCTTCAGTCCAAACCAGACCCCGGCCAGTCCGGCCGGGATCAGCAAGAGCAGGACAATCAAAGCAAGTGTGAGTGGCATTCAGAGCTCCCCGTGTCCGCCTGCAGGTGTGCCGATCAGTCGCGTAGCTCGCTATCAATGCGGTATTCGCTGGAGGTCAGCCAACGTTCCATGCGTTGCAGGCGATCATCGAGTTCGCGAAAGCGACGGTTCATGCCACCGACACTGCCGGTCGGCGAGCGGCGCACCTCCTGCCAGAACTCGGCCTCTTGCTCGTCACGATAGAGATTCCGTGGGCGTTTCGGAATCAAGATCCACAGCGCCAGGTAACCAATGATCATGACCGCAGTAAATGGAATGGTCAGCACAACCACGATGACTCGAAGTGCGGTGAGGTTCAGCCCCAGCCAGTCGGCGATCCCGGCACAAACGCCGGTCAACAACCCACGGTCCTTGTCACGATAAAGCCGGTTGCGGTCAGGTGTTTGTTTGTGGCGACTCATATCCGGTTCCTCCATTCGGGGTGATCGGCGTCAAGAATGCGCTCCAGGGTGTGGATGCGGTCTTCCATCTTGCGCGCGCTCTCATGCAGCTCTTCCAGCAGGGCTTCATCCTTGCTGCTAATGC
>PWWM01000048.1 GCA_003561495.1 Gammaproteobacteria bacterium
CCGCATCAGGCGAACGGCTTCCTCTTCCTCCATGCCCAGCACGTGAACGGCGTAGTCAAGGATGGCGTTGAAGGTGACACGCAAGGCCCACTTGCCATACATCAGCCACATTTCCGGCTCATGATCACCCCACCCCTCCTCCAGCATCATGCGCTCGGCATACACCGCCCAGCCTTCGATCATGGCGCCGTTGCCGAACAGGCTCTTGACCAGGCTGGGCGAACGATTGGCGTGCAGGAGTTGGGTGTAATGGCCGGGGATGGCCTCGTGGATATTGAGAATCTGCAGGATCCAGTGGTTGTACTCGCGCAGGTAACTGGCCGCCAGTTCATCGCCATAATAGTCCAGCGGGGTCACGTTGTAGAAGGTCTCGGCGCCCGGATTGAACGGGCCCGGTGCACTGATTGAAGCAATTGCACCGGTGCCGCGCATGTACTCTGGTGTTTCTCGAACGACCAGCGGCTTGTCCGGATCCTGATCCACGAGGTCGTGTTCACGCACGAATTCCTCCAGCAACGGGATCTGGCGACGAATCTCGTCGAAAAACTGATCGAGCTCGACATGGCGATCGGACAGGTGATCGATCAGCTCCGCGATGCGCACCAGTGGCTCTTTGGGCAACTCGCGTTCAGGAAAGTACTCGGGCCAGAGATCAACAGCAATCTCATCCATATCGGCGTGCAATCGCGCTTTTTCCGCCAACGCACGCTCGTACAATTCGGCGGCGGTGAAATCGGCCTGAATGTCGTAGGCAAACTTTTGCTCGTAGAGCGTTTCGCCGATTCGAAACGGGCGCGCATCACCGGACTCAATCAGTTCCCTTTTCATGGCCTCGAGGGCGTCAATCCAGTCCGTCACGGCCTGGCGCGCAGCCACCACGCGCTCCTCGAACAGTTGCTGCTGCTCATCGTCCAGTCCCGAACCCCTGACGCGTTCGATGAGGTCATCACCCAACACCCCAAGCCCACCACGATTCTGGCCCACAGCAAGTTCCAGGTGCTCGAGAGTGGGTGTATCGATGTTATCCAGCGCCGCCTGGTAGTAGGCCGGCACATGTTCAAGGCGGGCCAGCACGATTTCCAGACGCTCTTCCTTGGGGGCAAAATCGGTATTGAGAACCAGCGCCAGCGGACCGGCCACGTTGTAGCTCGACGGCATCCATTCCCAGTTTCGAAACTCCTCCTGGTACCAGCGCATGGACTCAAGTCGATTTCTGAGCAAGGCGTAATCAGAGCGCTCAGCAGGCGGCAGGACTTCCGGGTCGAAACGGCCAAGGCGTTCCAGGGCGGAGTCGATGAACGCGGAGGTCCTGTCCCGGTACGCCTGGTCGGGGATGGTCACGCGATGGGCATGTTCATAACGGCCCTGGTAAATTGCCCATTCAGGATGCTGTTCCAGCATCTCCTCGATCAGTTGGACGGCCAGATGATTGAAGGCTTCGGCCATCTCTTCGACTGGATCAGCAGCCGTGCTCCCGAACGCCGGTTCGGTCATGGACGACTCAGCAGCCGCATCATCAACATCAGCCGGCTGGCAGGCCACCACAAGCAAGGCCAGCACCAGCACTGCGAACCAGCGCATGCCCCACGAAACAACATCCAGTCCGGGAAAACGAAGATCAGTCAACATGGAAAACCACTCGGTGGAATGGGAGGACAATTCAGCGCTCTCATGCTACCTGAAAGCAGTTCCGGTTTTGAGACCTGATCGAGGCTTACCCGTCCACCCGGGTCAGATAACGGTTACCATTGCAACCTGCAGATGCTATATTCAACATCATGGAATTCACATTCCATCTTGAGGGGATCCGGGGCGATGCAACCAACCCATCCGCTCAGGGTCCAAGTGTTTCCTTTCCACGAGCCTGACGAATTGCCATGAATACCAAGTATTTCGGAATCCGCCACTGGGTCGTCATCACTTTGGCCGCTCTGTTCCTGGCCGGTTGCGCCACCACGCCGCCTCCAGATGAATCATTGATCCGAGAATCACGCGCCACATTGGATCGCTTCGTGGATCGTGATCCAGGACTGAAAAGCTGGATCGATCATGCCCACGCCTACGCCGTGTTTCCCGAGATTGCCAAGGGCGGTTTCTGGGTTGGCGGCGGCTTCGGTCACGGGATGGTCTTCCAGGGCGGGCAGGCCATTGGCCGGGCCCGGGTCTCTCAGGGCACAGTGGGCGCCCAGATCGGCGCCCAGTCCTACAGCCAGGTCATCTTCTTCCAGGATCAGACCGCCCTGCGCACCTTCCAGCGCGAGAATTTCGAATTCTCCGCCCAGGCTACCGCCGTCGCCGCAACGGCCGGCCGCGCAGCCACCACCAGCTATGAACGCGGCGTGGCAGTGTTTATCAAGACCCGCGGCGGCCTGATGGCCGAAGCCACCGTCGGAGGCCAGCGGTTCCGTTACGAATCGCTTTAAGGAGCTTTTGAAAAACTCTGCACGGGCGCGACGGGTCTTTGCGGGATGACCCGGTGCGGCTTCGGCGAGCGTGGCTACTGCAAAAAATTGGAAAAGAGCTGGAGGATTGGGAGAAGCATCGGGTGGCATCCGACCGCTCACGGCCTGACCGGGGCCGGGGTCGAGGTGACGGAAGCGGGCACAATCCATCCGTTCTTCAAGCACCCGAAAACCCCACTAAAGGCAATCCCCAACCCGTTGGATCAAACGCAATTCGGTAGGCACCAGAACGCCACCAAGCTCAAAGAATCGACCAAGCCGTTCACCTCGATCCCGGCACCGGGCAAGGCGACTCGTCGCCCCGCCCCCATAAACACCAGACTATTCAATCGGCGTTCTAATACGAGATGCTCGGTAAGCTCCGTGATGCCAGGCCTTCATGGTTTGAACTACTGCAATCAGTCAACAAACTGCAGGCTGGCCAGGCGGGCATAGAGTTTGCTGGATTGGACGAGTTGATCGTGACTGCCCTCGGCGACCAGTCGACCCTGGTCGATGACCAGGATGCGGTCGGCGCGGCGAACCGTGGCCAGGCGATGGGCGATGACGATGACCGTCCGGTCCTCACTCAAGGTTTCCAGGGCTTGCTGGACCTCGCGCTCGCTTTCGGCATCCAGGCTGGCAGTGGCTTCATCGAGCAGCAGCAGCGGCGGGTTCTTGACCAGGGCCCGGGCAATCGCGATGCGCTGGCGCTGCCCGCCGGATAGCCGGAGCCCACGCTCACCCAGGAAGGTCGCATAGCCCTCGGGCAGTCGCTGAAGAAATTCATCGGCATGCGCCGCCCGGGCCGCCTGCTCCAGAACCTCGTTGTCGGCCTCCTCTACACCGTAGAGGATATTATCGGCCGCCGAGCCGGAGAACATGACCACGTTCTGAGGTACCAGTCCCAAGGCACGACGAAACTCGCGCAGATCAAGCCGCTGCAAATCGACGCCACTGAACTGGATACGGCCCTCCATCGGGTCATAAAAGCGCAGCAGGAGCTGAAAAATGGTTGACTTCCCTGCCCCCGACGGCCCGACCAGGGCGACAGTCTCGCCGGGATGAACCTCGAAACTCAAGCGCGACAAGACTTTTTCTTCAGGCCTTGACGGGTAAGCGAAGCTGACCTGGTCGAAGCACACCGACCAGGGGCTTGCGGGTAGCGGCACCGGCTTGGGCGGGCTGGTGATTTCGGGCTCGATGGCAAGCAGTTCGGCCAGGCGCTCCATGGCTCCGGCCGCCCGCTGCAACTGACCCCAGATCTCGCTCAAGCCAGCCGTGGAGCCGGCCGCAATGACGGCATAAAGCACAAACTGGCCCAGCTGGCCGGGTGTCATCGTTCCTTCCAGCACCGCCCTTGCGCCCAACCAGAGCACAAAGGTCACCGCTCCGAAAGTCAGCAGGATGGCGGTCACGATCAGCACCGTGCTGGCGGCAATACGCAGGTGATTGGAACGGACTGCCGCTTCGACCGCGTTGGAAAACCGCTGGCTTTCGCGCGCCTCCTGGGCGAAGGCCTGAACCGTCTCCATGGCATTGATCGATTCGTCGCCCAGGGCGCTGATATCGGCGACCCGGTCCTGGGCACGCCGCGAGAGACTTCTGACCCAGCGCCCCAGCAACACCACCGGCACAATAATCAATATGATCAGCAGACCGATCACTCCAGCCAGCGAAGGCGCGGTCAGCACCAGGGCAATCGAGCTGGCAATCAGCATCAGGCCATTGCGAATGCCAAAGGACACCGTTGATCCGACCAGGGTCTCGATCAATGTGGTATCGGTATTGAGACGCGACAGCACTTCCCCGGTGCGGGTGCGAGCAAAAAACTCCGGGCTCATGCTCAAAACCCGATCAAATACCGCACTGCGGATATCGGCCACCACCCGCTGGCCCAGCCAGCTCACCCAATAGAAACGCAAACCGCCGGCCACTGCCATCAGCGCGGCAGCGGCAAACAGCAGCCAGAACCAGCGATTGATACGTTCCAGGTCATCGGCGACGAAGCCGCGATCAATGACCTGGCCCACGGCGGCCGGAATGGCGAGCGCGCCGGCCGCCGAGAGAATCAGGAAAATCGCGGCGAGGATGATCTGAAGACGATAGCGCAAGACGAAAGGCCACAAAGCACCCAGCGAGGCAATCTTGCGACCGGCCGGCCGTTGCAGATCCCCAGTCGCCATCAGACTGGAATCCTCGCACGACGCGTGCGATGCCAACCCGCCCAGGAAAAGATCAGCAAGGCCAGCCAGATACTGCCAAAGGTGATGGCGTGATCGAAGGTGAACGGTTCATCGTAAACGAACACGGCCAACAGAAAGGTCAGACTGGGAGCCAGGTACTGCAGGATTCCGATCGTACTCAACGGCAAGCGACGAACCCCCGCTGCAAATAGCAACAAGGGGACCAGGGTGACCAGACCGGTTCCGGCCAGCAGCGCCGCCATGCCAGGCTGGCCCGGGTCAAAAGTCAGCCGCCCTTCGCCGGAAAGCAGCATCAGCCAGATGATCGCCAGTGGCGTGACCAGCAAGGTCTCCCAGAAAAGTCCGACCATGGGGCCGACATCAACAATCTTGCGCACGACCGAGTAGAGCGCGAAAGTCAGCGCCAGGCCCAGCGCAATCCAGGGGAACTGACCGATTCTGAGTGTCATGTACAGGGTGCCAATGGCTGCTATTCCAATGGCGACCCCCTGTATGGGGGCCATGCGTTCGCGAAAGATCATCAACCCGAAAAGGACCGAAACCAGTGGGTTGATGAAATAACCCAGGCTGGTCGACAGCACTCGATCACTATTGACCGCGTAGACGAATATCAGCCAGTTGATGACAATCAGTACGCCACTGACGCTGAGCGCCGCCAGGGTTCTGGGCTTGATGCGGGCATGCGAGATCACACTCTTGCCATGGCGAATCAGCAACACAAGCCCCAGCAATGCGACCGACCAAAGCACGCGATGACCAATGATCTCATCGGCATCGACCCGGCCGAGAAACTTGAAATAGATCGGCGCCAATCCCCAGCAGACAAAGGCTCCGATGGCTGCCACCAGCCCGATGCTGTGCTGATTGTTCAAACTCACTGGGCTGGACGCAACACCACGGGACCGTAGTCGGCCTCCGGATGATCCAGCGTGCCTCTGATCTCGGCCTGGACCAAGCCGACCTCGGTGAGCAGGTCCACCCGTCCGAGCATCTCACCACTCTCCATTGTCAGCGCCAGGTCACCTTCCAGTTCCAGGCTCTCGCTGAACAGCTGCAGGTCGGTCAGGTTCACGCGCTGATCATTGAAGCTGACATTCATGGCCAGAAAGTCAAACCGGTCATCACCCTGAATCCCCTCCAGGCCTTCAGTCATGCTTTCCAGCAACGGCCAGGCGCCATCCACGAGTTCGACTTGAGCCGTTCCGCTCCAACCGGCTTTTGCCAGGGCGGATTCTCGGCTGGATTGCAGGTCCATAGTGACCGAACCTGCGCCATCGATCATCCAATCAAGGCGCAGTGATTTCAGCATCGGCGCCAAATCGACTACGTCCAGATCCAGGTCCACCTGCCAATCGGAATCCAGGATCCGCAGATCCAGCTCGCCGCCTCCCTGAACAATGGCTCCGGGCACCTTTCCTTGCAGGCTCTGGATCTGCACAAGGCCCTGGCGTCCAGTCACCCGCATGGCCAGCTGATCAATCACCAGCCCCAGTGTGGCGATCTGCTCAATGCCCAGATCGACATCGAAATCCATTCCACGCATCGCCATTTTCAAGCCGGAGTGGTCCGGCAACCCGGGGACTTCGGCAATGCGCTCAATCACCTGAATCACATCCACATCGATCAGATCCGCACCCAGGCGAGCTGAAAATGAGGGGCGTTCGGTACCGGCATAACGAAGATTCAGATCAAACTGGTGTTCGTTGAATTTCAGCTTGCCCCCATCCAGGGAAAAGTTGAGATGATCATCCAGGGCCAGATTGACATTGCCCAGGATTTCCAGATCGTAGCGACCCTGGTCGACCATGCCGGCCATGCGCATGTTCGACAAGCGAAGCCGGTCCGCCTCGGTAGTGACCAGCAAGCCGTCCACCTCGAGAAAATCGAAAAGGGCAGGCTCACCCAGGCTTCCGCGGAAACGAAACTGCAAGGGCTGACCCAGTGCAAACCCCTCAACCTCCATCCGCTCAAGCTCGAACGACTCACGAAGTTCACGCCCGGCCCGACCGGTCGAGATGACAATGTTCTCCAGCGCGACCGACGCCCCCATACCGTTTCGATCCGGGCGCTCGGAACCAATCAGCCGTTTCAGTCCATCCAGACTGCTCCGGCCCTGATCATCCTCGTGGAGATTGACCCGAACCCCATTGACCTGAATCAGGGTCGGATCCACCTGTCCCCGAACCAGGGGCAGCAAGCGCACCTGGACCGTGAACTCATCGGCCTGGAACAGATCCGGACCTTCGAAACCTTCGGGTCCGGTCATGACCACTCGTTCGGCACTGATCCGAAGTCCAGGAAACAGTCGCAGCCTGACATCGCCATGAATCTCGACACGTCGCCCGGTCTGCTGCTCGATCTGATCGGCGATCATGGCCTTGATCCGTTCCTGGTCAAGCAAAATCACCGCACTGCCATAAACCCCCAGCGCCATGATGGCCAGGGCCGCCAGTACGATGAGAGAATTACGCATAATCAATCCACCCGGGGACATCGAACCCCCATTGTATCCAACCCGGCCACCCACGGTGAAACCAACCAACAAACCAACAAACGAAAAAACGAACAAACGAAAAAACCCGGCATCACGAAGATGCCGGGTTTTCTCCTGAACCTCCGGTCAAGACATCCCGGAAATCAATCGTTGAGTTCGGCTCCTGGAGCATCCGGCCGGTCAACCAGCTCCACGTAGGCCATGGGCGCCTTGTCACCGGGACGAAACCCGCACTTGAGAATTCGCAGGTAACCGCCGGGACGCTGCGCGTAGCGAGGTGCGATCTCGGAAAACAGCTTGCCCACGGCCTCCTTGTCACGCAGACGGTTGAACGCCATGCGACGGCGGGCCACGGTGTCTTCCTTGGCCAGGGTGATCAGCGGCTCGGCCACACGGCGCAATTCCTTGGCCTTGGGCAAAGTGGTCTTGATCAGCTCATGCTCGATGAGGCTGGCGGTCATATTCCGGAACATCGCACGGCGATGCGGGGAGTTACGGTTGAGCTTACGCCCTGCTTTGCGATGACGCATGAGAGTTCTCCTTATCGCTCCGTTCTGGCCAGACTGGCAGGCGGCCAGTTCTCAAGGCGACTGCCCAGGGTGAGATCATGCGAGGCCAGCACGGTCTTGATCTCGGTCAGTGACTTCTTGCCCAGGTTGGGCGTTTTCAACAATTCGGTCTCGGTACGCTGCACCAGGTCGCCGACATACTGAATATGCTCAGCCTTGAGGCAGTTGGCCGAGCGCACGGTCAACTCCAGGTCATCAATCGGGCGAAGCAGAACCGGATCAAAGGTCTCGGTGCTGGTTTCATCCTGTTCCTGCTCACGGGCGACGAAATCAACAAAGATCGACATCTGGTCAACCAGGATTCCGGCCGCCAGCTTGACGGCATCCTCACAGCTCAACGTGCCGTTGGTATCGATATCCAGAACCAGCTTGTCGAGGTCGGTGCGCTGGCCGACCCGAGCGCTCTCGACGCTATAGGCCACCCGGTGCACCGGGCAGTAGGAGGCATCGAGCTGCAGACGGCCGATGGTACGACTTTCTTCCTCGTTGAACTTGTAGGCCGTCGCCGGCTGGTAACCCACACCCCGAGTGACCTTGATCTGCATGTTCAACTTGCTGTCTTTGGTCAGGTTGCAGATGACATGCTCGGGATTGACGATTTCGACATCATGATCCAGCTGGATATCGCCGGCAGTTACCGGCCCGGCCTTGTCCTTGGACAGGGTCAGCACCGCCTCTTCACGCGAATGCATCCGCACCGCCACGTCCTTGAGGTTGAGCAGGACTTCAACGATGTCTTCCTGCAACCCCTCGACTGCGGTGTACTCGTGCAACACGCCGTCGATTTCCACTTCCGTAATGGCGCTGCCGGGAATCGAAGACAGCAGTACACGCCGGAGTGCATTACCCAGGGTATGCCCGAAACCACGTTCGAGTGGTTCCAGGGTAATGCGAGCGCGGCGCGAAGAGATCTCGTCTACGAGCAATCCCTTGGGCTTGAGCATCTTGCCGACAAGTTCGCTGATCTGGCCTGACATGTAGTGCCTCTTTGAAAAAATTCTGCTTGAACCGAAGATGCCGGAGTGCCCCGGCATCGCTTGAATTACTTCGAGTAGAGCTCGACGATCAGGCTTTCATTGATATCCGGCGGGAGATCATCACGCTAGGGTACACCTTTGAAAACGCCTTCCATTTTGTCGAAATCGACATCGATCCAGTCCGGAACCAGATCCAGCTCGCGCGCCAGATTGATGGCTTCCTGGATACGTAATTGCTTGCGTGATTTCTCACGCACGGACACCCGGTCCTCCGGCTTGACCTGGTAGGACGGGATGTTGACCATCTGGCCATTGACTTCGATGGACTTGTGGCTGACCAACTGGCGAGCCTGAGCCCGGGTGACGGCAAAGCCCATGCGATAAACCACGTTATCCAGACGACGCTCGAGCAATTGCAGCAGGATTTCACCGGTAGCGCCCTTGATGCGTGCCGCTTCCTTGTAATAATTGCGGAACTGGCGTTCCAGCACGCCGTACATCCGGCGTACCTTCTGCTTTTCACGCAGCTGCAAGGCATAATCCGACAGGCGCTGCCGGCGGCTGTCGCCGTGCTGTCCGGGCGGCTGATTGAGCTTGCACTTCGAATCCAGTCCGCGAGCCGGGCTCTTGAGGTTCAGATCCATGCCCTCGCGGCGGGCAAGTTTGCAGGTTGGTCCGGTATATCTAGCCATGGGTAGAAAAATCCGCTCTCATTGATGCGTCAGACGCGACGCTTCTTGGGTGGACGACAGCCGTTGTGCGGGATCGGCGTGACATCGATAATATTAGTGATCTTGAATCCGACCGCATTGAGCGACCTCACCGACGATTCCCGGCCGGGACCCGGTCCATTCACACGCACTTCGAGGTTTTTCATACCGAATTCCTGGGCGGCGCGACCGGCATTTTCAGCGGCCACCTGGGCGGCAAACGGGGTCGACTTGCGTGACCCACGAAAACCCGAACCCCCGGCAGTGGCCCAGGACACGGCATTGCCCTGACGGTCGGTAATGGTAATGATGGTATTGTTGAACGAGGCATGCACGTGGGCAATGCCATCAACAATGACCTTCTTGACCTTTTTCTTGCTCTTGGCAGTCTGCTTGGCCATGAATTCTTATCCTCAGCGAATCGGTCGACGCGGACCCTTGCGGGTGCGTGCATTGGTGCGGGTACGTTGACCACGTACCGGCAAACCGCGACGATGGCGCAGGCCACGGTAACAACCCAGGTCCATCAGTCGCTTGATGTTCATTCCCACCTCGCGGCGCAGATCCCCCTCGACCGTCAGCTTGCCGACTTCCTGGCGGATCTTTTCCTGTTCCGCTTCGGTCAGGTCGCGCACCTTGGTTTCGGGAGCCACGCCGGCCACCTCGCAAATGGCGTAGGCACGTGTGCGCCCGATGCCGAATATGTGAGTCAAGGCAACCCAAGTGTGCTTCTGCACGGGCAGGTTGACGCCTGCAATACGAGCCATTTAATTTCTCCGAAAAACCTGTTACGTCGAGTCAGCGCAAACCGGCAATTGTAGCGAGTTTACGACTATTCTTCAAGTCATTTCGCGCCTGGGCCACTCAGCCCTGACGCTGCTTGTGCTTGGGGTCACTGCAAATCACGTAGACCACACCTCCGCGGCGCACGATCTTGCAGTTCCGGCAGATTTTCTTGACCGATGCCTGGACTTTCATTGCTCTACTCCATCAATAATCTCAATGCGGCCGTCAGCGGCGTACCACGCCTGATCGGCCGTAATTCTTCAGATTCGATTTCTTCAGCAGGCTGTCATACTGATGTGACATCAGGTGAGCCTGAAGCTGGGCCATGAAATCCATGGTCACCACCACGATAATCAGCAGGGACGTACCACCGAAATAAAACGGCACATTCCAGCGCATGATCAAAAACTCCGGCAGCAGACAGACCGCAACCAGATAGATTGCTCCAACCGTGGTCAGGCGAGTCAGAACGTAGTCGATGTACTCCGAGGTCTGGCGTCCCGGACGAATACCGGGAATGAACGCGCCGGACTTCTTGAGATTGTCGGCCGTCTCGCGCGAATTGAACACGATCGCGGTATAGAAAAAACAGAAAAACGCCACCAGACCGCCGAACAGGGCAATGTAGATCGGCTGACCAGGGCGCAACTGCTCGGCCACCGTCTGCAACCAGGTCACACCTTCAGCCTGGCCGAACCAGGTCGAGATCGTGGCCGGGAACAGCACCAGGCTGGAGGCGAAAATGGCCGGAATCACACCGGACATGTTGACCTTCAGCGGCAGGTGAGTGGACTGGCTCTGGTAGGCCCGCCGACCCTGACGCTGGGCATAGTTGACGGTAATCCGTCGTTGGCCGCGCTCGACGAAGACCACGAACGCGGTCACGGCCAAGGCCATGACCAGCAGGAAGGTGGCGGTGGTGATACCCAGCTGGCCGGTGTTGACCAGCTCAAGCGTGGCGCCGATCGCCGATGGCAACTCGGCCACGATGCCGGCAAAGATGATGATTGAAATCCCGTTGCCGATGCCGCGCTCGGTGATCTGCTCACCCAGCCACATCAGGAACACGGTCCCGGCCGTCAGGGTCACGACCGCAGCGAATACGAATCCCGGTCCGGGTGCGATCACCACCGGCAAACCGGCGCCGGCACCCTGGTTTTGCAGAGCCAGCGCCACACCGAACGACTGGAATGCGGCCAGAATGACGGTGAAATATCGAGTGTACTGTGTAATCTTGCGACGACCGGCCTCACCCTCCTTGCGCAGGGCCTGAAGCTGCGGAATGGCGTGACTCATCAACTGCATGATGATCGCCGCGGAAATGTAGGGCATCACGCCCAGGGCAAAGATGGAGAAACGACCCAGGGCGCCACCGGAGAACATATTGAAGATGTCCACGATGGTGCCACGCTGCATGTCCATCAATTCGACCAGGGCAGCCGGATTGATGCCAGGAACCGGAATGAAAGTTCCAAAACGGAAAATCACCAGCGCGACCAGCACCAGGAACAGGCGCTGTCGCAACTCCTTGAGCCGCCCGATTCCGCCGAGCATGCCGGCCATTTCCGAGGCGCCGCGAGCCATTATTCGACCTTTCCGCCTGCGGCTTCGATCGCCTTGGTGGCGCCAGCGGTAACATGAATGCCCTTGACCGTGACGGCCCGCTTGATATCGCCCTTGGCAATCAGACGCACCCGTCGGGTGTCATTGGCGATCAGGCCCGCAGTCTTCAGCACCTCAAGATCAATCGTATCGATATCGAGCGTATTGATCTGATAGAGACGAATCTCACGGGTCTTGCGGTTGACCGCTGAGTGGAAGCCCACCTTGGGCAGACGGCGCTGCAGGGCCATCTGGCCACCCTCGAAACCCGGCTTGATGCTGCCGCCGGACCGTGACTTCTGACCCTTGTGGCCACGGCCACCGGTCTTGCCCAGGCCGGAACCGATGCCACGTCCGACACGACGACGATCGCTTTTTGAACCTTCAGCCGGCTTGATCGAATTCAGTTTCATAACCTTGCCATCCATTCCGTAGAGTTCTGCTTCAGGCCTCTTCGACCCGAACCAGGTAATTGACCTTGTTGATCATGCCGCGCACGGCCGGCGTGTCTTCCAGTTCGACCGTGTGATTCATGCGCCGCAAACCGAGACCCCGCACGGTATCACGATGCTTGCCGATCGTGCCGTTGGTGCTGCGGATCAGGGTCACGCGCAGTTTTCCCGATTGCTTCTTAGCCATGATGTTCAAGCACCTCTTCGATGGGCTTCCCGCGCTTGATCGCAACCGATTCCGGAGAAGCCATGGCCTGCAAGCCCTTCAATGTGGCGCGGACCAGGTTGATCGGATTGTTCGAACCAACGCTCTTGGCCAGAACGTTGTGGACACCCACCGCCTCGAAAACCGCACGCATGGCGCCGCCGGCAATGACGCCGGTCCCTTCGGAGGCCGGCTGCATGTACACCCGGGAACCACTGTGGCGGGACTTCACCGCGTGCCAGAGGGTGCCTTCATTCAGAGAAATATGCACCATGTCGCGACGGGCGCGCTCCATGGCCTTCTGAATCGCCAGCGGGACCTCACGGGCCTTGCCGTAGCCAAACCCGACCTTGCCCTCGCCATCGCCCACGACACTCAAGGCGGTGAAGCTGAACTGGCGACCACCCTTGACCACCTTGACCACACGGTTGACGGCGACCAGTTTCTCGATCAGATCGTCGGTACTGTTATCTCTTGCCATGATGAATTCCGTATTCCTTAAAACTTCAGGCCGGCTTCACGTGCCGCATCTGCCAGGGCCTTGATGCGGCCATGGTACTTGTAACCGGAGCGATCGAATGCAACGCCCTCGATCCCGGCTTCGCGAGAACGTTCGGCAATTGCCTTGCCAATGACCTTGGCCGCTTCGATGCTGCAGGTGCTCGACAGATCCTTGCGCAGATCCTTCTGGACTGTCGAGGCCGCGGCTACGGTATTCTGACCATCGGCCGCAATCACCTGGGCATACAGGTGACGACCACTGCGATGTACGGTCAACCGCGGCGTGCCGGACCGTTGAATTCGCGAACGGGTCTTGCGAGCCCGGCGCAGTCTGGATTGATTCTTCTCGCTCATGTTCGCTGTCCTCAAGCCTTCTTGGCTTCCTTCATCACTACGCGTTCGTCGGCATAGCGCACACCCTTGCCCTTGTAGGGCTCGGGCGGACGGTAACCGCGAATCTTGGCAGCCACCTGGCCAACCAGCTGCTTGTTGGTGCCACTGACGATGATTTCGGTCTGACTCGGTGTCTCGATCGTGACCCCCTCAGGGATCTCGAAGTCCACCGGGTGAGAGAAACCCAATTGCAGGTTCAGACTCTTACCTTGCACAGAGGCACGATAACCCACTCCGACCAGCGTCAGCTTCTTTTCAAAGCCCTTGGTGACACCTTCGACCATGTTGTTGATCAAGGCTCGCATGGTGCCGGCCATGGCCATATCGGCCGAATCATGTGGCGACACCTGGATGACACCCTCTTCAAGGGTCAGCGCCACCGCCGGGTGCAGATCCATTTCCAACTCACCCTTGGCGCCCTTGACCCGAAGCTTGCCGTTGTCGTTATTGAACTCAACGCCCTTAGGCAGCTCGATCGGGCTTTTTGCAATTCTGGACATCTCAAATACTCTCCTGATCAGGCCACCAGACAGAGGACTTCGCCGCCATGACCTTCTGCACGTGCCCGGGCATCGGTCATCACACCCTTGGAGGTGCTGACAATGGCAATACCCAAGCCGTTAAGGACACGAGGAATGTCACTGTGGCCATAGTAACGACGCCGACCTGGTTTGCTGTAGCGGTCCAGCCGATCAATCACGCCGCGACCATCCACGTATTTCAACTCGATGACCAGGGTGCGTTTGGCACCCTCTTCTTCGACCTGTACATCCCGGATATAGCCTTCATCCCTGAGTACATTGGCAATAGCGTGCTTCACCTTCGAGGCCGGCAAACGGACATCGCGCTTGTTGACACCCTGGGCATTCTTGATGCGCGCCAGCATGTCGGAAATGGGATCACTCATGCTCATCTTGAAATTCTCCTTACCAGCTCGCCTTGCGCAGACCAGGAACATCACCGCGCATAGCCGCTTCACGCAGCTTGTTGCGCGCCAGGCCGAACTTGCGGTAGTAACCGCGCGGACGACCACTGATCCGACAACGATTACGCCGGCGCACCGGGCTGGAATCACGCGGCAGCTTGTTGAGTGCGTGCATAGCAGTCTGCTTGTCATCGAAATCCGCTTCCGGATCCGAGATCACTCGTTTGAGTTCAGCGCGCTTTTCGGCATACCTGGCCGACAACTTTGCACGTCGAACATCGCGTTGAACCATTGAAACCTTTGCCATGCCTTGAATACTCCTTCAGCGAGCCCGGAACGGGAAGCCGAACGCTTCCAGCAGGGCCATACCTTCTTCATCCGTTTGCGCCGAGGTCGAAATGGCAATATCCATGCCTCGGATCGCATCGATCTGGTCGTAATTGATTTCCGGAAAGATGATCTGTTCCTTCACGCCCAGGCTGTAATTACCGCGACCGTCGAAGGACTTGCGCGGCACACCGCGGAAATCGCGAACCCGGGGCAGTGCGACATTGACCAGGCGATCAAGGAACTCGTACATCCGCTCACGGCGCAGAGTGACCTTGCAACCAATCGGGTAACCGTCACGAATCTTGAAACTGGCCACCGACTTGCGCGCCTTGGTCACGATCGGCTGCTGACCGGCGATGCTGGCCATGTCCGAGACCGCCTTCTCGATGACCTTCTTGTCACCGACGGCTTCACCCAGACCCATGTTGATCGTGATTTTTTCCAGGCGCGGCACCTGCATGACGTTGGCATAACCGAACTTCTCGGTCAGCTGAGCCACCACGGTGTCACGATAGAATTCCTGCAACCTAGCCATTTCCTAATGCCTCAGATATCCACGACTTCGCCGGTTGAGCGGAAAAACCGCACCTTGCGACCGTCTTCCATAAACTTGAATCCCACGCGATCACCCTTGTCAGTTGCCGGGTTGTACAACATGACATTCGATCCGTGGATCGGCGCCTCGCGCTCGATGATCCCGCCAGGCTTCTGGCTCTGCGGGTCCGGCTTCTGGTGACGCTTGACCATGTTGACGTTCTCGACCAGGAACCGATTGTCCTTGAGAACCTTCAGCACATGACCTCGCTGACCCTTGCTTCGGCCGGCGGTCACGATCACTTCATCACCCTTGCGAATACGTTCCATTGCTTCCGCTCCTTACAGTACTTCCGGCGCCAGCGACACGATCTTCATGAACCGCTCGGAACGCAGCTCGCGCGTGACCGGTCCGAAGATACGTGTGCCGATCGGCTCGAGCTTGCTATTGAGCAGTACGGCCGCGTTGCCATCGAAGCGAATCAGCGAACCGTCGCGACGACGCACACCCTTGCGAGTGCGGACCACCACCGCGTTGTAGACTTCGCCCTTCTTCACCTTGCCGCGCGGGATGGCGTCCTTGACCGTGACCTTGATCACGTCGCCAATATTGGCGTAACGGCGCTTCGACCCGCCCAGAACCTTGATACACATGACTTCACGCGCGCCGCTGTTATCGGCTGCCGAAAGTCTTGATTGCATCTGAATCATGCTGTTTCGCTCCGCTTACTGGGCGCGTTCGACAATCTCGACGACCTGCCAACTCTTGTTCTTAGAGATCGGGCGGGTCTGCGAGATGCGAACGGTATCGCCCTCGTTGCACTCGTTGTTTTCGTCATGCGCATGCACCTTGCTGGAACGGCGGATGTACTTGCCGTAGAGCGGATGCTTGACCAGTCTTTCCAGGCGCACGGTGACGGTCTTTTCCATCTTGTTGCTGACCACGCGGCCAACCTGGCTGCGCTGAATCTTTTCGTTGCTGCTCATGCGGTTTCACCCTGCGACTGGTTCATGACGGTCTTGACCCGGGCAATGTCCCGGCGCACACGCTTGAGCTGGTGGCGACCATCCAGGGTGCCATTGCCATGCTGCATGCGCAGCGAGAACTGCTCCTTGCGCAATTTCATCAGAAGCTCCTTGAGCTCCGCGGCATCCTTGGTGCGAAGTTCACTGGCGTTCATCACATCGTCCTCGATACAAATGCGGTCTTGACGCAAAGCTTGGCCGATGCGCGGCGAAATGCCTCGCGTGCGACTTCTTCGCTCACGCCCTGGATCTCGTAAATCATCCGACCCGGCTGAACCG
>PWWM01000144.1 GCA_003561495.1 Gammaproteobacteria bacterium
AGATCGTGGGCGATATGGAGGCCGATGTCGATGAGCGTCGCCTGGCCATCAGTGCCCCGCTGGCGCGTGCCCTGATCGGCAAGGAAGAGGGAGACGTGGTCGAGTTCCAGGCACCCAATGGTACTCGCGTCTACGAGATCCTCGAGGTCAATTACGGTCGCTGACGTCGTGCTGATCGTTCTGGTATCCGAACTGGAGGCTTTACTGGCCGAGTCCAGCCGGGTGCCGGGCCGGGTGGCCAGACTGCTTGAGCGCGGCACCGAAACGCCCTTGCAGGCCGATGCCTTTCAAAGCCAGCTGCTGACCAGCCAAGCCATTCCGGCAGCCCCCCTGACGCGCAGGCTGGATTGTCCAGGCAATGCCGAAGGCATCTGGTTGCGAGCCGATCCGGTCGATTTTCAGCCCGATCTCAACGCTGTCTGGGTTCATCCCGAAGCGCAATTGTCGCCTCAATCTCCAGTGGTCGGCGAATTGAAATCCCTGTTTTCCGAATCAGGTCTGCACTTTGATCTGCCGGTACCCGACCGCGGCTACCTCCGGATTGAGGCCATTCCCGAATGCCATCTTGAACCACCCTGGGCCTTGCCCGGGGTGAGTCTTGACGAGTTGATGCCTGTTGGTGATAACGCCCGACAATGGCGCAGGCTGCTGAGTGAATGCCAGATTCTGATCCATCAACATCGAGCCCACGGTCATGATGTGCCGGGTGGGTTGTGGTTCTGGGGCGCAGGGCAGCTCCCCGAGCGGCATGCGGTCGAGCCACGGGTCAGGCAGGTCTTTGCCAGTGACCCGGTGCTGGTGGCCTTGTCGGACTGGTTGAACCTGTCGCTGGGTTCGAACGAATCACCGGAATCGTTTCCCTGCGAGGATGTGCTGATCGAATGGCCGGCGCAATATGATCGTTCTGCACAAGACAATCTCGAGCGACTCGATGCATTCCTCAAGCCGGCCTGGCAACAATTGCGAATGGGACGGCTGGATTCGATCGAGCTGGCCGGTCGCGAGCGGGCCTGGCTTACCGGTACTCGCGATGCGTGGCGTTTCTGGGCGCGACGAAAGCCGGTGACATCATGATCCGCCGGGTCAGAATTCGGCGCCGGGAGTCCCGGTCTCTGACCGATCAGTCCGTACATCCGGTGGTGGCCAGGGTGCTGTCCGGACGCGGCCTTGAACGTGCTCCAGACTACTCACTTGCCAACCTGCTTCCACCCACCTTGGGTGGCCTGGATGAGGCAAGCAGGATCTTGGCAACCGCCATCGAGCAGAATCAATCCATCATGGTCGTTGGTGATTTCGATGCCGATGGCGCCACGGGTACTGCATTGGCAGTCAGGGCATTGCAGGCGTTCGGCGCCAGCCAGGTGCGCTGGCTGGTGCCGGATCGCTTTCGTCACGGCTACGGCCTGAGTCCCGATCTGGTCGCCGAAATCGAGCCTCCCTATCCCGATGTGCTGGTGACCGTGGATCAAGGGATCAGTTCGATCAAGGGTGTCGCCATGGCGGGTGAGCGCGGCATGCAGGTCATCGTTACAGATCACCACTTGCCAGGTGATGAATTGCCGGCGGCCAAGGTCATCGTCAACCCCAATCTGACCAGCGAGACTTTCCCCTCACGGGCCCTGGCCGGTGTCGGCGTCATGTTTTATCTGGTCATGGCCTTGCGCGCCGAATTGCGCGAGCGCGGTCGATTCCAGTCGAAAACACAACCATCGCTGGCTCAGTGGCTGGACCTGGTAGCGCTGGGTACCGTGGCTGACCTGGTGCCCCTGGATGCCAACAATCGCTGCCTGGTGTTTCAGGGACTGGAACGCATTCGCGCCCGCCAGTGCACTCCCGGAGTACAGGCCTTGCTGGAGATCGCCGGCCGAAATCTGGCGCATATCAGTTCCGCTGACCTGGGTTTTGCCGCAGCACCGCGATTGAACGCCGCCGGACGACTGGATGACATGAGTGTCGGCATTCGCTGTCTGCTGGCGCAGTCGGAGCACGAGGCGCGCAAGCTGGCCGCTGAACTGGACCGGCTCAATGCCGAACGCCAGGCCATTCAGGCGGATATGCAAATGATGGCCGAGCAACAGGCTGACAAGCTGGCCGCGGACATTGACGGTCGGCTCGATGGCCTGTGTGTCTACGATCCCGGCTGGCATCAAGGAGTGGTCGGATTGGTGGCTGGCCGCCTGATGGAGCGATTGCAGCGCCCGGTGATCGCGTTTGCCCCGGCCGAGACCGGCGGCCAGGAGCTGAAGGGATCGGCTCGCAGCCCCGAGGGTGTGCACATGCGTGACCTGCTGATCGATGTCAGCCAGGCCAATCCCGGGCTGGTCGAACGTTTCGGCGGCCATGCCCGGGCTGCCGGGCTGAGTCTGGATCGGGGCGATTTCGAGGCATTCAGGGCGGCATTCGAGCAGCAACTGGAGTCACTGGAGTTTGTCTCGGAAACCGTCGCCACCGACGGCGAACTGAAACCGGACGAGTTCGAGGTCACTGTGGCCGAGGCGCTGCACCGTGCCGGTCCCTGGGGGCAGTCCTGGCCGGAGCCGCTGTTCGATGGACAATTCCATGTGCTCGAGCGGCGCATAGTCGGGCAAAGCCATCTCAAGATGCGCTTGCGGCCCAGCGGTGGCGGGCCCGAACTGGATGCCATTGCATTTCGTGCCGGCGAGCTGTTTCACCAAGAGCTTCCCGATCCACTCCACCTGACCTATCGCCTGGAAGTCAATCGCTGGCGCGGCAATATCAATATTCAGCTCAATGTTCAACATCGGGTCAGCGAATGAAGATGCCCGGGCACTGGGCCCGGATTACAGTCATCGAAAATGCCGTTTGGATTGGCCTTGCCGATCCAGACACGTATCGCCCAGATCAGGATTTCCTCTTGTTTCAATCCAGAATTCTTGCCAGGCTGTCTCCACCCTGTCGCATCAGGCGGGCCAGCAGCGGTTTTCGGCCGGCGTGGCGGACCTGGAACAATTCGGCATCTTCGCTGGCTTTCATCAGGTAGTCATCGCTGGTGATCAGCTCGTCCACCAGGCCCCGATCAAGGGCGCGCGTCCCGTACCAGTATTCGCCGGTCGCCACCGGCCCAAGGTCGATTTTCGGACGATGGGTCTTGACGAAGTCCTTGAAAAGATCATGAACTTCCTCGATTTCCTGCTGGAACTTGTCACGGCCGGCATCGGTGTTTTCGCCGAAAAGGGTAACGGTGCGTTTGTGCTCACCGGCCATGAACTGCTCGAAGTCCACGTCGTGCCTTTTCAACAGGCGGTTGAAATTGGGGAGTTGCGCAATGACTCCGATTGACCCGACGATGGCAAACGGCGCGGCCAAGATACGATCAGCGACGCAAGCCATCAGGTAACCGCCGCTGGCGGCGATCTTGTCGACTGCGACCGTCAAGCTCACTTTCCGATCGGTGATCCGCTTCAACTGCGCCGCAGCCAGGCCGTAGGCATGCACCTGGCCGCCACCGCTTTCCAGGCGAACCAGCACTTCATCCTGATCCCGTGCAACCGTCAGAACAGCGCTGATTTCCTGGCGCAGGCTGTTCAGTGCGGTGGCGCGCAGATCGCCATGAAAGTCGATCACGAATATGCGCCGGCGAGATTCGTCCGGGCCACTTTTGCGGCGAGCGCTCAACTTCTTGCGAGCCGCCTTGAGTGCCTTGGCCGGCAGCATCGCAGAGCGGATGGTCAGGGCCGCCTGTTCAAAATCGGCATTCAGGTGCCGGACTTCCAGTGCGCCCGGCTGCCCGGGCTCAACGCGTTGGCTGCGAATCAGGTTGACCAGGGTGGTTGCCACGATCAGAGTCGCGATGACCAGGGTCAGGACCTTGGCCAGAAACATGCCGTACTCTGCAAAAAATTCCATCCATCTCTCCTTACCGGCGATTCAAGTGGCCGCCACAACGCTTTCGATCCCCGCCATTGTGCCATCGAAGCCATCAAAAATGCTGCATCAAGGGGGCAGGGCGGCTACAATGCCGCCTGTTTTTCAAACCTTGTCATTGAACCCTGGAGAAAGCATGCAACGCACCCTTTCCATCATCAAGCCCGATGCCGTGGCCAAGAACGTCATCGGCGAGATCTACACCCGTTTCGAGCGCGCCGGGTTGAAAGTCGTCGCGGCCCGGATGAAGCATCTCAGTACCGAGGAAGCTGAAGGATTCTATGCGGTCCACCGCGAACGTCCGTTTTTCGCCGATCTGGTCAAGTTCATGACTTCCGGCCCCGTGATGATCCAGGTGCTGGAGGGTCAGGATGCCATTGCGCGCAACCGTGAGCTGATGGGGGCCACCGATCCACGCCAGGCTGCCCCGGGCACCATTCGCGCCGATTTCGCTACCAGTATCGATGCCAACGCGGTTCATGGGTCAGATGCCGAAGACACTGCCCGCACCGAGATCGAGTTCTTTTTTGGTGCAGATGAGATATACTCAAGGTAATTCGTAAAGAAACACTGCAAATGCCCGCAGGGCCAGCAAAAAAGATCAACCTGATCGGCCTTGACCGATCGGGGCTGGAGCGCTTCTTCGCCGGTCTCGGCGAGAAGCCTTATCGTGCCCGGCAAATTCTGCAGTGGATTCACCAGCGCCAGGTCACCG
>PWWM01000193.1 GCA_003561495.1 Gammaproteobacteria bacterium
GAGGCTCCTGGTTCAACGCCAGGTCGAGCGTACATTCCTGCCCAACGCCGTCGGCGCCGGCGTCCTTGGCAACCACGAGCTACCGATCGTGTGGGTTACGGAGGATGGCCGCTTTGCCGCAATGGCCGACCTCGGGCCGGCGGCAGTGCTCGCGGCTGATGATGAGGCATTCCTGCACCTGGTGCCCGAGGGTGAGGTCGTGTTCACGGGCACCTGCCCGGCGGACTGGCCCGGCCCGATCATGGAGCGCCCCTGACCGGACCCGAAAGATAGCCGATGAGCAGCGATATGCGTCCCGGACGAGGGTCGCTCGAGAGCAGTTCAAACAAATTGTTTCATCCGACTTGATTCACTGACCCTGCGGCATCGGCTCTGGATCGCATTCCAGCAGTTTTTGATTCAATTCCTGCTGCTTGGCCATTGCACGCTCCGCGCCCAGTTCTTCACCATTTCAGGGTAACCCTGCTCTTGCCGAAGGTTGGCCAGCGCACGATCTGCGCCCAGACGAGTCATTGCACCCCCCAGCGGTGGGGCGAAATGAGCGCTCTGGACATCCTGGTCTTATGGAAACACTACCGTGTTGGTCCAAGACCTGGCTGCTGGTTCGAAATGATCGCAATCCCCCTTGCCTTGGGCGGGTTTTGACGACGATCAAGCGGCCTTTGCACGCGTCAATATGGAAATTCGCCCCGGACACACCCAGAGCCCGTTGGGTAACTTGAGCCGCGATACCGATGCCTCTCTGGGAGCTGATCAGCGGCGTACGACTGGACTATTTTTCGGTCGAGGACCAGACCTCGCAGACCTCCGATTCCGAAACCGGCCTGAGCGGTAACCTGGCGGTTGTGTTCGAGCGTTCGCCTGAACACATGATCTACGCCAACCTGGGCTCGGGCTTCCGTGCACCTGATCTGGCCGAGCGTTACCAGCGCGCGCTGGTCTCGGTGGTACAGAGAGTCGAGATCATCGGTAATCCCGAGCTGTATTCGGAGCGTTCGATCTCGCTGGATCTTGGCTCGAAATGGATGAGTCGGGACTTCAGCGGTGAGGTTGCGCTGTTCTACAACCGGGTCAGTGACTATATTGTCGAACAGGTGGTGCAGGGCCCGCCCGTGATCATCGAACAGGCCGTCAACACCGACACGGTCGAACTCTACGGCTGGGAGTTGATGGGTGCCTGGCGGCTTGGCCGTTTCGAGCTGTTCGGCAATGCTTCGCGCACTTATACGCCATCCGATCGAGAGCTGATCCGGGTTGACGGCGGTCGCCTGAATTATGGCGTGGCCTATCGCTTCGAAGGCCCGTGGCGTTCTGATGGTCGAATCGAGCTACTGGGCCGGACCACGCTGTCCAGCCGTGATCTGACCACTTTGGGACGCGAGGATGCCGGAACGGATCGGGTCGATTATCCCAGCTACACCGCTTTCGAAGTCCGGGCTCGCATGGACCTGCCTATGGCCCAGGAGCGCCGACTTCGTCTGGTTGCCGGGGTACGCAATCTCACCAATCGTGAATACGTCGAGCCATTCTTCGACCAGATCCAGCCCGAGCGCAGCCTGTATGGCTCGGCCCAGTTTCTGTTCTGAGTGACGGGGTACACTAGAGCCCCTCGATCTCCAGCTCACTGCGACGATGAACGGTGCGTTGCCGATAAAGGCGGATCAGCCAGGGCAGGAAGACCAGTACGCACAGGATCTCGAACAGTCCGAACACCACGAACACTGCGGGGTAAGGTTCCAGCCCGGCCCCGCGCAATAGCCCCAGAATGGCGACACTCAGCAGCGGCCCGAGCATGAAGCCCAGTGACCCGGTCAGGTGAAACCCGCCCATCCCGGTGGCCTGCGCCGGCCCTGACAAGCGCACGGTCAAAACCAGCGAAGGGGCCAGCATCAGCGCCGCCGCCACACCGCCGGCGACCATGACCGGCACGATGACCCCGACGGGTGTAAAGCCCAGACCGACCACGAACACGCCGTAGAAAATACTGCCGATGGCCATCAGCAGCACCGGGCTGATCCGTTCGCACAGCAGACCGGCTGGATAGGTCAGAAATGCATAGGGCAGCAGGAAAGCGGCCATGGCCAGACCGATCTGCGCAGGCGCCAGACCGAGGATGGTGGCGAAATACAGTGACACGGTCGAAATGATGAATCCAGCCGTCATCCGGTCGATGAATGTGAAGGCGTAAGGGACGATCAAGGCGCGCCGTTCGGCGGCCAGCCGCAGAACCTCTCGCAATCGCTCGGTCGAGCGCGCCAGCCGGGCGTCCTGAAGAACCAGGATTGCGCCCAAAGCGACCAGGGCGATCAGAACACCCCCGAACAGAAAAATGCTGGTGGCGAACTCCGAACCAATGCGCCCGCCCAGCACCGTGCCCGATGCCACGCCCAGGCTCATCGCCGCCCCGGCCAGCCCCATGGCCCGGCCCTTGTGTTCCGACCTGGCAATGTCGGAAATCATGGTCATGGCCAGCACCAGAGCAGTCATGTGGGCCGCACCTTCAACGAAGCGAAATCCCAGTTGTACCGGGTACGGCCATGGCACGTACATCAGGAACAAGGCCAGGCTGAAAATCGCCAATGCCGGCACGATCAGCAGCTTGCGCCGGGCCAGATGGTCCGACAACACTCCAACCAGAAGCGCGGCCAGCAGCGATCCGGCCATGTTGGCCGACATGAACAGGTGCCGTTCCAGCTCCGAGCGCCCCGGAAAGCGGCCCTCGGTCAGCTCAAAGAGCAGCGGCACCACGGCCGTGACCGGCAGCATGATCAGGAAAATACCCAGGGCGATGGGCCAGGTGCGCTTCATTGGAAGGAGAATCCGCTGAGGACAAAGCTCAATCATTATGGTAACCGCTGCCGGGTCAACAAAATCAGGACCTGCATGCGATTGGACAATCGGATCACCCTTCGCTTGGCGACATGGAACGCCCGGATGATCTGCTTCAAAACAGGAACCTGTTCGCACCCGTTGAAGTCGTATCCAGTGAATTCAAGCCCCATCAATTACATGAAATTCTCGTCTTCTCTATTGACTCTTTTCCTGCTCTCGGGAGTCTGCTGCACGGTTTTTGCCTTTGACGACCGTTTCGCGTCCGTGGCGGAAGTACGCCAACATCTGCAGGCGAAAGACAACGTTCAGATGACCCACCACGAAGGCTGGATCATCGCTCATGACCTCGAAGAGGAATCGGTCTGGACCTTTACCCAGGCCGACCATCCGGCTCATCCGGCGGTTTTCGTGCGTTACGTGGAGCGAATCGGGGCAAAGCGGCGTTTGAAGAGTTGGGGTTTGTGTGAAGCGGATGATCAAGCCTGCGCACAACTGGCCGAACATTTCGAAGAACTGCTTGATCAGCAACGCGAATCGATGCCCCACTGACTCTTGTTGCCGGAATAGGCTCAGGGCTCGCGGTCTATGGCTCCAGACCGCGAGCCTTTTTTATTGGCGAACCCCTATTGGACCAAAAAACGGGGAGATCGCGCGTTGAATGGCACAGTTCTTGCCCAGTTTTCGAATTGATTGAACGTGTGGAAAATGCGCCTACCCGATATGAAACGAATTCTACCGGGCCTGATTTTGCTGGTTCTTCTAGTGGTTGGCCTGCCGGCTCTTTACCTTGGGGGTGACCGGATGGTGCGCCCATGGCGGCCTGCCGCGTCCGGGCGGCCCGGAAACCGCGTTTACCGTCTACATCCAGACCGGCCATGCGCCTGGTCGTGGACACCGGCCTGCACTACAAGCGCTGGAGCCGCGAGCAGGCGATCGACTACATGTTCGAGAAAACAGGGCTGCCGCTCAGCGACGTCACCGAAGAGATCGAACGCTACCTGGTCTGGCCCGGTCAGGCTTTGGCCTACAAGGTCGGCATGATCAACATGATCTCTGACCCGGAAACCCTGGATCCGGATCAGCGCCTGACCTTTGAGATCTGGGCCTGGTGGCTGGACGCCCAGGCGGCGGTCTCCGAGCCTTTCTATTCTGCCCCGCTGACTGGCGGCCCTTATGTCATGAGTCAGTACGGCCTGCAGAACAGCTTCTGGAATCTGATGACCCACAGTCATCGCCCGAGCAGGCGGTCACCGATCATGTCTACCCGGGTCTTCGCCGTATGCGAGAAGCCGCCGCCAATCGCCTGGATGAGGCGCGGACCACCAACATCGGCATGCTTGGCCTGCCCGATGGCGCAGCCTATTACTGCGCCCGCCTGCTTGAGCAAACGTCGGTCGCCATCGACCCGGGTGAACTGCATCGACAGTCATTGCTCGAGGTGGAGCGACTGAAAACGCTGCTGGATGATGCGCTGGTCGCCATTGGTCGCAGCGAAGGCACGCCGATCGAGCGTATGAGAGCCTTGCGCGAGGAGGCCTTGTATGAAGTGCCGCCCGGCGATGAAGGCCGCCAGGCATTGCTGGCAATTGCCAACGACTGGCTGGATCGCGCACGGGTGGACTTTCAGCCCTACTTCAATCACTTCCCGCAGGCCGACGTCGAGATCGTTCTGACGCCGACTCATGCCGCTGACAGCCTGCCCAGCATGTACATGCTGCCGGCCGCCGATGGCTCGCGCCCGGGCGTGTTCC
>PWWM01000027.1 GCA_003561495.1 Gammaproteobacteria bacterium
CTTCCTCGTGCAGCAGATCCTCATCGGCGCAATCACCGACCAGGACGATGGTGGTATCCAGGTCTTCGGCAATGACCTCGGCCCGGGCCGGATCACGCTCGATGATCTTGACATGATGATTGCGCTCCAGGCGCCGGGCCAGGTTGGCGCCGATATTTCCTCCGCCGGACAGCAGGATGCGGTTGGCTGGACCACCCATTCGCCTGAGCTCACGCATGACCAGGGGTATGTCGCGAGTCGCGGCCAGGAAATAGACGATGTCATCCACTTCGATGACCGTGTCGCCCTCGGGGATGATGGCCTTGTCGTTGCGAAAAATGGCCGCGACCCGGGCATCAACACCCTCAGGCAGCTTCTCGCGAAGGGACTTCAGTTCGCGCCCGACCAATGGGCCGTCGTGAAACGCGCGGGTGGAAACCAGCTGGGCCCGGCCTTCGGCAAAATCCAGCACCTGCAGCGCGCCCGGATACTCGATCAGACGCTGCACATGGTCGGTGACGAGTTTTTCCGGACTGATGAGTACGTCGATGGGGGTGTGTTCGCGGTTGAACAACTCCGGATAAGCCAGGTAATCGGACGCTCTCACGCGGGCGACTTTGGTGGGGGTATTGAACAGCGAGTAGGCCACCTGGCAGGCGACCATGTTGGTTTCGTCGGAATTGGTCAGGGCGATCAACAGATCGGCGTCTTCAATGCCGGCCCGAATCAGCGTTTGCGGATGGGCGCCGTGCCCGAGCACGGTGCGAATATCGAGCTTTTCCTGCAACTCTCGCAGACGATCGGGCTCGGTATCGACCACGGTAATGTCGTTTTCTTCCTGTGACAGGGACCGTGCCATGCCTGTGCCGACCTGACCCGCGCCGAGAATGATGATTTGCATGGCCCCGCCTCTTGATGATTTTTAAATCGGGTCGGTTCAGACCTGCTTGGGATCGATGCCCAACTGCCTGAGTTTTCGATACAGGTGGGTGCGTTCCATTTCCACCACTTCCGCCAGCTTGCCGACACTCCCCGATACCGACTTGAGCTTGAAGGTCAGGTACTGGCGCTCGAATTCCTCACGCGCTTCCCGAAGCGGCATGTGAAACAGGGCAGGCAGATCCGCCCCTTCAGTCTGAGGCACACTATCTGCCTGGGCCAGTGCTTCCTCCACCTCGGCCGCGCTGACTTCCTCCTCACCACCAAGAATCAGCAGGCGCTGGACCAGGTTCCTGAGCTCGCGCAGATTGCCCGGCCAATGATGCTGACGCAGTCGGTTCTGGGCAGCCACGGAAAAATGCCGATAGGGCATCCCGTCGCGACCGGGGAAGTATTCGGCATAGAAACGCACCAGGTCGGGAACATCTTCCTGGCGGTCCCTGAGCGGCGGAATCTCCAGCGGCACCACATTGAGCTGGTAATACAGCGACTCGTCAAACTGACCGGCACGAACCAGTTGCTCCAGGCTGACCGTGGTGCCGGTAATCAGGCGCAAATCCAGCGCCGGGCTGGATGGCGAATCCGGGTCGAGCTGACCTGCTTCGATAATGCCGAGCAACCGGCTCTGGGCCGCCTTGTTCAGGCGCGCGACATCCTCGATGAACAAGACCCCGCCCTGGGCTTCGGCCAATAACCCCCGACTGTCGCCATCGCCCAGCAGCAGGCGGGTCCAGCCATCGCCATCGGTTTGGACCAGGGCAGAGACAAAAGGTCCACCAGCACGAGTCGAGTGGGCATGAATCCAGCGTGCGGCCGAGCCCTTGCCAACCCCGGCTTCACCGGTAATCAGCACGGCCGCATCGTGGGCTGCGATGCGCTCCAGGCGGCGTTTGAGCTGCTGTACCGCAAGCGATCGGCCCATGGGTTCCAGTACCGTCGGCGCTTCCCGGTCCCGGGCCGTTTTCTCACGCTTGATACGCCCGGCTTCCAGGGCGTTGCCCACCGTGACCATGAGCTTGGCCATGGAGACCGGTTTCTCGATGAAATCGAACGCACCCAGACGAGTGGCTTCGACCGCGGTCTCAACCGAACCGTGCCCGGAAATCATGACCACCGGGCAATCCAGGGCATCGGCCTCGCGCCACTCGCGCAGCAGGCTGATCCCATCGGTGTCGGGCATCCATACATCGAGCAGAATCAGGTCGGGCTGGTGCTGGGCGCGAAGTTCTCGGGCGCTGACGGCATCGGCGGCGGCCACCACTTCATGGCCTTCATCAACCAGGATGTCGCTGACCAGTTCGCGAATGTCATGCTCATCGTCAACGATCAGAATGCGGGCGGTAGCCATGGCGCTATTGTAACTTTGATGCCGGGTGCTTTCTTGCTGCCGGCAACCAGATTTTCACCTCAGCCCCACCCGAACTCGTATTGCCGACCCCGATATTCCCGGCATGGTCTTCTATGATTCGGCGCACGATAGGCAGTCCAAGCCCGGTGCCGCGAGCCTTGGTGGTGACATAGGGCTCGAAGATTCGCTCCAGGACCTCTTCGGCAAACCCGGGCCCATCATCACGAATCATCAGGACCACGCCGTCCTGATCTTCCCGCCGTTTCGGAGAAAGAGTGATCTGCAACCGGGGTCGACCATCCGGATGAGCTTCCTGGGCGTTTCTGACCAGGTTGAGCAGAACCTGCCGGAGTCGGCCGGCATCGCCCATGACCGGTTCA
The DNA here is from genome assembly GCA_003561495.1 of Gammaproteobacteria bacterium. Taxonomy (GTDB): domain Bacteria; phylum Pseudomonadota; class Gammaproteobacteria; order Xanthomonadales; family Wenzhouxiangellaceae; genus Wenzhouxiangella. Next base: position 2,647 of record PWWM01000027.1, read on the forward strand.
GTCGCCGGATCAACTTCAACGTCGAAGGACTCGGCCATCTCACCACCGGAATACAGATCCTCGACCTCACCGATCAGGGCAGCCAGATTGACCGGCTCGAATTTCAGGCTGACTGGCCGGGCATAATCACCGAACGCATCCACCAGGCGCTTGAGGGTGTCGACCTGGGCGCGAATGGTGGTGGTGGTCTTGGTCAGCAGTTCTTTCTGATCGGCATCGAGGACTTCCTCGAGCTTGTACTGCAGCCGCTCGGCAGCCAACTGAATCGGGGTCAGCGGATTCTTGACCTCGTGGGCCAATCGCCGAGCCACTTCAGCCCAGGCGGCTTCGCGTTGGGCCTGGTCGAGCACGGTCACATCGTCAAACACCACCACTTGTCCGCCGGTTTCGGCCGGCAGGTCAGAGCCTCGGCACACCAGCACCAGCGGCTTGCCCGGCTCACCGAGCTGAATTTCCTCTCGCCAGTCGCCACCAGCCCCGGCGCGACGAGAGAGAATGCTGTCGATGAACGGGGCGAGATCCGGCCGCTTGTCGACCAGATCGGTCAGACGACAGCCACGATCACGCTCCGGGTTCAGGCCAAGAATTCGGCCGGCCGAGTCATTGAAGGCACCGAGGCACCCGTCGCCATCAATTGCCAGTACCCCGGCCGACAGTCGCCCCAGCACGATCTCAAGATAACGCCGCTGATCCTCGAGCGCCTTGCGGCTGGCGGCCAGTTCGCGGGTCATGGTGTTGAAGGACTGAACCAGAAAGCCCAGCTCATCGCGGCTGGTCACCGACAATTGCTCGGGAAAGTGTCCGGCGGCAATCTGCTCGGTGGCGCCGGCCAGCTCGCGGATCGGCTGGGTCAGGCGACGAGCGGCATTGAAGGCAACCAGCATGGCCAGCAACGCGGTCAACATCAGAACCAGGGTCAGAATCAGCACCAGGCTTTGTTGCAGACGGTCACGCAGAAAAGCGACATTGCGATAATGATAATAGGCCTGTTCGATGTTCTCGGCCAGATCACTGAATTCGGGCGGCAGGGGGTAGATGGCCTGCAGGATCAACGGTCGAGCCCCCAGCGCCGGGGGGCCGACGGCTCGCAGCACGCGAATCTGAATGCCCTCGTCATCCGGTTCGGCGGCGGCGTATTCCTGGTTCTCAAGCGCCTGGGTCAGGGCAAAGCTGGACGGACGGTCCACGACCAGCTGGCCCGGATCGATATTGACCGAGACCTGGGCCTGCCCGGAGGCATCCAGCAGGGCCAGTTCGGTCGGGCCGGCGGCACTGACCTCGCGCAGCAGTTGCCGGAACAGGCGGTCCTCGTCATCCAGCTCCAGGGTTTCGGCCAGCCGGTTCAGACGCGAGCCGGCCTCCCGGGTTCGGATGCTCATGAACATCTGGCCCAGCTCGATGGAGTCCGACAGCGCCGCTTCGGTCTCCACGTCCAGCCACCCTTCGATGGTTTCATTGAGAAACTGGATGGCGAACAGGTACAGAATGACCACCGGCGGCAGCGCCAGGGCAATGAATACCGCCACCAGCCGGGCGGTCAGACGCGCCCCGGGCTCACCGGCGCGGCGACGCTGCAGCAGGCGCACCAGTCGACCGACGATGACCGCGAACAGCATCAGCAGCGCAATTCCGGTAATGACGAACACCCAAAGCGATGCGCGGCCAAGCTGGGTGGCTTCCTGCTCCACGCTGGAGACCAGGTAGAGCGAACTGAGCAACACCAGCAATACCGCCACCATCGGCAGCAGGCGCAGCACCCGGCGCAGACGTTGCCTAAGCTTCATCGATGCGGCCACGATCCACAAGCCAGCCCTGCCATGGACTGACCGCGCGCCACTGGTCGTCGAACCAGACCGGCAAACGCATTGGAGAAGGCAGGCGGGTGCGGTCGA
>PWWM01000009.1 GCA_003561495.1 Gammaproteobacteria bacterium
AGCCTGCCGAGCTTTGTCGAGCCTCGCATGGTCGGTCGCTGGCTCGCCGCCGGCCCTGGTGAATCCGTCCAACCCGAAGCGATCGGTGTGCCGCTCCTGTCGAGTTCGCCATGGTGGCCGGCGCTGCTGGCCTTGCTCCTGGCTCTGGCGGCATTTTCATTCATGGTGCCTCGAATCGATCCCGGAAGATCGAGTCGATGAAAAACTCGTATGCGCCCATGTCGGCACGCTCGCCGAAAGCCCTGGGCCAGGGGGCGCGGCGTTGGTCGTGGTCGATCGCACCGATGATCGGGCTGGCCTGATCTATGACTGGCGAGTTGGCTGCAAGTGCACGGGTCAACGTGGCACCGCCGTTATCGGCGAGTGGACCGAGCTGTGGATCCAGGCCAAAGATGTTTCCAACCCCTGGAGGCAATGCGCCAACAGCTGATCGGATCAATGAGTAGTCCAGCGACTGCGGATCCCAGGTCGGGTCAGTCGAGTCAAATGCAGTGACGACCACATCCAGAGGGCCGTCTGGACCGACGTTTTCGGCCAGTATGGAGTTGACGATATGGAACTCATGATTTTCGTCAACCAACAGACCGCCGGGGTTGTCCGGGAGGTTGGCAAAAAGAGCGGCAGTGCTTGCTCCTCCCTTGGACTCATTGTGGCTGAGGGTGACAAAGTTCATCTCGATGCCGGATGCCATGATCCCGCCCACAGCGCCGGCTTCATTGCTGGTGATGGTGGAATTCAGAATGCGCGTTCTGCCATCGAAGGTAATGATTCCACCGGCAGTTTCCGAGGCGATATTCTCGGCAATCGTGCTGTAGGAAACCAGGGTCCGAGTGTTATCCAGAAACAAGCCGGCTCCGGTTCTGGCCTGATTCTGCATGATTGAACTGGCTTCCACCAGGAGATTGGTTTCAGAAAGAGCCAGTACTGCGCCACCATAGAAGGAGCCGTTGTTTCCAACAAAGCTTGTTTCAGTGAAGATGACCGGGGATGCATCCAGAAGAAAGGCGCCGCCGCCACCCAACCCGAGCGCGGAATTGTCAACAAACTGGCTGTTCATTGAATGCAAGGCGGTCTGATCGATGATCGCGGCACCCCCGCCGGCATTGGCGACATTCAAGGAAACCGTGCTGTCTCTAAGCGCCATGCTTGCTGCGTTGGTGTCGTAGTAGATGGAACCGACCTGTATGCCGCCTCCAATCAGGGCCTCGTTTCCGGAAACAATCGAATCGGAAAGCTCCAGCATGCCGTCAAGAACGATCAGCCCACCGCCACGAAAGGCGTAGTTGTCGTAAACCTCGGAATCAAGCAGATCAACCATGGAGCCGCCCATCACGTTGATTCCACCACCCCAACCCAATTCCAGGTAGCCTCCACGTTGCTCCATTTCAGGAGCCTGAAAGCCAGTGACCGTGTTGTTCGCGATTTCGGTGCCTTGTGCGATCAGACCACTTTGATTCATGACATTCAACCCGCCGCCATATAGCAGAGTCTGGTTGAAAACAATCTGGGTGTCGGATAGCTCCATGTAGCCTGGGCCCGAATAGGGATCTGACCGGGTGAACAAATCCGGCGGAGCTCCGAACCCGAGAGAGATGGCACCACCGAACAGCGCCGTATTGCTGGAGAGAACCGAGTCAGCCGATATCGACGCACTTGCCATGCTGGAAACCATCACGCCCCCACCAAAAGACGCCTGATTGCCGGAGATGGTGCTGCTCTCGATCTCCAGCTGACTTTCCTGTATCAGCCCGATCGCGCCGCCCAGGCCTGATTCATTGTCGAAGAATTCCGAGTGGATGATTCGGCTGGTCACCGTTGGGTCATTGTTGATTGCGACTGCACCGCCCAGGGTGCCGCTGGCGTTGCCAATGAATTCACTGTTGGTGATCTCCATGGTGCCCAATCGGAGATAAATGGCGCCACCGGCGGTCGGGATCACGTCCCCGGGAACGGCATCAGGATCAAGGACCTCGTTTTCGCTGAATACACAGTCATCGATGACCAGACTGATGAAGGGTGTCGAAGCCTGAAATGCCACAGCGCCGCCTTGCGCAGGCGCATGGGCCGTATTGCCGGTGATGACGCAATCCTCGAGGGTCAGGTTTGCGGCGGTGCGAGCGAGAATGGCGCCACCACCTTCGAACTCGGTGTCGGCAAAGCCATTCCGTAGCGTCAACCCTGAAAAACTGATGTGGGTGCCAAAGATCCCGCCGGTGCGAAACAATTGATGCGTGTGCAGGCCGTCAATGGTCAACAGATCCGGCCCCGGTCCCTGGATGATCATCGAGCTGGAAAGGCCAATCGGGCCTTCCGTCAGAAAAATCGTGCCGCCATGTATGGATGAATCGAAGATGATCTCGTCCATACCGCTGCCTGCCGTACACCCGGCCACGGACGTATCCGTATTGGCCGCCTCGACCGCATCACGCAGGGTACACCGGTTTTCGAGCGAACCGTCCAACAGGCTGTCCACGGTGATCGTGGCGGCCTGGAGTTGTGTGCTGCCCAAAGCGAGCCCAATGGCAGCCGCCAACGGCGCGATGGTCACCCCGCGAGATTCTTTAGAAATGTATTTTCTATCCATCATGGCGTTCCAATCTCCTCAACCTATGGCAGCCCGAAGCGACCGCCATTCGTCTTAACGACCAGCATCATGGCGGTGATGGCGATCTTGTTGAATCCGAAACTGATTTTCATGCGCATTTGTCTCCTGTCCGAATGGAAGCTCGTTCCGACCGAGCCCGATTTCTCTACTTGAATGGAAATTAATCAAGATTAATCTCAAGTTTCTTGATCCTCGTCATGCTTGCGCAAGATTTCGCCGATTAAATTCAAGGAAAGGCCTCAACGACCATGAGCTGGAGGGTTCAATATGTTCTTTCGAAAGAAGTTCTTGCTGAATCAATCCCCGTTTTTCTTTGCCGCATTGCTGCTGGCCGGTCTGTTTGCCGGCGGCTCAGTCTTTGCCGGCAATGGCCAGAGCGCACTGGAGCAGGCGCGTGAGGCCGGCAATCTGGTTCGCAGTGCCGAGCGGCATTTTCACGCCGGTCGACTGGACCAGGCCAGCGAAGAGCTGGCCCGGGCGGAAGCGCTGATCGAAGCCGCCGAAGCCAAGGAAGACTTGCCCCAGGTGCGCAGCGCGCGCAGCCGCTTTGACCGTCTCAACCAGAGCGTGCAGCGCCGACTGGAGCAAGCCGAAGCCGCCGCACAACCGGCGGCGGAACCCCCTCCGCCGGCAACGCCGCCACCGGTGGCCGAAACGCCGGCAGAGCCAGCGGCAGCACCGGTTGCAGCCGAACCACCGGCCAGACTGTCGGGCGCGCAAGCGCGCAACTACCGCCTGGTTGATCAGGACATGCGCAACACGCGTAATCGGCTCACGACACCGCAGTGGTGGGAGTTCCGGCAGTCCGAGCGTGACCAGCGTCTGGCCCAGGCAGAAGCTGATGCCGATGAATTCCGCGCCCGGCTCGATGCACTCAATGCCGAGCTGGATCCGTCCCTGTTGCAGGCCGAACCGGTCCAGAACAGCGAGGCGCAGTTGGCCGAAATACGCGAACTGATCGCGCAGCGTCGCGGCGAAACCGAGCCGGTCGAGGACGTATCACCGGGAATGGCCGAAGCCATGCAGACCAAGCAGACCATCCTGGATCTGCATCAGGCCCACCGCGATCGCTTCCAGGGCGTGCACGGCAACAGCATGATTCACGGCACCTCCATCGAAGAACAGCTGCAGGTCGGTGGTGATGCCGTGGCCCAGCTCGATGCCCTGGATCGGGAGGTGATTCCGGCCATTCAGCCCACCATGCGGCTCATTGCCGAGCAGTACGGCGAAACCGCCAGCTCGATCAACAATGCCCTGCACGCGCTGGGCCTGTCCAACGAGCATCACTTCGGCAGCCAGTTTATGGATCTCTACCGGGGCATGGAAAACGTGTCCAAGTCACGCAGTGCCTCCGCCCAGGACCTGGCCCGCCAGGCGAGCATGTTCACAGACCACATCGAGAGCTTCTCCGAGGAGATGCGCCTGCGAAGACTCAACGAAGCCCGTGACATGCTGGCCCTGGGCCAGGCCTTCGATCCGGCCGACAGCGAGCTCAACCAGCTGCTGGCCCAGGTCGATGCCCAGTACGCGGCCATGGAAGAGCGCATCGAACGCGACGTCGATGCCCGCCAGTGGGTGGACCACGTCGGCAACTTTGCCGGTCCCGGTCAGACCGATGAACTGGCCCGCGCCGCCCTGGAATTCTTCCGCGGCGCACCGGCCTGGAACCCGGCCGGGCGCGGCGTCGAGGTGCTGGCCGTGTCCATCCAGGGCGATTGGGATGTGGCCAACCGCGACCTGTTTGGCCGGCCCATCCAGTGGCGCGTGCCGGTGCACATGGTCATGACCAATACCGACATGAAGGGCGACAACATCGCCCGGGTCTACGAACTCAGCGTGCTGGCCCGCGAAGGCAGTCCCGACCGCCCGGTCAAGGCCGCGCCCTTCGTCGACTACTGGGTCGGCAACTCCT
>PWWM01000065.1 GCA_003561495.1 Gammaproteobacteria bacterium
CGGTCAATTCCCCGTGGCCAGCCTCAACCAGTGGGAAATCAGCGTGCTGGATGCCGAACTGGGACGTGACGACTGCCTGGCCTGGTACCGCAATCCCTCCCGCGCCTCCGAAGACGCGCTGGCCGTGGCCTGGCGCAACGAAGCCGGCAACTGGCGGCGCCTATGCCCGGATTTCCTGTTCTTCCACGGGAAGGAAGATGACGTGAAAGTCTCCATCGTCGACCCGCACGGCCACCACCTGGGCGACTCCCTGGGCAAGCTGCGCGGGCTGGCCGCTTTCGCGGCCGAGTTTGGCCATTCGTTTCACCGCATTGAGGCGGTGGCGAAATTGGACGATGGCACGGTGCGGGTACTTGATCTTCAGGATGAGAAAGTACGCGATGCCGTGGTATCGGCCGCGGATGCCAAATCGCTATACCGCGGCGATGTTGCGGCGGATTACTGAAGGTTCATCCAAGGTCAAACCGGAAATGGGCGGGTTATTCTTCCTGAACTCCACCCTGATGGAGTACTGCGCCGGGCCGGAACGCCGGCTTGCGGTCGAGGGCTCTCTGCACCGAGCCTGAAGAACTGCCCGTGGAAAGCCTTTCCGGAGCTCGTTTTATTTGCTAAGCTGGGCAAAACATACGCATATCCATATATCCATGAAACCGGAGCGTTTCTTCAAGGCGCTGGCCGACCGGACCCGGCTGCAATGTCTGCTTCTTTTGAGAGATGACAGAGAGTTGTGTGTGTGCGAATTCGTCCATGCCCTGGCCCTGCCGCAGCCGCGCATTTCGCGCCACCTGGGCTCGTTGCGCGACCAGGGAATCGTCAGCGACGAGCGTCGCGGCCAGTGGGTCTATTACCGGCTCAGTGCCGACCTGCCCGACTGGGCCCGCGAGGTGCTCGAAACGGTTGCGCAGGTTCACTCGCTGGGTGACCTGAACGAGCGCCTGGCCAGCATGCCCAACCGCCCGCAAGTCGCCTGCGACTGATTGCCACCCATTTTCCAACTGATCGCTGTCCCATGTACCGGCAAAATCCCCTGAGAGTGCTGTTTCTTTGCACCGGCAACTCCTGCCGCTCGCAGATGGCCGAGGGCTTTGCCCGCCATCTGGGCGGTGACCGTGTCGAGGTCCTGTCGGCCGGCATCGAGGCGCTCGGCAAGAACCCGCGTGCCATTGCCGCCATGGATGAAATCGATATCGACATTTCAGGCCAGGAATCGACCCGCCTGAGCGACGACATGCTCGACGGCCTGGACCTGGTGGTGACCGTCTGCGGTCATGCCGACGAGCACTGCCCGGTACTGCCGCCCGGCATCCGTCGCGTTCACTGGCCGCTGCCGGATCCGGCGAAAGCCACCGGCACGGAAGAACAGATCAAGACGGAGTTTCGTGCCGTGCGCGACGACATTCGCCGGCGCGTCGAAGCGCTGCTGGAAAAGGAACTGGACGAACAACCATGACCGATACTGCCCATCACGACACAGCAAGCGATCAGGCGCCCGATGTGCGCAAGGGCATGGGGCTGTTCGAGCGCTACCTGTCGGTGTGGGTGGCCATCGCCATCGTCATCGGCGTTGCCGTGGGTCAGTTTCTTCCGGCCGTGCCCGAGACCCTGTCGCGTTTCGAGTATGCCAATGTCTCCATCCCGGTCGCCATCCTGATCTGGGCGATGATCTTCCCGATGATGGTGCAGATCGACTTTGGCGCCATCGTCGGGGTGCGCCGTCAACCCAAGGGGCTGGTGGTCACCACCACGGTCAACTGGCTGATCAAGCCGTTTTCCATGTTCGCCATCGCCTGGTTTTTCCTGATCGTGGTGTTCGAACCGCTCATCCCCGAGCACCTGGCGCGCGAGTACCTGGCCGGTGCCATCCTGCTGGGGGCGGCACCCTGTACGGCCATGGTGTTCGTCTGGAGCTACCTGACCCGCGGCGATGCCGCCTACACCCTGGTGCAGGTCGCGCTCAATGATCTGATCATGCTGTTCGCCTTCGCGCCCATCGTCGTCTTCCTGCTCGGCATTTCCGACATCACCGTGCCGTGGGACACGGTGGCGCTGTCGGTGCTGCTCTACATCGTCATTCCTCTGGGCGCCGGTTACGCCACGCGCGTGTGGCTGATCAAAAAACGCGGCATCGAGTGGTTCGACAACGTGTTCATGAAGCGTATCGGGCCGGTCACGCCCATCGGCCTGATCATCACCCTGGTACTGCTGTTCGCCTTCCAGGGCGAGGTGATCCTCGACAATCCGCTGCATATCCTGCTGATTGCCATCCCGCTGATCATCCAGACGGTGCTGATCTTCTTCATCGCCTACGGCTGGGCCAAGGCCTGGAAGATTCCGCACAACGTGGCCGCCCCTGGTGCGATGATCGGTGCGAGTAACTTCTTCGAGCTGGCGGTGGCCGCTGCCATCGCGATCTTCGGCCTCCAGTCCGGCGCGGCGCTGGCGACCGTGGTCGGTGTGCTGGTCGAGGTGCCGCTGATGCTCTGGCTGGTGCGCATCGCCAACCGCACCCGTCACAAGTTCCCTCAGGCCCAGGGGGCATGAGCGGTTGCGTGCCGGACATGACATCCGCATCGCGCCCGAGGCCCGGCGCTGGCTAGAACAGCGCAGTGGCGAAGTCATTGTGCGCCCGTCGCCGCGCCACGGCTGCTGCGGCGGCATGGCCGAAGTGCCGGTGGCCGAGGCGCGTCGGCCCAAGCGGCCGGAGGATTACGATGTCTTCCATGTCGATGGTATGCGCGTGTACCTTGCGCGCACCCTTGAAGTCGCCGGCCCGATCGAACTGAGACTGGAAACGCTGATGGGCTTCGGCCGTCTTTTTGTCGAAGTCGACTTGCCGGCCCCCGGTGTGGCCAATGACCAACAGGAGCCCCATGATGTTTGAACACGTGCTGGTTGCGATCGATTTTTCACCGGCCTGGCCCAGGGTGCGGCAGCGCCTCGAGGCGCTTGGCAAGCTGGGCGTGGCGCGGGCCACGCTGGTCTATGTCATGAGCAGCCGCTACCCGGCCGCGCCCGAGGAGCGTCATCGTGCGCACTACGAGAATCGGCTGGCCGAGGAAGCCGCCAGCCTGGCTGAGATCGGGATGGAGTGCGATTTTCGCATTGCCGTGGGCGAACCGGGCCGTGAACTGGTGCGCGCCGCGGAGAAGGCCGGCGCCGACCTGTTGCTGCTCGGTGATCGCGGCCATGGCAAGGTGCACGACTTCCTGGTTGGATCCACGGCGCTGGACACGGCGCGCCTGACCACGTTGCCTGTGTGGCTCGAGCCGGTTCACGGGGCGTTCGTCGCAGGCAATGATGTCCTGCTACTGGCCACCGATGGATCAGCGAATGCCGCCGCGGCCGAAGAGGTCACGGAGAAGCTGGCCCCGCGGTTCGCTCGTCGCGTTGCCCTGACCGCCTGCTGCGCCACCGAAAACGAAAGCTGCGAGAGGTCGGATGCCGAATCCCACCTGACTACACTGGCCGGTCGTATCGAGGGCCTGGAGACGCGCATCGAGTCGGCCGACCCGCGCGATGCCATCGTCGCCCTGGCCGGCGAATTGCCGGCGGACCTGACCGTGGTTGGCAAGCGTGGGCGCAATGCCATGAGCGAGTTGCTGCTGGGCAGCACGGCCGAAGCCGTCTGCCGCCGGGTGCACCGCCCCGTCCTGCTGGTTCCCGCGGGGGTGTGACCAAGGCATGACGATCAGCACTGGAGTGCGGCGGGCTGCTCGGTTAGTCTGAGAGTCGTTGCCGCCACCCGGTTCGAGGGGAACGCCATGTGCCGCAGCATGCCGAACTGGGACGTGACGACTGTCTGGCCTGGTACCGCAACCCCTCCCGGGCCTCCGAAGACGCGCTGGCCGTCGCTTGGCGGGACGAAGCGGGCAACTGGCGGCGCCTATGCCCGGACTTCCTGTTCTTCCACGGAAAGAAAGACGACCTGAAAGTCTCCATCGTCGACCCGCACGGCCACCACCTGGGTGACGCCTTAAGCAAACTGCGCGGCCTGGCTGCTTTCGCGGCCGAGTATGGCCAGTCGTTTCACCGCATCGAGGCGGTGGCCAAATTGGACGATGGCACATCGCGGGTGCTGGATCTTCAGGATGAGAAAGTACGCGATGCCGTGGCATCGGCTGCCGATGCCAAATCGCTATATCGCAGCGATGTTGCGGCGGACTATTGAATATCGATGCAAGGTCAAACCAGAAAGGGGCGTTGATACTTCCCGAAAGAGCCGAAGTCCCAGGGTTGCCTACCCGGCAATGTCCGCGCCCCGGCCAGCGACCCGCACCTGATCGCGACCGCCTTCCTTGGCCAGGTACAGGGCCTGGTCAGCGGCTCTTAGCAGGCTAATGGAGTTGTCTGCCTCGGGCTGCGGGATGGTGGCGGCAACGCCGGCAGACACGGTGACCACCTCGGCTGCATCCGAGGCGCCATGCGGAATGGCCAGGTCGGCCACGCGCCGTCGCATCATTTCGGCAACGGACCGGGCCCCTTCTTCGTCACTGTCCGGGAGCACGGCCAGGAATTCCTCGCCACCGTATCGGGCAAGCAAATCGCCGGTTCGCTGCAGGCACTGGTCCAGGGTCTCGGCAATCTTGCGCAGGCAGGCATCGCCGGACAGGTGGCCATGCAGATCGTTGTATTCCTTGAAGCAGTCAATGTCGATCAGGATCAGTCCCAGGGATTCATTACGGCGCCCGGCCCGTGCCCACTCGCGTTTGAGCGTTTCCTCCAGGTGCCTGCGGTTGGCCATGCCGGTCAGTTCATCAACGCGCGCCAGTTCGCTGAGTTTGCGGTTGGCCGCCTCCAGCGCCTCGGTGCGTTCACTGACCAGTTCAGCCAGGCGCTGTTCATGCAGGCGCATGCGCCACAGGCGCAAACTGAATAGCGCGGCGATCAGTGCGCTGGCCACCAGTGCGATCAGCACGGGGAACCACGGCGTCTGGGTAAAGCGGGCCTGTGAATTGAGCTGTAACGTGGCGCCTTGCGGGTTCCAGACCCCGTCACTGTTTGCCGCGGTCACCTCGAAGTCATGCCGACCCGGCTGCAGGTTGCTGAAATAGGCCACCCGACGGGTGCCCGCTTCAACCCATGGGCCAGTTTCGCCCAGCCGGTAGCGAAAGCTGACCCGATCCGGGACTGAAAAGCTCAGCCCGGTGTAGTGGATCTCGATGCTGCTCGTGCCGGCTGGAATATCCATCACATCTTCGGCGGCATGGGGCTGGCCATCCATCACGACTTTCTCGACGATCACGGGTGGCGGCAGGGGGTTGCGGGCAATGCTTTCCGGATGCAGACGCACCATGCCGTCGATGGTCGGAAACCATAGCTTTCCGCCGGCCGCCTTGAGACCGGCCGGCTGGCTGCCGCCGGTGGTCTCCACCGTGAGCATGCCGTCGTCGGCGCCAATGACCAAAGCATTGACTGAGTCGATTTCCCCGCCCACCACGGCCTCGAGTTCGGAAATGACAAGTCCTTGAATGCCACGGTTGCCACTGAGCCAGAAGTGCCCCAGTCCATCATCGATGATGAACGAGACCACTACGTCCTCGAGCCCGTGTTCGGGAGTGAAATGAAACAGGTGCTCCCCGTCATGGCGGAACAGCCCGTTGCCGTAGGTGCCGAACCAGGTGATGCCGTCGCCTCCGTGATGGATGGCTCTGACCTGCGTGAGCCGGTCATCTTCCAGCCGCACCATGCCTGACTCCGGATCGCCATGGTCAACGCCTTTGGTGCGTGCCAGCCATAGTCGCCCATCAGGACCTTCGGAAATGTAGTTGACCGGCTCCGTTCCGGCCTGTTCAACGGCATGGAAGCTGTCCGAGGCCGGGTCGTGGCGAAGCAAGCCGCCGCTGGTTCCGGCCCAGATGTCGCCATCCGAATGCTGGAAGATCGACAATACGATGCGGTGACGTTCGGGCACATCGATCGGCACAAATTCATTACCGCGCAATCGGTGCATTCCGGCGCCACCGTAGGACCCGGCCCACAGGCGATTGTCGTCATCGACAAGCAACGAAAAAACGCAGCCGTTGGTCAGGCCTTCGGGCTCGTCCAGAATCTCCCGGATTCCGTCCCTGAAGTGGGCAACCCCGCCGCAATTCAGTCCCAGCCACAGCCCACCTTCTGGATGCTTCACCATCGTCGTCACTGCCGTGGAGTCCAGCCCCCAGTCGGAAAGCCGGTAGGCTTTGGCCTTGCCGGGACGAAGTTGCCCCATGCCGCCGCCGTCGGTGCCGTACCAGATATGACCTTCGCGGTCTTCGTAAAGGGCGCTGAAGCGCTTGTCGACCACGCCGACTTCCCGCCCGAAACGGCGGATGTCGTCGCCCTGAATACGATACAGCCCGTCGCGAGCAACGGTGGCCCACAGTGCGCCGTGCCGGTCCCTGATCAGGTTACGAACCGGCCGGACATCGATGTCTCCTTCAGGTATCGGTAGAAATCTCCTGCTGTCGTCGGCGGCCAGATGCAAAAGCCCATAATCACTGGCGACGTAGAGACCGCCGGCCTGGTCATCAAGCATTCGGTAAATGGAGCCATCGATGAGCCCCGGGCGATCCACGGCCTTGAACCCCTCGTCGAGCTGATCGATTCGCGCGACGGCCAGTCCGGAGGCCGTACCCACGTAAATGCGACCGTCGTCCATGGACAGGACATTCCCGGCCGCGCCTTCGGGCAGCCCGTGGGCGCTGTCAAAGTGGCGCACCGTGCGTTCGTCATCAATCAGGTACAGGCCGCGGCTGGTACCGATCCACAACCCGTGCATATCACGCTGGACACTGCCAACTTGGCCTTTGATGTCCAGCGCCTCGAGAGGGAAGGGGCTGGCGGCTTTGCCGTCGTGAAATACCAGCCCGTCGTGTTCGCCGGCGATCCAGAATCCGTCCTCGTCGCTACCGACAATCCTCAGGCGTCGGCCCGGCATCTGATCATCGGGGGTGCGCACGAAGCGTACACCGTCGAATCGGCTCAGACCGTCAAAAGTCGCCAGCCACAAATAGCCACGGGAATCCTGGAAGATGCCGTTGACCGAATTCTGCGGCAGACCGGAACGAGTGTCCCAGGACGAGTGGATCAGCTCGACCGGTTCGGTCTGGCCGCCTGAGGCTGACCATGCATCGAATGCAGCCAGCAGCAGGAACAGCGCCACCCATGATGGAAAGGCTCTGCGTTTCACCCCTTGATTCTTGCTCAAAAGTCAGGATGTTAGCACGCTTGTGTCCAGCATTTATTGAAGAACCCCTCGCCTTTCCAACAGACCGTTTACGTAGCCAACACCAAACCCCAACCAACCCGTGTCGACATCCGATACCTCGTCCGTCGGGGGTGTCACCCCGACCTGCAAGACCTCGGCACCCGAAATGTAGGTCGGCCTGACACGGCCGACGGGCAACTTTCGGTTTCAGGGAATGGAAATCTGGCTTTCAGCCTTTTCACCACCACTTTCCCGCCACTCCAGCTCGAGATCGCCCTCCAGTCCGGCCGCAACGTGAAAGCGAAGGTATGGATGGGCCGCAATGGCCGGGTGAAAACGGGCATGCAGCACTTGCTCGCCTTCCAGACTGACATCCAGTTGTTTGACGATGCGGCGTGGAATGGCCTGGCCTTGCGGGTCTTCTCTAAATCCCGTTTCCATGGGATGGCGAATCATGGCGCGGATTTCTGAGGGTCGGTCGGCGCGAAAGCGCGACGGGCCGCGCACGCGAGCCAGCATGAAGTCATCGTCCAGGCTACCCGTGCCCTCGACCAGGCAGCCGCTGACCGTGACCCGAACATCACGCACACCGGCCAGCCAGCGATCATCGGCCGTACGCGCCAGTGCAAACACCTGTTGGCTGCGGTCCAGGCGGATGCGGGTTTCCAGGTCCAGCGGGCCGGCGGCCGGGCCGAACTGGAATTCGGCCAATTCGGGGGCGGGATTACCGGTGGTGAACAGGTACAAGGCTTCGATGACGGTATCCGAGTGTCGGCGACGGTCCAGACTGACCTTCAGCGTGACCGAGGAACCATCCTGGGTGACCGCGGGCAAGTCCAGCGCCAGCACGCCGACTTCGGGTTTGCTTTCGCCGAGCAATTCACGGGCCGGATCGATGCGCTCCCACGGTCCCGATCCCGCCTGGACGAGGGTGGGCAGGCATAGCGCTGCAATAAATAAGAGTCTAAGCATCATATGAATCTTCAGTCTGCCAGCTTGATCGGCCCGTGAACGGTCAGACGAGCACCCAACAGGATACCGGCTGCCGCGAGAAACGATGACAACGCCAGGGTCGACAGTCCGCTCAGGCCCTGGCCGATGGAACAGCCCAGCGCCAGAACGCCGCCGACACCCATCAACACGCCACCCAGCATGGCGCGCACCAATTGGCCGGGTTTCTCGAATCCACGCAATTCCAGTCGGCCTCGCAGCAGAGCGGCCAAAAAGGCGCCGGCCAGCACGCCGGCCACCACCGCGACGCCGAAGTCCACGCGCATGCCGGTGGCCAGCATCAGGTACTGGATGGCATCGCCGACCGGGGCGACGAAACTCAGGCTTTGCAGCGGCGCCGGATCGAAATCATCGGCGGCCAGATGGCCGGTCAGAAACCAGCCGCCAGCGATGACCAGGCCGATGGCGGCCACTGCAATCAATTCTGCACGGGCGCGATGAAAATCGGCAATGCGCAGGGCAATCAGTATCAACAACCCGCCCAGCAGCAGCGCAGGAATCAGCCGCGCCAGAGTCTCTGCCAATCCCACTGAGCTTAGCCATTCGGCCAGACCCGGCGGGGTACCAAAGCTGATGGTGGTGGCTTCGGCCACTGCAACCCGCACCGGCGCCAGAACCCCGCCCATGGCGGCGTGGGCGGCGATGCCCAGACACAGCAGCACCACCAGCGAGCGCAGATTACCTTCGCCCAGCAACACCAACGCGCGTGCACCGCAGCCGCGCGCCAGCATCATGCCGTATCCGAACAACACGCCGCCCAGCGGCACCAGCAACCAGGAAAAGCTCGCCTGCAAATAAAGCGATCGCGCCGGCTCGACCAGGCCGGCAACGGCCAGGATCTGGGTGGCCAGGATGGCCACCGCCAGGGCAAGCGCAAACCCGCCGATCCGGCGCATTTGTCCTTTTGACCACCACTCGCGCAAGCCGCCGGTCAGGCAGAAGGCGGTGGCCTGGGCGAGCACGCCGAACACAACACCCAGGGCCAGCCCGCCCCACATGACCATGGCCTGGGCGGACACGCTTAACTCCGCGTACCCCAGGTATCCAGGGCGATTCCGGCGTACCAGGATTCGGCAAAGCGGGCTTCATTGCGCCGGATGCGAGCAGGAGCTTCCAGCGCGCTGATGCCGCCGGAACCGGGCACTTCGCGCAACTGCCCCTCGTAGACCTCGAACACGTTGGCCACGGTAATACCCCACTCGGGCGCAATCACGCTGTAGCACGTATTGGTCCAGCGTGGTTCGGGCGGCTCAAGACCGGCCAGGTCAGCCAGGATGGCCCGCGCGGTGACCTTGGCCTGGTTGTTGGCCACGAATCCGGATTTGGGCATGGGCGTGGCCTCGGTGGCATCGCCGATCACGTAAATGCCCGGCACCTTGCGCGACTGGAAAGTGCGCGGCTCGATCGGCACCCAGCCGTTCTCGCCGGCCACGCCGGCCTGGTTGGCAATCGCGCCCGCTTTCTGGGGAGGCACCACGTTGAGCACATCGGCGCGGTGGATCTCGCCAAACTCGGTTTCCACCTCGCGCCGCTCGGCATCCACGCGCACCACCCGGCCATCGCCGGAACGGCCAACCCATTCGACCATGTCACCGTAGTTCTCGCGCCAGCCTTCCAGGAACAGGGGTTGTTTGGAAAAGCCGTCCTTGGAATCCAGCAGCAACACCTTGGAACGTGGCTTGTGGCGACTCAGGTAATTGGCCACCATGCTGACCCGCTCGTAAGGGCCGGGCGGGCAGCGGTAGGGGTTGTCGGGCGCGACCAGGATGAAGGTGCCGCCGTCTTCCATGGCTTCGAGTTGGCGCTTGAGCAGATGGGTCTGTTCACCAGCTTGCCAGGCATGCGGAGCATGTTCGGCAGCAGCCCGGTCATAGCCTTCCAGCGCGCCCCAGCGGATATCGATGCCCGGCGAGAGCACCAGCCGATCCCATTTGAGGTCCGCACCATCATCGAGTTTCAGACTGTGATGGTCGGCATCGACCGATTCGGCCCGGGCATGGACCACGTTCACGCCGAGGCGGCGCAAGTCGTCATAACCGTGACCCAGGGAATCGAATTCCCTCAAACCCCCAAGGTAAAGGTTGGTAAATGGGCAGGTGTAGTAACGCTTCAACGGCTCGATCAGGGTAACGTTCAGTTCGGGCGCCAGACGCTTGAGATAGCGCGCTGCAGTCGCCCCACCGAAACCTCCGCCGACGATCGCCACGCGGGCCGGGCCCACCGATCCGGCCATCAGAGGAAACCCGGCCGTGGCCAGCAGTGCACCGGCCCCGGTCAGACCGAACAGCTTGAGCGCCTTGCGGCGATCGTGATTGAAACGGCTCATGGCTGCTCTCCGTTAGAGTCCGATCCCGATTCTTCTTCAGGATCCAGGCCGGCGAACCAGGCGGCAAGGGCCTTCAATTCCTCTTCGCTGAATCCACGAGCCAGGCGAGGCATGACCGTCGCGCCTGGGATTTCATCATTGCGAAAGGCCAGCAACTGGGCCCGCATCACCGCTTCGGGATTGCCGGCCAGAGGCGGAATGCCGGCCTGGGCGCGTCCGTCCGGACCATGACAGGCCGCACAGGACTCAGCCAGGGCGGGAGCCCCTTGACTGAGCACCTGAGCCTCATCGGCCGCCGGCGCCAGGGCCGGCCAGATCAGGATCGCCAAAGCGACCAAAGTAATGAAATGACGTTTCATGAGCATCTTCCCCGGCACAAAGCCAATATGGTGGTGAATGGTGCGCGAACGCCTTGTCAATCAGCGCACCTTCATCTTGCGCCATCAGACCTTGCTGATTGGTGACGGTTTTAGACCGATTCACGATACCCAAATATCCCCAGGGAAGGAATGCCCTATCATCAACCCTGGGCCATCACAATGAATCAGAGGGTCGGGCCGGATGAATGACTGGGTACATTGGGCGATCGAACGTATCGAGGCCGATTTTCAGCGCTCGGCCGACACCCATCTGATCCAGGTCGAAATACCTGCGCTTGCTGACATTGACCTGTATCTCAAGGACGAGTCCACCCATCCCACCGGCAACCTCAAGCATCGCCTGGCCCGCTCGCTGTTTCTGTTCGGACTGTGCAACGGCTGGATCACCGAGGGCACCCCCATCATCGAAGCCTCGTCCGGCAACACCGCGGTGTCCGAGGCCTATTTCGCCCGCCTGCTTGGTCTGCCATTCATCGCAGTCATTCCGGAACAGACCTCGCGCGGCAAGATTGCCGAGATCGAGTTCTACGGCGGCGAGTGCCGGGCGGTGTCGCCTTGCGACATCTACCGCACGGCCGCTGAATTGGCGCGATCGCTGGATGGGCATTACATGGACCAGTTCACCTTTGCCGAACGGGTCACCGACTGGCGAGGCAACAACAACATCGCCCAGTCGATCTTCGAACAGATGGCCCGCGAACGTCATCCGGTGCCCGACTGGATCGTGGTCACCGCCGGCACCGGCGGCACCTCGGCCACCCTGGGTCGCTACATTCGCTACCGCCGCCATTCCAGCCGCCTGTGCGTGGCTGACCCCGATCACTCGGTCTTCTACGACTACTACCACAGCCGAAATTGCGGCCTGACCCTGGACCACGCGTCCAACATCGAAGGCATCGGCCGGCCACGAGTCGAACCGTCATTCACGCCCGGCGTCATCGACGAAATGATCAAGGTGCCCGACGCAGCCAGCTTCGCCACCCTGCACTGCCTGGAAAACGTGCTCGGCCGCAAGGTTGGCGGCTCCACCGGTACCGGCCTCTATGCCGCCTTCGAATTGATGAGCCGCATGCACCATGCCGGACAGGCCGGCAGCGTCGTCGCCATGCTGTGCGACAAAGGCGAGCGCTACCTCGACACCTACTACAACCCCGAATGGCTCGCTGAACACGGCTTCGACATCCAACCCTGGCGGCGGCGTATCGAGAGATTTCTGAAAACCGGGAAGCTGTAACCAAAAAAAATCAGAAGCAATCTGTTTCGTGCAAAGACGCAGAGACGCTAAAGATCTTTCAGGCAAACCATCGATTGCCAGCGTGCATTGTTCCAACGGTGATTCTTTGCCTCAAGATGCGGGGCACACTAGAACGTCGATAGGCCGGTGGCTTCCATGATTCGGTATTGCCAGTAGCGCAAACGGCTCTCGACTGCGTATTCGTCATAGTCCAGGCTGTACGAGCGACCATGGCGGTTGTTCCAGCGCTCATCGAATCGTTCGCTGGCCCGGACCAGCGGCGGCGTTGCATCCGATCCGCGCAGGTGTAGCGCTGTTTCGGGATTGAGATCGTCGAGGTTGCGCCGGGTGTAATTGGCCGTGCCGGCGATCAGCTCAGCCCGGCCATCACCGAAGCGAACCAGTAATAGTTTTTCGTGGCATTGCTCGCCGGTGGTGTGGCACCAGCGCACCTCGACACCGGCACGGGTCAGTTCGGCGGCCACCGGCCGGTTCGGCACGCCATTCTTGCGGCGGCCGAAGGCATGTTCGTTGGGATCAAGCAGCGCGCGCACGCTCGCCCCGCGCTCGGCCGCGCCCTTCATGGCTTCGATGATGCCGCGATGGGACAGGTAGAACATCGACAGCTCGACCTCGTCGCCTTCACCGGCGGCATCCAGCAACCCGATCACCGCGTCGCGGATCGCGCTTTCGGTGAGCACCTGTACGGTTTCGTCATGGGTGCGTGCAGGTGGCGAATTCGGCTGCGGTGGTCGCTCCCACAGAGCATCAGCGTTGGAGAAAGCCACGATGGCGCGCTCGGAGGCCAGCAGGTCGAACACGGCCGGGCCGGACACCACCAGCGCCTGGTTGGAATGTGCGCTCGAGGCATCGTGCGGATTGGCCGAGGTCACCAGCCCCTTCCAGTCCTCGCCATGATCGACAACCAGGGTCTTGCGATGATTGGCATTGAAGTTGGCCAGGCGCATCCAGCTTCGTAGCGTGATCGGTTCGTCGCCGACCGGGTTGGGCAGCCAGCCGCCATTGCTGTTATTGCCCACCCATTGGCAGCACAGCCGCCATAGTCCCGACCAGGCCGGATTGGAATCCCGCAGGCGGTGGAGATCGGTAAGGACCACCTCGATGCCGGCCTCGCGCATGGCCCGAAGATGTGGGGATTCGATGCCGCCGTAGATCGTGTTGAGCGGATCGGTGATGAACACCACCCGGAGTTCCGGGACGGATCCTTGCCGCTTGATCAACGCTTCGGTCAGTTCGGCCGATAGTGCCCGCATATCTTCATCGTCGGCATCGCCGGCAAATTCGTTGAACAGGAACATGTCGGCCACGACCAGGCGCTCGGCCTTGCCGATCAGTTCCAGCTTGCGGTCGAAGATGACCTGGTCGGTCTGGCGTTCGCCGTTCTCGTCCACCCAGGTGTCGTCGGCCAGGAACTCGATCACCGGCGCGGGGTACTGCCCCCCAGTCAGTGCGAGCCCCTCCGGAAGCGGCTTGAAGCTGTGCCAGATACCTGAGCCGATCCACGCCAGTGCCAACGTGGCCAGTGCAATCCGGCGCCAGGGCAAACGGATGCGGCCGGTCTCGGCCTGATCGGTTTCGGACATGGTCGTCTATCGGTCCAGCGCTTCGGACAGTTTCCCGCGCAACTCGTCGGCGCCCGATTCGGCCTTGTCGAGAATCTCGTCGACACGATCGAAGTACAGCAGGCGGATGCCCGACAGTTCCGGTTTGATGTAGATATCGGGTGGGTTGGCGCGCTTCGCCTGGGCGATGAGCGACTGCTGCATGATCTCGAAGGTCTTGAACAACAGGTCGGCCAAGTCGGGTGATTCGTCCTCGTCGGGGTCGCGCGAGCCGGTCACATCGATGGCCACGACGATGTCGTGGTCGTCGACCTGGTCCCAGGGCAGCGGGTTGGAGGTGCCGCCATCGATCAGCAGCTTGTCGTCACGCTTGACGGGTGCGAACAGTCCGGGCACGGCCATGCTGGCCTTGAGCGCCTCGAACAGATCGCCTTCCTTTAGTACCACGGTTTCGCCATCCCAGTAATTGGTGGCCACGACCTTGAGCGGGATGTCGAGATCGTCGAAATCGCGTGCATCGATATACTCGCCCACCAGTTCGAAGAAGCCGTCGGGATCGAACACGCTGCCATCATCGAAGTCGATTTCGAGCAGGTCGGTCAGGCCGATGTCCAGACCGTCATCGTTTGAAAACGGATCCAGTGCGGAACCCCCAAATGCCTTGAACAGATCGCGCATGCCGTCAGCGTCCATGCCGGCGGCATAAAGCCCGCCGATAATGGCGCCAATGCTGGTGCCGGCGATGGCCGCCGGCTGAACTTCCAGTTCCTGGAACACCTCGATCATGCGGATATGCGCCAGCCCGGCCGCCCCGCCCGAGCCCAGCGCCAGGCCGATGGTTTTCGGCGCTGGCTCGTCATCGGCAATGGCCGGCGTTGCGACCGAGCCCGCCACCGAGAACGCCAGCAGGCCGGCCAGGAGGCTTCGAATCATGACAAGGCCTGGATGATGGCGCGACAGAAGGCCGGCAGATCGTCGAACAGGCTCATGGATGGCATCTCCGTTTTCAGTTGGGCAGGACGCCATTATGCATTGCAGAAAAGGGCTTACAAATTGTGGAATTGACCAGATGCCTATTGCAAATGCGAGCTGTTCTGCGTATGATAATCGTTCGCATTTCGGTTAATTGAGACTACTGCCAGCATGTCAATAGAATCTTCCACGCAATCTTCTCTTTCGCTAACCATCGGTTTCGCGCTTCTGCTTGGCTCAGGCACTATTCAGGCTTCTGATGTGGCCCAAGATGCCGAGGATTCAGTCTCCGCGATTACCGAATCGATCGATTTGCCACGCATCCGAGTCGTGGCGCCCACGCTGACGGCTCTTTCCGCGACGCCCGGGGCCGTCTACGAGGTCACCCAGGAAGACATCGAAGAGGTTCAGCCGCGCTCGACGGAGGATCTTCTACGGCGCGTGCCCGGTATCTACATCAAGCGCGAGGAAGATAGCGCGGTGGTCACCAATCTGGGGGTACGCGGGCTGCCGGCCGGAGATTACAAGACGCTGGTGCTGGAAGACGGCGTGCCGATTCAGCCCGGCATTTTCGTCGGGAACTCCCGTTACTACAATCCGCGCGTGCAGCGAATGGAAGGCGCCGAGGTGCTCAAGGGCGCATCTTCGCTACGCTTTGGCCCGAACAACATTGGCGGCGTGATTAATTTTCTGACCCGGACACCGGATGACGGCGTCGCGATGACCGGCCGGATCGGCTCATGGAATACCCGCGAGGCCAGCGTGGATCTGGGAGGCAGTTCGGCTTCCGGCGAGGCGCGCTTCGGTGTGATCGCGACCCGGGCCACCAGCGATGGCTGGAACGACAAGGGATGGGACATGACCGATGTCATGGTCAAGGCCGGAAGTCAGATCGGCGACCGTCACCATGTCGGGGTGAAATTTTCCTACTATGACAACGAAGCCAATATCTCGTACCGCGGCTCCTTCCCGGATGCGTTCGATGCCGGCGCCACGTTCAACCCGGCGCCCGATGATTTCTTTCTGACCGACCGCCGGGCCTTTGACGTTAACCACGAGTGGGAAATCAATCGTGATCTGCGTCTGCAGACGGTGGTTTTCTGGAGTGAGATGAGCCGCGACTACTGGCGGTTTCTGGTCGACGGCGCCACAACCAATGCCGATGGCCTGACGGTCTGGAATTACACCGATACCGTTCAAGGTAACAATCGAACATTCGAGCGCTATGGCTTTGACTCCCGCCTGCTCATGAACCATGAGTTGTTCGGCATGTACAACGAAGCCCAGTTCGGCCTGCGCTACTTTGAAGAGGAAATGCTCGACAACACCATTCGCGCCGACCGAGCCACACCTCGCAATCCGAATGGTCCTTTGCTGCGTAATCGAGTCGACTCTGCCGATAGCCTGGCGCTGTTTGCCCAGAATCGGTTCGATGTCACTCAATCACTCACATTGACCGCCGGTTTGCGGGTTGAGTCCTATAAGCAAAAGCGCAATGACTTGCGGGTCGAAGTAGATCCGGTGGACACCTTCAGCAATACCGAATGGTTACCCGGCATTGGAGCGACTTACCAGGTCAATCCTGCACTGCAGTTTTATGGAGGCGTCTACATTGCATTCGCCCCCCCTCTGGTCGGCAGCGTGGTCGGTTCCGATGATGTGCCCACCGAGGCTGAAAAATCGACCAATGTCGATCTGGGTGTGCGCGGAGGTGGTGATTCATTCAGCTATGAAGTCACCGCTTTCCGGATGGATTTCTCCAACCAGGTCGACCCCGGCATTTCCGGAATCCGCGCACCCAACGAAGGCAGTGCATTGATCCAGGGTGCGGAAGCTTCCGTGGTATTCGAATTGCCTCATGGATTCAGCATCAACGGCAACGTGACCTGGATTCCGACCGCGGAATTCGGCGAAGACCGTCCCGCTGATGCCCTGGACGGGAACCGCCTGCCTTATTCGCCGGAATGGACGGCCAATCTCACCCTGAGCTATCGGACCGGTGATCTCCAGACCGCCTTGTTGTTCAACTACACCGATGAAGTGTTCGGGGACGGGATGAACCGCACAGAAATCGACCCCCTGAATCATATGGGTGGCCTGATACCGAGCTACTACACCTTCGATGTCACGGCCAGTTACGACTTCAACCCCGGCGTCAGCGCATTCGGCTCGGTCAAGAACCTTGCAGACAAACGCTATATCTCCGGACTGCGTCAGGGTATTTATGTCGGGCCGGAACGTCAGTTCGATATCGGGATCAGGTATCGATTCTAGTGCCCGTTCCGAATACAAGAGGCGCACGCTTTCGACTAGCCTTGAGGCCTGGGCGGAGCAGCACCCGGTTGCCCGGGAGCATTGCTCCCGCCTCAAGCGCATTAATGCCGTGCTATCGGTTGCATGTCGGCAAATGGGGAAACATCAGACAGTGCAAGGAGACTGGACCTGACGGTGGCGCCGGATCCTGATCCTGATCCAGTTCCAGCATGATCTCAACCTCATCCTCGCCGGAATTGGCGTGGAAGTGCCAGTCCAGACTGAAAAGCCCGCCGGTCTCCAATCGACCGCGTGCGACCAGGCTGATGGCCGGGTCCGGCGCCGATCCGTTGGGGTACAAAGCCTCCTCGAACCACCAGGCCCATCCCCGGATCAGTGAGGGCAGCGCTTCGATCTGGTCAATGAACACCACGCCCTGGGCAAGGAGGTCATCGAGTTCTGCCCGATCGACAAACCAAACCGGGAGGTTTGGAACGGCATTGCGCGAGCGGACATAGACGGGCGCCAGGTCTTCTCCCGGTCCGTTGGCCCAGATCTCGGATCCCTCGAGCAGAAGTTGACAGCCAAAGGCTCCGGGCCCGTCGGGTCCCGGGACATGAAAGAACTGACCCAGATCGAAGTTCATGGGAATGCAGTCGGGATCACGATAGAAAACAATGGCCGCCCAATCGTCGTTGGAGGGGACATCGAAATCCGGGATCAGTAATTCCAGACGCGCATAGGCCGGGACACCGGGGGATTCGGTGGGAAAATCCAGTTTGATCGGCGGGTCGCCGAAAGCCGGCTGGGCCAGGGCCGGCATCGTCATTGCCGCCATTGCAAGCACCGTAGTGCCGAAAAGTACGAACGACAGTCGTTTTGATAGTATGTGAACAGGGTTGGGCAATCGGGTTGTATTCATGGTGGTGCTCCTGGTTTGCACATTGGATTTCCACGCAATGGCCGTCCGGGGACTGACCAGGGTGGACACCACAAGATTGCCGTCCAGGGTCTGTTGAAGTCTTCAACAGTCCATCAGCGAAATTTCAGCGCCGGGGACGAGAATGAGTGAACGACTGCATTTCGGTGACTTCACAGTGGAGCCGTCACTGCAGCGGCTGACCCGCGCGGGTTCAATCGTGGCGCTCAAACCCAAGGCCTATGACCTGCTGTGTCTGCTGCTGGCCAATCGTGACCGGGTGGTCGGCAAGAACGAACTGCTCGATTGGCTCTGGCCACGCCAGGAAATCAGTGAATCGAACCTGTCACAAACCCTCTATGAGCTCAGGCGCGCCCTAGTGGGCCATGCGGCTAATTGGGTAACGCTCAGCCGTCGCACAAGCGTCGTGGGCAAGGCGCGCGAGCGCAGGACTGGCCGTAGCCAATTCAAGCGAGCGGAACGCAGTCCACGGCGCTTGTGCGACGGCCCTTTGGGAGCCACTGTGCTGGCGCGACTCGGCGTTGCGTTTCTTGGCAAGGGCGCGCCATTCCCTGCGAAACGCGCCTTGATTCGCGCCAGCACAGTGGCTCTGAACGTTACTCAATTAGCCGCATGGCCCACTAGACGACAGCGCGGAGCAGGGGCGCTGGATCGAGACCGTGCCGCGGCGCGGGTTGCGTTTCGCCGGCAAGGTGGAAGAATCGTTGGAGGCCCGCACGGATCAGGCGGTGAGAAATCTCGCGATCCTGCCGTTTCTGCAACTTGATGATCCTGATGAATTCGGCCCCCTGAGCCTGGGCATGGCCGATACCCTGGTGACCACGCTCGCCAATGTCAAAGGTCTGGTGGTTCGCCCGCTCAGTGCGGTCTTACGCTATATCGACAGGGACCGGGACGTGATCGAGATCGGCGCCCAGTTGCAGGTCGATGTGGTTCTGGAGGGCAGCCTCCAGGCCGGTGATCACGGTTTTCGGATCAGCGCGCGCCTGTTGCGAGTCGCGGATGGTGAATGTTTGTGGGCTGGACAGTTCACGACCAATGCCCGGGATCTGTTTGCCATGGAAGATGAAATGGCCGGGCCGGTGGCCGATGCGGTTGCCGTCGAAATCACCGGGTCGAAGCCCGTGATACCGCGATCACGCCAAACCGACGATCCGGAAGTTCACATCGCCTGCATCAAGGGACAATACTGCTGGCACAAGTGGACGGTCAATGCCTGGATGCAGTCGATTCGCCACTTTGAACGTGCCCTGAAGTTGCAGCCCGATCATGCCCCGTCACTGGCCGGACTGGCCGCAGCGTGGAGTACGCTGGGGATCTTTGGCGTGGTTGCGCCGGTCGAGGCATTTGCCCGGGCACGCGAGGCCGCAACGCAGGCGGTGGCCATTGATGCCGACTACTCAAAGGGCCACGAGATCATGGGTGCGATTCACCTGTTTCACGACTGGGACCTGGGAGCGGCGGCCGATTGCCTGGACCGGGCTATCGAAATCGATCCGGACAGTTGCAATGCACGCCACCTGCGCGCCTTGATCCTGGCCGTGGGCGGCAGTGATCTGCCCGCCCAGACCGAGATTCAGCGGGCGCTGCGTTGCGATCCGCAATCATTGATCACCCGGACCGATGTTGGCTACATCCATTACTGGGGACGTCGCTATCGACAGGCGGAAAAGATCTGGCGGAGCGTGCTCGAAACAGACCCGCATTTTCCGCATGCCCGCCAGGCTCTCGCCGGGGTTCTGGTTGAACTGGGTGATCTGGATCGAGCGTTGGGCGAACTGCGCCGGGCACTCAATGATGCCGGTCGCGACCCCGAGTATTCGGGAGACCTGGCCTGGCTTCTGGGGCGCATGGCGCAAAAGGGCCAGGCCCGTGAGATCCTCAATCACCTGACCGAGCTGGGACGCCGGGACTATGTCGATCCCTACCAGATCGCCCTCGCGCACCTGGGGCTGGAGGAATATGATGCAATGTTGGCCACACTCGACCGCGCCCTGGCCAACCGCAGCCGCGACATCGTTCTGATCCCGATCAACCCCATGTTTGATCCCGTCCGCTCCGATCCCCGCCTGCAAGCATTCCTGAAGACAGCTTTACCGAAGATTGTCATTGATCCGTTGAAACGCCCGGCTCGGCCACGAAGCTTGTCCTGAGCGCAATTGAAAAATCTGGATACCCCCATAGCGAAACTTGCTGTAGAAGCACTACAGCAAGTTTCGCTCCCTTACTGCCGAAAGTCATATTGCGGCTGCACGCGATCTACCTGTCCGCCGGGCTAATGATGCAATTGGCTTCTTCTTCCTGCCTCGATCATCTATTGCGACCGGTGGCGCAAGTGTTCTTCATCGATTGCAAGGTTCAGGCCCTCACTGATGTAGATGAACATGACATAGGCGCCGGAAGTGTTCGACACTGAGAAGTCATCCACTGACTCCCCGGTGAACATGGTTGTTTCCAGTGATTCCCGGTAAAGCGGCCATCCGTGACGCGATAGCACAAACTCCACCGCCAGACCTCCGTCGTTGTCGGAAAAGACCATAGAGAAGCTGTACCAGCCGGGTTCGGTGATCTCATGTTCACCGACAAACAGACCGTCTGCATTACGCTCGACCGGCATGAGCAGGTAGCGGAAATTGGGCCATTCCTCATCGAGCACCTGAAATGAATCGGTGTAGCCAAAGCCACTGCCTTCCGGCCACGACGGGTCCAGGTGGATATGCAGGGTGCTGGTGAAGCCTCCTTCGGGGAAGTGGTCTGCATGGGGACGAAACGCCGATGCCGGTCCGGCGCCATCTTCAAAGATATCGCTGTAGAACTCGTTGCACTCACCATGGCGAACCACGGCATGGGTGGTGCCGGACAGCGAACGAATGGCATCGCTGGAATCATCCTGCAGTTCTTCATCGATCTGCTCGATACTGCCACACCAGCCGGTGGGTCCGGAATCCTCCTGACTCGCCCATCCTTCGGTCCCGGTGGCGAAATCCTGGCGCCAGTTTTCAAACGGGGCTTCCGGAGGGGGTTCGCAGTGCGGCGGCAGGTTCGCGCCGAGCATGCGCAAAATAATGCATTCGCCGGACTGGTGTTGTCCCAGCGGCCCATACCCTGAATTTCCTGTGGCACCGCCTTTTTCAGTGGCGCTGGCACTGAGCACCAGCATGGTGCTGGCCAGCACGGTTGTCATGATACTGATGCAACTCGATTCGAATTTCATGATGTCCTCCTGAGCTCGTTTACTTGGAAAAAACGGCAGCGAACATCTCGCGCCGCGTTGTTTCAAGCTAGCGGTCGGAAGCGGAAAAAACCTGAGAAAAAGGTGGGGAATAGCTGCCAGTTACTTGCCGGGCGACTGGCAGGGAGGCATCTAATCAGGCAGAATGAAAACGGAATCCAAGCCCGATAACGGGGTCGGGGAGCGGGATGAACCGACGCGAAGGTTTCAAGATTGGTCAATGGCAGGTCTGGCCCGAGCGCAATCTTCTGTCAAGTGATAGTGACGAAGTTCAAGTCAACGCACGTACCATGGATGTGCTGTGCCATCTTGCCGAACATGCCGGCGAGGTGGTTAGCCGAGAGGAATGCAATGAAGCGGTATGGGCGGATGCGGTGGTCACCGACTATGCCCTGACCGGCTGTATCTCCGAACTTCGCCAGGCCCTGGGCGACGATCGGTCGGCGCCACGGTTCATCGAGACCATCCCTAAACGCGGTTACCGCCTGGCCATGCCGGTTGAGCCTCTCGCCGAGGCGACCGATCTGCCTGACGGACGAACGGGACGTTCCACGCGTCCCTGGATCCTGGCAGCCATTCTCCTGGCCGTGGTTTCGGCAGCGGCCTGGTATGCCCATCAGTCTGATGCGCCGACGCCGCAAACTGCCCAGCCCACTCTGGCGGTACTTCCGTTCGTGGCCATCGGAGTGCAACCGGAGTTGCCGCTTGCCGAGGGTATTCATCACGACCTGGTTATCCGGCTGTCCGAACAGAATAATCTGCGAGTGATTTCGCCGAGATCGGTGCGACGTTACCGTGACACCGAACTGTCGATTTCGGAGATCGCGGCCGAGCTGGGAGTGAACTGGATCGTCGAGGCCACTGTCCAGCAGACTGCACAAGAGTTCCAGGTCAACGTTCAGCTCACTGAAGCGCCTGATGATGCGCTGGCCTGGGGGCGAAGATACCACCATCAACTTTCCGCAGAACGGTTGTTTGCGGTTCAGGACGAGATCATAGAGGATATCGTGGAGTCGGTTTATATCCACCTCGAGCCCGAAGGGCGGCCACGTCCGGGGCGTGCCCCGACCGAAAACCTTGAGGCTTACACCCGTTACGTCCAGGCACGAACCAGCCTGGAAGCCCGCACCGAATCGGCGATGCGTCGGGCAGCCGGTTTGTTTCGTGCTGCCAGTGAAGTTGACCCGGACTATGCGCTGGCCCTGGTTGGGCTGGCCGATACCCTGACCTTGCTGCATGACTATGGTTATGCTGGCGCCGAGGAAGTGCTCGGTGAGGCTCGATCGGCGATCGATCGGGCCCTGGAGCTGGATCCGGATCTGGCCGAAGCCCATGCGTCTCTGGGGCTGTATCACGGCACGCGCCGGCAGATGGCCGAAGCAGTGGCGGCGTTGCAACGAGCCGTGAAGTTGCGCCCGGGTTATGCGGAGGCCCACAACTGGCTGAGCTGGTTCCTCAGTGTCGTGGGCGAGGGCGAGGCGGCTCTGGAAAGTGGACGCCAGGCAGCGGAGCTTGACCCGATGTCGGCCGAGGCACTCGTCAATCATGCCCTCGGCCACATTGCTACCGGAGAGTACGAACAGGTTCTTGAACCAGCATCCCGGGCCCGGCAACTCCAGCCCGACTACACCACCGCCCCGCTGTACGAAGCCTGGGCGCTATATCACCTGGATCGATTCAAGGAAGCCCGGGACCTGCTCGAGGGCTTGCGCGCAGAATGGGCCGGGGCTGTTGCCGAGGCCACTCTCGCCCTGGTCCACCTCAGGCTGGACCACCCCGACCGCGCCGAAGAGCTGCTGGTCGAAATTGCCTCGGGCCAGGATCGTTTTGCCGAAGGCCTGGTGCTGGCCGCGATGGGCGAAACCGAAGCAGCTTTTCGGGCCTGGAAACGCGTGGACTCCTGGGGCTATGGGCCGGCGCTGGTGGTACATCATCTGTTTCCGGAGGTGCTGGATCCGCTGCAAGCCGATCCGCGCTTCGAGGCGATGACCGACGAGATCCGAACGGCCTTTGGATGGAATGACCCGGGTTGACCCACGAAAGCCGTATTGAGTTTGTGGCCGTATATCTGGTCATAGTGCCGATGATATCCATAACATGGATTTCGACCACACCCACAATGTGCTTTACTGGGCTCGTGATGAGATCTTCCAGGATCGTTTCGAAGACGACGGTTGAGCTTGCAGGCCGGCGAGGCCGAACCGGTCGGTCTGAATGACCGGAATTGTATCGCGGGCATTTTCGGGGTGGCGATCGTGGGTTCCCATGGCTGGGATCAAGCGCCGCTGAAATCATTCGGACTGATTACTCGAACCGGTCCTGCAGGATTGGATCAACGATTCCGACAAGATCCACCAAGCTCGGGCTCTCCAGGGCATTGGAGGGCACCATGAGCTTGGCGCCGGCAACCGTGGCGTCATCAGGAATAAAGCTGACCTCGACGCTGCACCACTGGCCGGGTTCCAGGACCTGATCATCGCAGTCATTGCCTGTCAGTGCAAAGTCGTCTGAATCAGGGCCGTCCAGACTGAGCGTGCCAATTTCCAGATCAATTTCGCCAGTACTGGTGATCTGAATGGTTTGCGGTTCCGGCGCCTCGCTGGGGGCAAATGCCTCGAAGATGAGCTGATCCGCCGACAGTTCCAGGCGGGCGTCGGTGATGCAGTCCACGTTGATGTCGGTGACATCGTTTCCTTCGATCGTACCGGTCCCATTGGTGACGATGCAACTCTGACTGGGGTTGCTGGGTGGGGATTGCACCCGAACCTCGTAGCTGGTGCCGTTGAGCAACGGCGTCGGAAACGTGAAGCTGCCGTCCGCGATCAGGGCCAGTGGGTCGGAGTCATTGTTGACAAGGACCAGGGCATCGCCTTCCAGGCCACTGAGATTGCCGCCTACCGTAAAGGGCCCCGGGGGGAGGAAAACATAGGTCGCGCCCGCATTTGGCAAGCCACTTGCATCCTTGAATCGAGCGCCTATCAGCGCGGCATTGTCAATGACACTGACCGCTCCGCCAAACCGGGCCAAGGCTTCCAAGTCTGCACCGTCATCATCCTTGGCGGTCAGCTTGGCCTGGAGTGTCCAGTCCTGGCCATCGAATCGGTAAACATAGGCGGCCCCGGAATTTGAATGGCCTTGCTCATCTTTCCTTGGAGCACCGATCAGCGCAGTGTCTCCAGAAAGGCTGGCCGCATGACCGAACCAGGCGTCATTTTCCAGATCGTCACCCGCCTCATCTTCGGCGGTTAGTGTGACCTCGAACTCCCAAACTATCCCATCTCGACGGTATAAATAGGCCGCGCCGTGGCTCAACGTGGAACTAGATTCATTCGAGCGAGGAGCACCAATCAGCGCCCTGTCACCATGCAGGCTGACCGAAAATCCAAACTCGGCTCCGGCTTGCAGATCGTCTTCGTTCAGGTCGGACTGCGCGGTCAGCTTGGCCTAAAAGGTACTCTCCGGAATCTGGGCTGCCGACAGCGGGGTGATGATCAGGGCCAGCAGGAGAAAGAGCAGGGGTTGTACAAAGCGGGACACAGGCGGGGCCGAACCCGTAATTGACGGTTGCGACATTAATGGTTCTCCCTTGGGGTATCTCCCTCACGTCGACGAGCCCCAGCCATCCTAACATCGGGATTGACACCCGAGCAAAAACGAATCGGGAAATGGCAACCATCTCGGCTACATGCTTCCCTTGGCTGCAGGATTCTGGCTTTCCCGGGAACGGATTTGACCTTACTTGACCATGATGATTATCCTGACTCTGGGAAAACGGTTCACTTCCAGCGCGTTAGCGGGCAGGAAGTCGCCAGGGAGTCATGAAATGAAAGCAATTGTCCAGGCATGCCGCATTGCCGGTTGGCCGGTGTTCTCGATTGGTCTCTTCACCCTTGTACTGTTTTCATCGACTGCCGGCGCCGTTGAGTGGACGGTTTCGGGAACCGTGACCGATTCGATCGAGGGCCATCCCCTGGCGGCCACCATCGAAGTGCCGGGGACTTCCATTGATCCGGTCGAGATCGGCCTGGACGGTCAGTACGCCATCGATCTGCCCGAGGACGAAGAGTTCGAGCTGATGGTCACGGCCGATGCCAATGGCTACGAAGTTTTGCTGGTGACAGTGGGACCGCTGACCGAAGACATCCACCTGGACATCCACCTAGACCCTGATCTCCAGGCCTGCGAGGCACCGGGCTATTACAAGGACTTCACGACCTATTACAGCGAGGATTTCGATTCCGATGACGGCGGCTATACCACCGATCAACCGGGCTCTTCCCCCCTGCCCTGGGAATGGGGCAGCCCCACCGACTGGCCCAACGAGTGCTCGGTGGGTGACAACTGCTGGGGCACCAAACTCGACGGCGATTTCCAGAGCTTCAGTCATGAAATCCTGCAATCGGGGACCATCGACCTATCGGCGGCCGCCGGGGTGGATGGGCTGAAACTATATTGGGATCAGGCCTGGGATCTCTTCGGACCCAACACGAATGAAGCGACGGTGGAAGCAATTGTCGATGGCGTATCAAGCACGGTCTGGGAGAACCTGGTCTTTGAAACCCGATTCTGGAATCGGTTGGATGCGGATATCACCAATGCCGCGGGCAACAACCTGCGACTGAGATGGACACTGGATGCCAGCGGTACAACGAGCACACGATCCGGGATCTTTGTCGACCATGTGCGGATCGAAGGTTACCAATGCCTGTTCGATGAGCTGCCGCCAACGGTCGATTTGCAGCCGGAGCAGATCGACCAGCAGATGTTTCCGGACCAGACCGGTTCGGTTCCGCTGACGCTGGAGAATCTCGGTGATCAGACGCTGGAATGGGCCATCGAGGTCAAGAACACGACATCCGGCGCACGCAGTATCAGTGACTTTGCCGGGTACTACGACCCAGCTAACTGGACGGTCATCAACAACCCGCCGGCCGTTGGCGGATTCATTAACGATGAACCGGGACCGCCTGGGGAATTGTTCATCGTGGGTGGTGACGAAGGTGTCGTCGGCTATACCGAGATTCAGATCACCGTACCACGCGATGGCGAGGTCTCCTTCGATTGGGGCTTTGAGTCGCCTGTGACTTGGTACAACCGGGCCTGGTACAGGGTCAATGACAACTTCACATTCATGACCGACACCTGGGACCCGGTGGATTATTTCGAGGAATCGGAAACCATTCCCGTGGAAGCCGGGGATATGATCGGCTTCCGGGTCGAGGTGCACCAGGGCTACGGCGGCTCGGCCGCGCTCGGCCTGACCAACTTCAACGCGCCGACCTGCGACAGTCCGAGCAGCATCGAGTGGCTGTCACTGTCGGCTGAAAGCGGTACTGTGGATGGCAATGCTGATGACAGCATCGATATCGAATTCGATACCGATGGGCTGCTTCCGGGCGATTACTCGACCACGTTGTGCGTGCTGACCAATGATCCGATGCGACCGGTGCTGTTCGTTCCGATCAACCTGACCGTTCAGGCGCCCGCCCACTACGGAACCATCTCCGGGCAGGTCGACAGCCTGGGTTATTGCAACGATGATCTCCAGCCGGCTGGACATGCCGGCATCGAAATCGCCGGCGTCAATACCACCTGGAACATCATCGCCGATGAAAATGGTGAGTATTCGGTTCAGATTGACTCGGGGGAATCGCCGATCAATATCACGGCCAGCCTGCCCGGCCACCTGGATGGGGTTGAGTCCGGACTGATGCTGGGCGCCGGCGCCATCGAGATTGTCGATTTCGATCTGTTTGTCGACTCGCCGTGTGCCCGAACGGATCCGGAATCGCTGGAAGTCAGCGTGGCTGCGGATGGAACCGCCACGGAGTCGCTCATCATTGATAATGTCGATGGTGCCATCGCGCTGAACTGGAGCGTGTTCCTTCACGAGCCGGCACAGGCCAGCCCACAGATTCGGTCTTCTCATCCCGTACCGGCGTTCTCGACGACAGAAAATCCCATCCAGGGCTATGTCAGTCTCGATGTGCTCGATCCGGGAAACTTCGATGTGCTCAATGATTCGAGCGGATTTACATCGCTGCTTGCCAGCGCCTTTGTCGACAATGATTTCAGCGAACAACTGTTTCTCAGATCGGTCTTTCACACCCTGTTTTCCTTTGATACCCAGACCGGTGATTTCACCGAGATCGGAGACGTGACTGGAGGTGAAACGACTTCGAATTCTTTCTGGCTGTCAATGAGCTACGACCATTCCACCGACACCTTGTATTCGGTGCGATGGGATGGTCAGGAGTCGGTGCTGTTCACCATAGATGCCGTGGCGCTTGAAGCCACGGAGGTGGGCGCCATCGGGGGGGCTGGTCTGCCGGGGAATGCGCTGGTTGTGGCCATTGCCGTCGACTTCAGCGGGCAGATGTATGGTCTGGAGCTTGAGGAGGAAGTGCTTATCGAGATCGACAAGCTAAGCGGCCAGGCCAGCGTGATTGGATCGCCCGGTGTTGACATGGCCTTCGAGGTTCAGGAAATGGATTTCGATCACTCAACCAATACCCTCTACTGGGCTCGGGTACCCGACACCAGCAGCCAGACCGAAATGATGTCGATCGATACAGACACCGGTGCGGCATCCTATATTGGCGATATCGATGGAGGCTCGAGTCTGGTTTCGATGAGCATCGCGGTTCCAACTCCCTGTGCCTCACCTGATGCCATCGACTGGCTGGAAGTCATCACGACTTCAGGCACCACCGCTGCCGGAAGCACCGACACCCTGCAAGTGAAATTTGACGCCGATGGCCTGGCCCAGGGAACCCATGAAGCCCAGATCTGTATTGAAACCAATGATCCCAGGCGAAGCGTGATGGCCGTTCCGGTCGAGCTGGAAGTGGCGGCCATCGATCCACCGGTGATCAGCGTGATTCCCTCCAGCCTGTCGATTTCGCTTGAGATCGACGATGCCGACACGCAGGTGTTCACCATCAACAACCAGGGCGAGCAGCGCCTGGATTGGGCGATCGATGACACCTCGACCGGATGTGCCCTGCCCGGTTGGGCCGATGTCAATCCGGTATCGGGTTCGATCGATGAAAACGACAACAGGGCCGTCTTTGTCGACTTCGACGCCGCGGGACTGGCGCCGGATACCTACCATGCCAAGGTGTGCATCGACAGCAATGACCCGGTCAACCCGATTGCCGAAGTGGATCTGCAGCTAGAAGTACTTCCGCCGGACAATCCCGAACCGGTGCTGACCTCGATTGATCCGGACTCGATCGAGGTCGGCAGCGGTGACTTTACCCTGAGCGCCATCGGACAGGATTTCGTGGAAGACTCGGTGGTGCGTTTCGACGGCGTTGACCTGGTGACCACATTTATCAGTGAAACCGAACTGACCGCCGAGGTGCCGGCCGGCGAGGTCACCGAACCGGGCAGCGTGGATGTAACCGTGTACAACCCTTCGCCGGGCGGTGGTGAATCCGGTGCACTCGGTTTTCTGGTCATGGAACTGGGCTTGAGCCTGAACAAGGAATTGACGGATGCCCCGGATCCAATCGACGTCGGCAGTGTTATCGAGTACACGGTCACGGCGACCAACACCGGCAATGTTTCGCTCGACAACGTGGTGGTCAGCGATCCGCTGCTCGATCCCGATGAAAGGAACTGTGCGAGTGTGGCGCCGGGTAATACCTGTATCCTGACCGGCACTTATACGGTCACCCACAATGACATGGATGACGGCATGATCGTCAACACCGCCCAGGCCGAGGCCGACGGTGTCTCTTCCCTGGATGCGGAGCATGTACTGAGCATCGGTGACGAAGTATTCGCTGACAGATTCGAGGACTTTTAACCCGGCATGGATTTAGACCACATTCAAGACTTCAAGCAGGGTCCCAATCAAGGCGTCGCTCGCAATCAATGGTGATTCCGTTGGCCAGAGCAAGAACGCAGAGAGACAAGCTGAATGTCTGCAGATTAACGACCTCATTTGTAACGACAGGCCGCAGCGTGGTAAGGGATGAGTTCCAGGTATTAAGCGCTCGCTGAGCGTGAGCAGATCGAATACGGCGACATGAAAGTGACCTCGGATGCGGCTGATTACTGGGTATAAGGAGACCTTACCAAGAGTCAGAGGGTCGGGCGTGCAGTTCTGCGCTCCATTGATGACCTTCCCACTGAATCGGGATCGAGAACACCTGGATGAATTTCAATCTGATTCTCGGGTGGTCGCTGCCCGGTTGAAGAGCAGCTCAGAGATCTCTTCAAATGACATTTCCAATGGCTTGCCGGCTTGTGCTTGACCCGATTGTTCGGGTGCGGCCGGAAACGAGATACCGTCAAGCGAGGAGCCACCTTCCAATCCAGGTCCCATCTCCATGACGATTCCCATCACGGCCCCACCCGGTAAGTCTCCTTCCGGAGTTACAAGCCCTTGTGCTGGAGTGATCATGAGTAGCCTGGTTTGAGTGGCATGAAAGGCTTGAATGGAGAGAATCTTCAAGTGTTCGGGTGCGTACCCGTCAGGCAATTGGAAGATGACGCTGTCGAGGGGCTCAAAAATGTCCATGCAATTGCCCTCCACATCAACCACCACCGGAAATCCCCGCAAGTGCACCATCCCCTGGGCATCTTTCTTGACCCTATCAATCGCGACAATAGTCCCTACTCTGCCAATCTCTTCAGCAAAATATCTCGCACCGGACGGCAAGCTCGTTCGGTGAAGTGTGTCTGCGGACACCGTCCAGGATGCTTCAACCGGACGGCTGAACGATTTCGAGGTGATTCCTTGTGGCAAGCATTAACGGAGTGTGGCGAAGTTTCCTGGCCGATGACGCTGTCACCCCATGAGGAATCGCGCTTTTGAGGTCTGGTAATGAGGTTACAACTCACAATTCATCTTCCGATCATGCTGGTTGCGATGTGCGTTGCCCCGGGCGTGACCATCGCCCAATCGGAGACGACAGAATGGATCATGACCACCGGTGTCTGGAATCAGTCTTCCAACTGGTCCAATGGCGTTCCCACCGAGTCCGTCGCGGCGGTCATCAACAATGGTGGCACGGCGGCGGTGCAGAACACTGACGCGGCCGCTCTGCGTCTGCATGTGGGTTCTCAGGTGGACACTTCCGGCACGCTTGCGGTTCGTGATGGCCGGAGCCTGACGACCGGAATGACCACTCGCATTGGCCAGACTGGCGTCGGCACCCTCTACGTGATTGAGGGCGGCGACCTGATCAGCCAGTCTTCGGCACACGTGTCCACCACGGCATCCGGACAAACCAGCACGGCACTCGTGCAAGGCCATGATTCCTCCTGGCAGGTCACCGGTCAGTTCTATGTGGCTTTTGAGGGGCGCGGCGCCGTGACCGTGGCTGATGGCGGGCAGTGGGAGGTCAGTGATTTTGTTCAGGTCGGTACCCAGGCCTCGGCCGAGGGCCAGGTAGTGGTGCGCGGCCAGGGCAGCTATTGGAGCGTCGGAGCATTGGCCCAGGTTTCTCCTCTGACCATTGGTCTGTGGGGAACCGGGGAGGTGGTCGTCGAAGACGGTGGAACGGCCAGCTTGGGTGAGGGCTCGGCGGTCAGGCTTGGCGTGGCAGCGAGCGCCAATGCAACGCTTCGCATCGGAACCGGCAATGCGCCGGGCATCATCGACGTCGCCATGATCGAAGGTTTGGAAGGCGATGCGCGCGTTGTCTTCGACCATGACCATGACGACCATTACTTCACCCGCAACGGTCAAGCCAGTGGGCTGCCGGTCGAAATCAGTGGTTCCACGCAACTCGAGCATATCGGCGCCGGCACCACCGTCATCGAAGGTGAGCATGCGTATACGGGCGCAACCACGATTGATGGCGGCACGCTGGTAATCAATGGGGTCAGCGCCGGATCCGAGATCACGGTGAATGCCGGCGGCAGACTGGCGGGCCAGGGCCAGGTCAGCGATGTGCTGGTCGATGGCGGCACACTCTCACCGGGTGATGCCATCGGCACCTTGACGACCGGCGCTCTGACGCTGGGCGAGACCGCAATCATTGAATACGAACTGACTGCACCGGACATGACCGGCGAGGGGGTCAATGACCTGGTCGTTGTTGATGGCGACCTGGTGCTCGATGGAATCGTCCATCTGATCAATGGGCAGGATATCGAACCGGGAACCTATACCTTGATGACCTATACCGGGTCTCTGGTCGACAATGGCCTGGATGTGGACAACCTGCCGCCGGGATTCGCCGCCGAGGTCGACACGAACAACGCCGGCGAAGTTCGCATCGTGGTCAGTCAGACTGCCGGCACTCGTTACGTGTCCACCGATGGCAGCGATACGGACAATGCCTGTCTGGCGATTGAAACGCCGTGCGAAACCATTGCCCATGCCATCACCGTGGCCTTGGATCATGACGATATTCTGATTGGCGCAGGGACTTACACGGAGAGCTTGACCCTGGACAAACCCCTGTCGCTACTTGGCGAGGGGCGGGATCAGACCATGATCCAGGCCCATGCCGATCCTGGCGAAGCCGACGATCGGGTCATCCTGATTCCGGAAGGCACCGGCTCGGCAACCCTGGCCGCCATGACCATTCGTCATGGCTACACCACCGGCACCGGTCCGATCGATGGTCGCGGCGGCGGCATCCACAACCGGGAAGCCGACCTCACCCTGGTCGATGTCACCCTGCGTGACAGTACCGGGACCGTGGTCGGGGGTGGCCTGTATCACAACAGTGGTACGCTGGTGATGGACGGCGGCGTGCTGGTCGGCAACAACTCGAACCTGGGTGCGGGGATCAACCTTGCCGGTAGTCAATTCACCCATACCATTCAGAATTCGGTATTCAGGAACAATGTGGCGGACTCCCGGGGCGGCGGTTTGCACATCCCCAACCGCACCTCGGTCAATCTGTTCAATACCGCTTTTGTCGGCAACGAGGCCGGAGACGACGGCGGTGGATTATTGATCGGTAACCAGGTTGACGCCCTGGTGATCAATTCGACGTTGAGTGGCAATGTTGCCGGTAGACGCGGTGCGGCCATCAAGAATGGGCTGGGCACGATCGCTGATCTGCTCAACGTCATCATCTGGAACAACGAGGCCGATGGTGATTCCAGTTCCACTTCGGCATCCATTGACAATCTGGAGCATTCGACGACGAACATTTCTCATAGTCTGATCGCCAATTCCGGAGGCAGTGGCGAGGACTGGGATCCGGAGATTGGCAACGACGGCGGTAACAACCTCGACACCGATCCCCTGTTCGTCGCTGCAGTCGACCCGGCCGATGCGCCTGCCGTCTCGGGCGATCTGCGTTTGAAGCCGGACTCGCCGGCCATCGATGCCGGGGACAACGATGCATTTGATGCCGGCCTGCCCGACCGGGATCTGGCAGGCTACGCAAGGTTGGCCGGTTTGGCCGTTGACCTTGGCGCTTATGAAACCCCCTCTTCCCAGTGTCCGGTGGCAGGGGTGGTGCATGTCAATCAGGAGGCCACCGAGCCGCTCGATGGCCTGACCTGGGCTTCGGCATTCATCGACCTGCAGGATGCCTTGCGCGTGGCCGAGCCCTGCCAGATCTGGGTGGCTCGAGGCACTTATCTTCCCACAGTCGATCCAGGTGACCGTTCGGCCAGCTTCACCATCGCGCATGATGGTATTGCGCTCTATGGCGGCTTTGCCGGCAACGAATCCAGTCTTGCCGATCGCGACTGGGAAGTCAACGAGACCATTCTCAGCGGGGACATCAATGCGACGGGCGATCTGTCAGGCAATGCCTATCATGTTGTCGTTGTCGATGGTCAAGGCGGTGACAAAATTACAAACTCAACCGTTATCGACGGCTTTTTCATTACCGCCGGCAATGCCAACGGTGGCGTTCCCCGCAACTTGGGTGGTGGCATGGTCTGTCGCGGCCAGGGTGGCGGCAATGAATGCAGCCCATCTATCAGCAATGTCATGTTTTCCGGCAATCAGGCCAGTTCGCGCGGGGGAGGCATGTTCAACGACGGGCGATTTGGCGGCAACGCCAGCCCTGTTCTGAGCCATGTCAATTTTGACGGGAACTGGGCAGGCGCGCGGGGTGGCGGCATGCTCAATGACGGTCGAAGCGGCAACAGCAGTCCGATTCTGTATCAGGTCCGTTTTACCGGCAACCATGTCAGCATGGGCGGCGGAGGCATGATGAACGACGGCAGGGAAGGATTGAGCAGTCCGACACTCAAGCAGGTGTTCTTTCAGGACAATGTCGCCAACTGGGGTGGGGGAATGGCGAATGATGGAGTCAATGGAGATGGGACCTCCACGCTGACCGATGTGGTATTCATTGACAACACCGCCGAATGGACCGGCGGAGGGATGTGGAACGGTATCATGGAGTTCGGGACCAGCAACCCGGTGTTGATCAATGTCGCCTTTATCGGCAACTCCGCCGGTCAATTCGGGGGCGGGTTGTACAACTATGCCCAGACTGGCACCAGCAGCCCGGTGCTGACCAACGTGTTGTTCAGCGGCAATGCCACGAACGATGCCGGCGGTGGACTCGCCCACCTGGCTGCCAACATCGGCGACAGCGAACCCGTTTTGACCAACGTCACTTTCAGCGGCAACTCGGCCGCCAATCACGGCGCGGCCATCTTCAGCTCCGGCAGTGACATCATGGTCGAGATCCGCAACAGTGTTCTCTGGAACAATTACCCGCAGTCGATTCGCAACCTCGAAGGCGCTCACTCGACGGTCAGCCACAGCCTGGCCGAAGGCTGCAAGCCGGGGGGCATCTGGATGAGCGATTGCGGTGATGAAATCGATGCATCCAACCTGCCCGACGAGGACCCGGCTTTCCTCGATCCGGTCGATCCGGCCAGTGCGCCCACCATGGATGGGAACTTGCGCTTGAGGGCGAATTCTCCGGGCATTGCCGCCGGCAACAGTGACTTCGTCGAAGATGTGTCCAAGGACCTGGACGGAAATCCTAGAGTGACCGGCAACGCCGTGGACCTGGGCGCATTCGAACTGGCCGATTCAGTGTTTGGCGACCGCTTCGAGCCGCCCTGACAAGATCAATCTTCGACCTGTCGAACCGGGAGTATTCCGGTCAGGCGGTAGAATGCTGCAATCAGGCCCACACAAGCCAGGCACGGGTTGGCTGACATGACTGATACCGAAAGCCGCTACTGGAAGGAACTCCGTCAACTGTTCCACGGC
The DNA here is from genome assembly GCA_003561495.1 of Gammaproteobacteria bacterium. Classification (GTDB taxonomy): domain Bacteria; phylum Pseudomonadota; class Gammaproteobacteria; order Xanthomonadales; family Wenzhouxiangellaceae; genus Wenzhouxiangella. The sequence goes on from PWWM01000065.1 coordinate 34,280, forward strand.
GCGCTGGCTTTGCCGGAAGGCCGGCGCCGGGAGTGGCTTGAGGAACAGTGTCCGGATTCACCCGAGCAGGTCGAGGAGGTGCTTGAATTGCTAAAGCGCCACGACACGGATGATGAGTGGGTCGATCGCGCGGTTTCCGGCATGGCCCGGGATGTGGATGCCCCTGATGCCGTGCCCGAGTCACGCCAGCTCGGGCCTTACCGAATCATCGAAGCACTCGGTCGCGGCGGCATGGGTACGGTCTACCTGGCCGAGCGCGACGATGATGAATACCATAGCCGCGTGGCCATCAAGCTGATCCGAGGCTTCCCCGGTGACGAAGCGCTGGAGCGGCTCAGGCGCGAGCGCCAGATCCTGGCCGATCTTTCCCATCCGAACATCGCGCGTCTGCTCGACGGCGGCAGCACCGAAGACGGTCAACCCTATCTGGTCATGGAGCACATCGACGGGGCGCCGATCACGCAGTGGTGTCGCGAACAAAGGCTTGATCGCCACGCGCGCATCCGCTTGTTCTTGCCCGTGTGCGATGGTGTTCACTACGCCCACCAGAACCTGGTCATCCACCGCGACATCAAGCCGGGCAATGTGCTGGTCAACCGTGAAGGCCGCCCGATGTTGCTCGATTTCGGCATCGCCAAGCTGCTGTCGACCCCGACCGCCAGCGCGGAGCAGACCACCCGTTACTACACGCCGGGCTATGCGAGTCCCGAGCAGCTTGAAGGCCGGCCGGTGACCACCGCCTGTGATGTGTACAGCCTCGGTCGCCTGCTGCTGGCCGTGCTGGGTTTCGAGGACGATGCCAGGCGCCCCCCCGGACAGGAAACGCTGGGGCGAACGGTCTGGCAGCGCCAACTGCCGCGTGATCTGGCCGCCATCATCGATCAGTCCACGCGCACGGAGCCGGCAAAGCGCTACTCGTCGGTGGCTGCGCTCAAGGCCGATCTGGTCAATTACCTTCAAGGCAGGGCCGTGGATGCGGTCCCCAGCAGCTTCACCTATCGACTCGGCAAGTTCGTACTGCGCCATCGCGCCGCGGTGGCCGCGGCAGTGCTGGCGCTTGCTGTCACCGCTACCATGGCCTGGCAGTGGTTCGGCGAATATCAAAGCGCCCGGCTGGCCGAAGCGGCCGCCGCCCGCGAGGCACAGCATGCCGGCCAGGTGCTCGACTTTTTGATCGACATCATCGGTTCGGCTTCTCCCGAACAGTCGCTGGACCGCGATGTGACCGTGGCCGAGGTGCTCGAGCGCGGTTACCGCACCCTGCAGGAAAGCCGCGGCCTTGAGCCGGCGCTCGAGTACCGTATGCTGCTGGCGCTCGGCGAGGTGTATCAACAACTTGAAGCCTACGACCAGGCCGACAAGCTGCTGGAACGCGCCGGTCAATCGACCGAGCCCGAAGTCCGTGCCCGTGCGTTGAGCCTGCTGGGGTACGTGCGAACTCGCCATCAGCGTTTTGACGAAGCTGAAGCGCCTCTTCGAAAAGGGCTGGCCATGATTGAGCAGGATGCCGACGTGTCGGCCGGCGCCCGCCTGAGCCTGCGCAACCACTGGGGGTTGTGGCTGTTGGAAACCGGTGACACCGAGGCGGCCCGAGCGCAGTTTTCAAGTGTGGTCGATGCGTCTCGCAAGCTGTCCGAGGAGGAAACAAGGACCGCCCGGTTTCTGCACAATCTCGCTCTGTCCGAACAGCGCCTGGGCCGGAACGAACCGGCCGCCGAGCTGTATCGCGAGGCCCTGGCGATCATGGAGCGCACCGTCGGCGAGTCGCATCCCGATTACGCGCTCAGCCAGCGCCTGCTGTCACAGATTCTCAGGCGCCTGGGCGACCACCGGGGCGCGCGCGAAGCCATCGAGCAGAGCGTGCAAACACGCATCAGGCTATTCGGCGAGGGTCACCCCGGCCTGCACGCCGACTACAACGAGCTGGCCAACGCCCATCACGACCTGGGCGAGTTCGAGGAAGCCATCGGTCTGTACGAAGCGGCGCTGGAGTGGATCGAAAGCCTGGACTCGGAATCCTTCGCTCGCGCCATTTATACCAACAACCTGGCCTCCGCCCACCGCGATCGTGGCGATCCCGAACGCGCCAGCCCGCTGTTTCGAAAATCCCTGGAGCTGCGTCGGGACATTCTGGGCGAGGAACACGCGTCGGTCGCCATCGCCTTGCACAATCTTGCCGGCAACCTTTTGATGGCCGGCGAACTGGATGAAGCCGAGGCGCTCATTGACGCGGCCATTGCCATGCGTATCCGGCTGTTTGGCGAGGATCACCAGGCCACCCAGTTTTCGCGTGCGCTGGCTGGCCGGCTGGCTGCACTTCAAGGCGATTTCCAACGCGCCGAGGATCGGCAACGCAATGCATTGAGCGCTATGGGCGAACACCTGCCCGATAACAATCTCTGGATGCTGACTGTGCGCGGGGATCTGGCCGGCACGCTGATCGAGCGCGGATCGCTGGAAGAGGCCGAGGCCATGCTGACCGAGACCATCGACCTGTACCGGGAAGCACTGGACCCGGACCATCCGCTGGCCGCTGCCCTTGAAGTCGACCTGGCCCGAATCGAACTGCTCGACGGCCGCGCCGAATCGGCGCAGGAGCGACTGGCGCGAACAGCGCCTCTCCTGCAAGCCAGCATGGTGTCAGACTCCGAAGTACTGAGACAACTCGATTGTCTCCAGCAGGAACGCATCGAATGGAATTGCTGGCGGAATCATCCGTAAGAGGCGCCGGAAACAGCCGCCCTGTTCTGTTAGAGTCATGGCTTCCTGGAGTGCTTTCATGGTGACCGGCAATGGCGCAGGATGCCACCCGTGATCAGGACTGGGGGGAAATCACGCGCCTGTTGCACCATTGGCGAGCAGGCGATGAAGGTGCGCGCGAGCTGCTGATCCGGCGCGTCTACGATACCTTGCACCAGCTTGCCAACCGCCAGTTCGCGCGCGAGCGCGCCGGCCATACTCTCCAGCCCACCGCCCTGGTGCACGAGGTCTTCATGAACCTGGACGGCAGCAACGTCGACTGGCGCGACCGCAATCACTTCTACGCCACCGTGGCGCGCGCCATGCGGCGCTTGCTGGTCGATCACGCCCGGCGTCGCCAGCGCGCCATGCGCGGTGGTGACCGGGTGCGTGTTGAACTGACCGGCTCAAAACTGGCCGCGCCGGAACCCCATGTCGATCTGCTGGCCCTGGATGAAGCGCTCGAGCGGCTGGCCGAGCACAGTCCGCGCGCCGCCGAGATCATGGAACTGACCTACTTCGGCGGCCTGAACCGCGATGCCGTGGCCGAGGTGCTGGGCATCGGCGCCCGCACGGTCGACCGCGATCTCAGCCTGGCCCGCGCCTGGCTACGCCGCAAGCTGGAAGCCAACGTCTAAAGCCGCCCGAGTTCGAGCGGGGGTTTGGGCGCATGACTCGGGTGGCTGTTGGGCTCAAGGCCGCAGGTCGCGGTTACATCCCCGACGGTCGACCGTGAATTCATGCACACGGCCGGGTTCGATTTCAGGTTCTCGCCAGCTCACTGCGTACCAGCTCGGCCAGGTAACGGCAGTAGCGGTCCAGATAGTTGAGTCCTTCGTCGCGGCCCGCCAGCCACGGGTTCATCAGGGTGTGGCGAAGCAGGAAGATGCTGTCGGCCTGGTCGCCGGAGTCGCCGGGATCTTCCACGAAGGTGGCCGGGTCCAGGCCGAGTTCAGTGACCAGGCGTTCGGCCACCGCCGAGCTCAGGGCCGAGCGATGCACCAGGGTGCGTGATCCGAAGAACTCGCGCTGGTGGATGTGCATGCCGCCGCCGACGCGCAGGTGGGCATAGATGCGTTTGCCGAAGGCGTTCATGGCGCCCAGGCTGCGGTTGCCTTCGGGGTTGATGGCCAGGCAGATCAGGTTGGTGTCGGGCTCGAAGGGCAGCACGATGCGGGCGATGCCTTTCAGGTTCTGGCGCAACTCGTCGATGTGGTCGAAGAAGTACTCGTTGTTGCGAATGGTCTCGGCGCATAGCCGACCAAAGTGGTCATGATCCAGCGGCAGGACCTTGTGAGTGACCCAGACGCCGGCCGCGGCTGCACCCGGTTTGGAGCCTTCCAGGATGTACTGGCCGAGATTGCGGAAACGGCGTTCGTACTCGCGCTCGGCAGTCGATTCCTCGGGATCGAACACGTAGGCGGCCCGCTGGCTGATGAAATCGGTCATGCTGCGGTTGCGGGCCACGTAGGCGCCGCAGCCGAAGGGCACGTAACCGAGCTTGTGCGGGTCGACCGTGATCGAGTCGGCATGACGCAGGGCGGCGAAGGACTGGTAGACGGGCGCGGACGGAAAATGGGCGAATTGCTCGCGCAGGGTATCGTGCGACACCAGGCTGCCGTCGGCATGGCGAAAGATACTGGCCAGATAGCCGCCCCAGGCAGCATCGATGTGGATGCCGAAATCCAGGCCCTGGCGGCGCTGGCGCTGGCGGGCGGCAACGATGTCGTCGATGGGGTCGATGCTGCCGTACTCGGTGGTGCCGAGCACACCGATGACCGCGAGAACCGGCTGTTGATCACGACGGCATTCATCCAGTGCGCGATCCAGGGCCTGGCCATCCATGCGCATGCGTTCATCGACGGCGATGGTGTGCAGGTTGGCACTGCCCAGTCCGAGCAATTTCAGCGCCTTTTCCCACGAATAGTGGGCGGTGACCGGGACCATCACCTTTGGTGTGGCCAGGTCCGGGCGGCGCTGATGGAACTCGGCCATGCCCAGCGTCTCGACCCGTTCGGATTCGATCAGGGCGGCCAGCTTGTGGGCCTGTGCCGGGCTGTGGTCGCGTTGGAGCTGGGCCAACAACTCGCGACGCAGGTGGATGACCTGGTCGATGCCGAGATTGAATAACTGCCAGTCCGAGGCGCGCGCGAATTCGTCTTCCAGGCCGCTCAGTGATCCCACCTCGACCTGGGCCTCGCGCAAGGCGCGGGCGGCGGCCAGCGGCCAGTAGCGTAATGCGCGCAGGTACCACAAGGCTTCGTCGTTGGCCAGCGTGCCGCCCGAGGTGACATGGCCCCAGGCACAGGGCTCGACCTTCGGATCGATGTTGAAACCGAACATGGTCGCCAGTTGCAACCCGACCTGCAGTTCGAGTTCCAGGGTGACCGGCGCGGCCTCATCGGTGACGTGGTTGGGGTTGTAAAGCGTGGTGACCAGTTGTGCGATCAGGCCCGGCAGCAGCAGATCCGAGGCCATGTGGCCGATGTAGCGTGGATTGAAGAACGGCGCCGAATTTTTCAGCCGCGCGCTCAGGCCATGCAGCTCGCTCTTCATGCGCCCGACAAATTCCTGAAAGTCGCGGTCGTAGCGGGCCATGACCGGAATTTGTGGCCGGTCCTCGGGGTGGACGTTGCGCCGCCAGTAGACATGGTCGCGCAGAAATTCCACCAGCACTTTCTCCAGCAGCTCGTCGTTTTCGGCGTAAGTGCCGAGAAACAGGGGGTGCAGCCAGCCCCGGGAATTGTTTTCGGGTTGGTTCATGGGATCTACAATTCGTTCATCTCCAATCTCATTATCCGGCCGGTCGCCGATCCACATCGTTGACGACCGTCAAATTCCCGGCCTCGAGGGCCGGGCCCGGGAACAGCACGCCCATGACCTCTGGCCCATGACAGATCCCGCAATCTCCTGATAATTTGCCCCGATTGCTTCTGCCGTCATTCTCTTGTCAAGGAGTCCTTCCATGTTCTCGCAACGATCTACCGCAATTTCTCTGGCCGGCCTGCTGTTGTGCCTGCCGCTTGTGCTCAAGGCCGAATCGGTCGAATCGCTGGCTTACCTGGACAATCTGCCGCCCCTGCTGGATCGCGAATTGTTCTTCGACGATGCCGAGATCTCCGGCGCCCAGATTTCACCCGATGGCCGCTACATGGCCTTCATGCGCCCCCACCAGGGGGTGCGCAATATCTGGCTCAAGAATATCGACCAGTCTTTCGATGAGGCCCGTCCGGTGACCGCCGATTCCAGGCCGGTGCCCGGGTACTTCTGGAGTCAGGACAGTGGTTACCTGCTCTATATTCAAGACCGCGACGGGGATGAGGATTTTCACGTTTGGGCGGTCGATCCCAGCGGCGAGCTCGATGCCGAGACCGAGGTCCCCGAAGCTCGCAACCTGACCGATCTGGATGGCGTGCGCGCCATGATCATCGCCGTGCCGCGCAACACCCCCGATCGGATCCTGGTGGGTCTCAACGATCGCGATCCGGCCCTGCACGATGTCTACGCCGTGAGCATCAGCACCGGCGAGCGCGAGTTGCTGATCCAGAACGACCTCAATGTTGCCGGCTGGTCGGCCGACCTGGAAGGCCAGGTCCGTCTGGCCATGCGCCAGACCAGCGAAGGGGGCACCGAGATCCTCGAGGTCAACAACGGCGAGCTGGGTGAGGTGGTCTACGAATGCAGCTGGCTGGAAAGCTGCGGGCCGATGAACTTCCACCCGGATGGACAGTCGGTTTGGTTCATGTCCAACAAGGGTGAGGATGTCGACCTGACCGGTCTGTATGAATTCAACCTGGAGACCCGTGAAAAGACATTGTTCGAGCGCGATCCGGAAGGCGAGGTGGATTTCGCCGGAGCGATTTTCCACCCGGAAGATGACCGACTGCTGGCCACGGTTTATATCGGTGATCGGCCGAGAATCTATCCGCATGACGATGACTTTGCCGCCGACCTGGAATTCCTGCGCAGTGAATTGCCCGAAGGGCAGATCGGTTTGCCGTCCCAGACCCGTGACGGTCGCCTGGCCCTGGTCAGCCTGTCGCGTGATGTTGACCCCGGTACGGTCTACCTGTTTGATCGCGAGCAGCAAACCGTTGAAAAGCTTTACCGTTCCCGGCCCGAGATTCCGGTCGAACACATGGCCGAGATGCAGCCGATTCGCTATACCGCTCGCGATGGCCTGGAAATTCCCGGCTACCTGAGCCTGCCCAATGGCGTGCCGGCTGAAAATCTGGCGGTGGTTGCCCTGATCCACGGGGGGCCGTGGGCGCGCGACACCTGGGGCTACCGCGCCCAGGTCCAGTTTCTGACCAACCGCGGCTATGCCGTGTTCCAGCCCAACTTCCGTGCTTCCACCGGTTTCGGCAAGGACTTTCTCAATGCCGGCAACCTGGAGTGGGGCGATGCCATGCAGGATGACATCACCGATGGCGTCCAATACCTGGTCGAACAAGGCATCGCCGACCCGGAGCGTGTCTGCATCATGGGCGGGTCTTATGGTGGTTACGCCACACTGGCGGGCATGGTGTTCACGCCGGATCTGTATGCCTGCGGGGTCAATATCGTCGGCGTGTCCAACCTGATCACGCTGATCAACTCCATTCCGGCTTACTGGGGCCCGGCCCGCAAGATGTTCACCCTGCGCATGGGCGACCCGGACACGCCCGAGGGCCGCGCCCAGCTGGAGCGCCAGTCGCCGATCAACCATGTCGACAACATCAAGCGTCCGCTGCTGGTGATTCATGGCGCCAACGATCCGCGCGTGCGTCAGGCCGAGGCCGACCAGATCGTGGTCGCCATGCGTGAGGCCGGACTGCCGGTGGAGTACATCGTGGCGCCGGATGAAGGTCACGGTTTCCGCGACCGCGAGAATCGCCTGGCCATGTTTGCCCGCATTGAACAATTCCTGGCCGGCCACCTGGGTGGGCGTTACCAGGCCGAACGGCCCAAGCCCATCGCTGAACGTCTGGCTGCGATTACCGTGGATGTCGATACGGTCGAAGTCACTGACCTGGCGGACGAACTGGCCGCCGCCCGGACCCGGCCCTTGCCGACCGTGGATGCCGATCAGGTCGCCACCGGACAGTTCGAATACCAGACTCGCCTCAGCATGGGTGGTGGCGAAATGAGCATCGACTCGAAGCGCAACATCCGTCACGACAGCGAAGATGATCGGACGGTACTGGTGATCGAGTCTTCCAGCACGACGCCGATGGGAGAAGTCAGCGATCTGTACCGGATCGATGCCACCACCCTGCGCCCGATCAGCCGGGTTACGCGCCAGGGACCGGCCACCATCGAGATTGAATTCGACAGCCGCGAGATCACCGGCCAGATTGATGCCGGCGGCATGCAAATGCCGGTCCAGATCGACCTGGACGCCCCGGTTTTCGGTGGTGATGCCGGACTGGAGACCGTGTTGACCGCGCTGCCGCTGAGCGAAGGTTACCGCTCGCCGGTGCGCTTTGCCGAAGTCAGCATGCAGCAGCGAGTACGCTTTTTGCAGATCGAGGTGCAGGCACTCGAGACCATCGAAATCGCGGACGGTGAATTCCAGGCCTGGCCGGTCAAGCTCTCACCCCTGGATGGTGACGGCGGCGCTCAAACAATCTGGATCAGCGATGACGCACCGCGCATGCTGCTCAAGGCCTCAGGCCGCCTGCCGGCCGAAATGGGTGGCGCGGAATTTTTGACCGAACTGACCGGTTTCGAGTAGCCCAGGACTTAACGATAGGGTTTCAGCGAGTCGTTTCGACCCGGGCCGGGCACCTGACTCAGGTGCCCGGCCTGTCAGTTTCGGATCACTCAAACCGGTCGCGGAATAGCCTGTCGTTGACCGTGGTGCTGGATGATGAGCTGCTATCGGTGCTGTCGCCTGGCAGGACCGGCGCGGCGCTGGTACTGGCTTCCAACTCCTGGGTGTAAAGCTCATCGCCGTCGATCGAAGTCACGATCGTGAACCGCAGGCCGCTATGTTGCGGAAGGTCGAATACCAAGTTGGGGAGTCCGCTGCCGCTGGATACGGGGCACACGGCGTTGGTGCCCGGAACCGGCGCACAGGTCCATTCGACGGAGTCAGGCTCCGGATTGGCCGAAACGGAAAATTCCACATCACGGGCGCGGTTCGATCCGACATTGAGTACATCGACGGTATACAGCAGGCTTGATGCACTGCCGCGCATCAGGAGCGACGGGGACTGACCGGCCGGCATGCTGTCGATCTCCTCCACCTCGATGTCGATTTCAATCTGGGCGCCACCGAGGTCACGAACAAAGTGACCAAAGTGGGATGCCACTTCGCCGCCGGCCTTGCTGAAGTTGCCCGCAACCAGCAGGTCCGGACCATCCAGGGCCAGACCGATGACCCGGGCATTGCCGGGGCTGTCGACTCCGCTGGTGGTTGCATCCGCACCGACCTTGTGCCATTGACTGCCATCCCAGCGCGCCAGGTTGTTGACTCGCAGTCCGTCGGCATGAGTGAAATTGCCGCCGACATACACATCCGATCCATCGGCTCGAATCGACAGGACACCTACCGTGGGATTCGAATCGTGGCTGAAGTCGCCGACGGGCTCGAAGTCGTCTTCGGCCGGGTCGTAGACGAACAAGGTTCCGGATTTCTGGCCACAGACATGGCCCTGAAGACTCAGGTACACATGACCAGCATTGGTCGTGTCCAGCGTCTGCACGTTCCAGGTACAGCCGTGCGGAACAGAGGAGTCCCCGGTCCAGAACCCCGGCGTACCCTGTGACAGGGCGCGTATGGGGGAAAAAGAACAGCACCACAAGAATACAGGTGGTTCTGAACATCGGACGATCTCCCTAAACATATCACCTTTGCATATTGACTATAACTACGCAAAACTCGAAAATCCGCGCCACATCAAGAACGCCGATTGCATCACCGCCACACCGGCGCGCCGAGACCATGCCGTCAACTGCTGTAGCCTGGCGGTGGGTATTGCTTGAACCGACGCAATCGTGCGCTTAAGCTTCTCATTGGCATCCGGACGACCAGCGGGCCATTCACTGATGAATCGCAAGGAGACAGGCATGAAGGTCAGAGCGCGGACGAACAGCACCTCTCGGCAGACGGTCGGCGCAATCCTTTTGGCCGGGGTGCTGGCCCTGGTGGGTTGTGGCAACGGGGACACTCCGGCATCCCCGCCTGCTCCAGTCGATCATGACGAAACCGGGCAATTGCCCGAAGTCGTCGACGAGCACGAGGTCGTCGAGGCGCAGGAGACGGCCTCCCCGGTCCAGACCGTCGATCTGACGGCCGAGGACGGGTTCAATGCGCCCCTTCCGGTCGAGCACAATCATGCTCCCGGCACCGGAGAGCTCGTCCTCGGCGGCGAACGCATCGCAATGGAACTGGGCTGCACCGATCCTTCCGTCCATCGCAACTGGCTGTTCACACTGATCGTGAGGGCGCGGGGCGAGGACTCGGCAGGCCACCCTATTGGGGTGGAGGCACAGCGCGCGATCTCGGGGCAGGCA
>PWWM01000151.1 GCA_003561495.1 Gammaproteobacteria bacterium
CCGTACTGCGATGGCTGACCGGATCGTCGACACCATAATGCTCAGCCAGCCACTCCAGCCATTGATCAAGAGACTCGGACGTGCCGCCCAGGCTGAAGTTGATACCCTCCGGCGCCAGTAAGACGGTGCCCCTGAGTCCCAGCGCCTCGGCCCGAGCGCGCAGGCGCTTCCGCATCAGGGGCAAATCATCCAGATCGATGAACTGATAAGCGCTGAGCAGTTCGGGCATGGCGGGCGTTTTACTTATGAAATGAGAACCAGAAACCTATTGTAAGCACCTGTGATCGGCGCTGTTGATGCGCAGACATTGCCAACAATGGCCTGCAGCAGGCCCAGGCCTGCTCCAGACTCATCGATTTCTAAGACTGGAACAGGTGCGAGCGAGTTGGCCGATTCGCCGCCAGTCGCCGGCGGCAACAGCGCTTTCAGGCACCATCCATGAACCTCCGACGGCTATCACATTGGGCAGGGCCAGGTAATCGGCGGCCTTTTCCGCCGTGATGCCGCCGGTGGGCACAAAGCTGGCCTGCGGCAGGGGCCCGGCCCAAGCGCGCAACATGGCCGGACCGCCCGCGGCCTCGGCCGGGAAGAACTTGAAGTGATCATGGCCATGCTCCATGCCGAGCATGATCTCCGAAGCCGTGGACACGCCCGGGATCAGCGGCAGGGGCGCATCGGCGCTGGCCCGATACAGGCTTTCGGTACAGCCCGGCGAGATGGCGAAGCGGGCGCCGGCGCGGGCTGCGCGGTCGAGATCCTGCGCCGACAGCACGGTACCCGCACCCACCACTGCATCAGGCACCTCGGCGGCGATACGGGCAATGGCATCCAAAGCCGCCGGTGTTCTGAGCGTGATTTCCAGCAGGCACAATCCGGCGTCGACAAGCGTGTGGGCCAGTTGCACGGCCTGGTCGGCGGAATCGATGCGTATGACCGGGATCACCACGGTAGCGGCAAACAACTTGCTGGTATCGATATCGTCTCTCATGAGAAAACCTTAGAATTCACCACAGAGGCACAGTGCCGCGCCCAGCAGGCCCGGTTCGGGGTGCGTGACGACGATGATCTGGACCTGCTCGAGGTGGGCGGCGAAGCGTCCCTTGTCCAGAAATCGTTCGCGGAAGGCGCTGGATTTCAGAAACGGGATGAAGCGCGGCACGATGCCGCCTGAAATCGCCAGCGTGGCTGCGCCGTGGATCAGGGCGGCATCGCCGGCCACGCTGCCGAGAATGGCACAGAAGCGGGCCAGCGCTTCGCGGGCCGCACGGTCTTCGCCGGCGATGGCAGCAGCCACGATATCGGCTGGATCGCGCAAGCTCTGATCCGGCCAATCACTCTTGCCGGGCGGATCGCCGGCCAGCGCAGCATGAATCTTGGCAAGCCCCGACCCGGACAGGGCGCGCTCGACCGACACCCGACCATGGCGGGCGCTGAGCCAATCATGAATCCGGCGCTCCTCGCTACCCAGCGGCGCATAGCTGATATGGCCGCCCTCGGTCTCGACCACCCGCCACTGATGGGCCGGACAGTCGACCAGCAAAGCCATGCCCAGGCCTGTACCTGCCCCGATGACACTGATCGGCGCTTGCAGTGGATTTCTTTCCGGCCCGTTCAGGGACTCGAACTCGCCCGTCTCGAGCGCGGCCACCGCCCTGGCGGTGGCGCCGAAGTCGTTGAGTACGGTGAGATGCTTCAAGCCCAGCGCCTCGGCCAGCTCGCTGCGATTGAACGACCAGGCCCTGTTGGTCAGGCGAATCTCATCGCCACGCACCGGGCTGGCCACCGCGATGGCGGCTTTTTCCGGTTGAATTCCAATTCCGGCCAGGTAATGACCGGCGGCCTGTTGCAGGCTGGCGAAGTCGGCCGTGGGCAGGGTTTGCGGCTTGATAAGGCGCGGTCGATGCTCACCCGGCTCGGCCAGGGCGAAACGGGCATTGGTGCCGCCGATATCGCCGACCAGCACCGGGGTATTCATCATTGATCATCCTCGTCGGCATCGAACAGGATGGAGGCGCCCTGTTCGGCCTGGCTGACATGCGCGCGCGCGTGGCCGAACAGTTCCCGACCGGTGCCGAAGTGGAAGCGTTGGGCGTTGACCTCGAAGTTTGCTCGTGCGGCAAGAATGTCCTCGTCAACCGATGTTTCAATGACACCGCACTCGGCATCAATGACGACCGGGTCGCCGTCGCGCAGCTTGCCGATCATCCCGCCGGCAACCGCCTCGGGCACCACATGGATGGCGGCCAGCACACTGCCCGAGGCGCCCGACATGCGCCCATCGGTCAGCAGCGCCACCCGTTGACCGCGGTCCTGGAGCACCTGCAGGGTGGGAGTGAGCTTGTGCAACTCCGGCATGCCGTTGGCCTTCGGACCCTGGCCGCGGATCACCGCCACGAAATCGCCATCCAGTTCACCGTTGTTGAACGCTTCGAGCAAATCATCCTGAGCATCGAAGATTCTGGCCGGCGCCTCGATGCGGCGGTGTTCGGGCGCGACCGCGGAAATCTTGACAATGGCCCGTCCCAGATTGCCCTGGACCAGCCGAATACCGCCTTCGGTTGAGAACGGTTCAGATACCGGGCGCACGATTTCGGTATCCAGCGAGGGTCCGGCGCCTCTGCGCCAGCGGAGTTGATCACCCTGCAGAAAAGGTTCGCAGGCCTGGTCATTGAGATCACCGCCATGGATGCAGCGGATATCGGCATGCAGCAATCCGGCATCGAGCAGTTCGCGGATCATCAGCGCCATGCCGCCGGCGGCATGGAAGTGATTGACATCAGCCTGGCCGTTTGGATATAGACGGGCCAGCAAGGGCGTGGCGCGCGAGATCTCGTCCAGGTCGTCCCAGTTGATCACGATCCCGGCTGAGCGCGCCATGGCCACCAGGTGAATGGCATGATTGGTCGAGCCCCCGGTAGCGGCCAGGCCGACCATGGCATTGACCAGGGCTTTCTCATCCACGCTGCGGCCGATGGGCGTGTATTGCTGACCTTCAGCACTGATGTGGCAGGCGCGCTCGGCCGCGGCCAGGGTCAGCGCATCCCGAAGCGGGGTGTTGGGATTGATGAAGGCCGCGCCGGGCAGGTGCAGGCCCATCACTTCCATCAGCATCTGGTTGGAGTTGGCCGTGCCGTAGAAGGTGCAGGTGCCGGGCGAATGGTAGGAGGCGGCCTCGGCCTCCAGCAGGTCCTCGCGGCCGGCCTTGCCTTCGGCATGCAGCTTGCGAATGCGCGCCTTTTCGCTATTGGGCAGGCCCGACGGCATGGGCCCGGCCGGGATCAGGATCACCGGCAAATGCCCGAAGGCCAAGGCACCCATGATCAGCCCCGGCACGATCTTGTCGCACACCCCCAGCATGACCACGGCATCGAAGGTGTTGTGCGACAGGGCCACGGCGGTGGCCTGGGCGATCACATCGCGCGAGAACAGCGAGAGCTCCATGCCCGGCTGACCCTGGGTGACCCCGTCGCACATGGCCGGCACGCCGCCGGCGAACTGGGCGGTGCAGCCTTGGGCCTGCGCGGCCAGCTTGATCAGGCCGGGAAACTTGTCGAACGGCTGGTGGGCCGAGAGCATGTCGTTGTAGGCCGAAACGATGCCGATGTTAGGGCGTTTCATGGCTTTGAGTACGGCCTTATCTTCACCCGATGCGGCAAAGGCATGGGCCAGGTTGCCGCAACTGATCCGGCTGCGGGCCGTGCCTTGGTCGCGCGCCTGGTCGATGCGGGCAAGATAATCCGAGCGCAGGTGCCGGCTGCGTTGGGCAATGCGCTCGGTGACTCTTTTGATGACGGGATTCAGTGCCATGTCAGGGGCTCCAGTAGACCTTGAGGCGATCGCCGGCAGCACGGATCAGGGCTGCGATCGGCAGCTCTTTGGCATCGGCATCGGGACCGGCAGCGGTCTCCAATACCTGGCGCTTGTTTTCGCCGGTGATCAGCAGCATCAGTTCGCGGGTGGCCAGCAGTTTCGACAAGGTCAGGCTGATGCGCGGGAACGGGGCTTCGGGCGGCAGCGGGTCGGGGGTGACGACCAGTGCGCTTTCCCGACTATCGGGGTCAAGCCCCTTGACCAGGACCGGAGAATGCGGAAACAGCGAGGCGAAGTGCCCATCGCCGCCCATGCCCACGATGACCACATCGAATGGATCCGCCAGACCGGCAAGGTTGGAGCGGGCAGTGGCCGGATCCGGCCCGGAGCCGGGCGCATCCGGAACCAGGCCCAGCAGCCGGATGTCGCAACCGATCATCTGCCGGCGGATCTGACCCTGGTTGTTGGCCGCGTGGGCCAGAGGCACCCAGCGTTCATCGGTGGGTACGGCCTCGACCTTCGACCAGTCCAGCGAACATTGGGAAAGCGCGGCATACAGCGGCATCGGCGTGCCGCCGCCGGACAAGGCCATGGCGGCCCGGGATCGGCTGGCCAGTGCTTCCTTCAGACACGTTTCGATGGCTATACCCAGCCCGGCAATCA
>PWWM01000177.1 GCA_003561495.1 Gammaproteobacteria bacterium
CACCACGCCATCGATGCGCTCGATTTCGCGGGTCAGTTCATGAAGATTCTTCAGAGATGCCGGATTGAACACGCCTTCGGGATGGTCGCGGTTGACGATACCGACCACGATCATGTCGTAGAGATCGAACAGCTCCTTGATGCGGTTGTGTTCGACGCGGTCGGCCTGGTCGACCGGCAGCATGTTCTCCGGATCGGTGTCAATCGTGATTTTCGGAAACATCAGTCCGAGTACGATGGCCAGCACGGCAACACCGGCAAATACCCAGTAACGATGTTTCATGCTGAACAGGGCGAGTTGATGGCCCATTGGTTTGGCTCCGGTTAGCACTAATGTAGTGAACACTAATATAAAGGCCGGGATTGGTTTTGTCAAGGAGGAGAAGGTGAAAGGTGAAAGGTGAAAGGGTTAGAAGCGGAGGGTGGCCCGGATGTAGAAGTCGCGGTCGCGGCGGGGACGGTGGGTGTCGGCGGGCAGTTCCAGTTCGCGGCGCCAGCGGTAGCGGATCTCCATTGTCAGGTCGGGGTTGAAGCGGTGCTGGTAGCGCAGTTCGGCCAGCTCGTCGTTGTTGCGGTAATCGTTGGAAATCAGCCAGCCGGCCTGGGTGCGGCCGTAAACCAGGCCGAGGTGATGGTTCGGGCGAATGTCATAGAGGCTCAGGCCGGCCTGGAAGCCATTGCCGGAAACTTCATGGTCACCGGTCAGGCCTACGGTGGTTCGATTGGGCCGGTTGATTGCGTGGCCGACTTCTCCAGCTGCGATCAGACGGGTACCGGTGTGACCCAGGGGCCAAGCGGCGGCGGTCTTCACGGTGACTGTAATGTAATCGGAACGTTGTTCGCTGGCCACGCCCTCTGTGGCCAGGCTGTCCGGCATCCAGGTCAGAGCGAGCATGCGCTGAATCACTGGCCCCGGATTTTCGCTGGCCTCCAGCGCGGCAAACACGCTCGCCCGGCTGCCGGTATCGGAAAAGTCCAGCGGCGGGCGGGTGGTGTTACCATTGCCTTGGCGACTGTTGAATTGGCCGACTAGGTGGGCGCGCCAGTGCTCATGGACGGGAACAGTCAAGTGCACGCCGTCGGTCCAGCCTAGATTGAAATTGGAGGCATCATTGCGGTCCAGGCTCTTGTCGGGCACGGCCGGAATTTTGAAGCTGGTGTGAAAGCGACCGGCGCGCATGCTCCATCCGGCTTAAGGGTTGGTGTAGCTCAGGACAAACTCATCCAGGGTCGTGTCACCCGGATTGACCGAGGTCGGCCCGGGTCGATGATGACGCAGGTAGACATCGAATCCGTCCTGGTCGCTGGCATAAGAGCCGCCAATCCGTGTGCTGACCTGCCACCGGCCGGCAAACTTGCGGCTCAGGCGAACCCGTGCCCGTGCCCGCACGTTGTCGTCATTGCTGCTTTGACCCGTTCGTGAATCTCGCCAGCTTGCCGTGTAGCCCGTTCGCAGATCGCCGCTCAGGGACCATGTGGAAGTTTTCGAATCGGTTTCCGCTGCATGGAGACAGGTTGCGACTCCCAGCCAGGCGAACAGTGCGAGAATGAACCGTGTAGCATGCCCGAGGGTGAGCACTTCGACCTTGACCGTTCTTTTGTTCATTTTTGTGGTACACCTGGCCGTGTTCGTCATGCTGGGGATCCGCCGACGTCAGAGCTATTATCTCTCGTTGGTGGTTACTTTCCTATTGTTGAGTTTGGTGACCGGTTTGCGGTTGACCGGGATCAATGCAACGGTGGCGGGGATTGAGCTTGAGGTTCTGCTGCGGGCAGGCGCATTGCTGGCTGCAATGGTCAGCCTGAGCTGGACTGGATGGAGGGTATGGCTGCGACTCAAACTTCGGGACGACAGAACTGCTCGTACAGAACCTCCATGACCGCCTGTACCTTGCCGCTGGCCAGCGAGTAAAAGATGGTCTGTTGCTCGCGGCGTGTGGTGACCAGGCCGCTGTTGCGCAAGACCGCCAGGTGCTGTGACAGCGCGGACTGGCTAAGCGGCAGGTGCTCATTGAGTTCGCCGACCGACATTTCTTGTTCCAGCAGGTGGCACAGTACCATCAGGCGATGCGGGTTGGCCATCAGTTTGAGAAACTGTGCGGCCTGCTCAGCATGGCGCGCCATTTCTTCGGGTGGGGGCCGAAGGTCGGTCATGCTTGCATTGTGAGCGATATCGTTCATGGTGTGGGTGGTTGGGTTATCTGTCCACTGGTCGAGATTATCAAATCACTATGGAGCGACACAAGCACAGTTGAAGGGCCGCCCTACGATAATGGCATATTGTGCTTAGAATCCTCATCTTTTACAAGTTTCGTTGTTTGCCGGCCGATGTCAGTTCCTGTTCCAGGCCACCTGATCTGGGCAGAAACGCTAAAATGCAGGATTCCCGACCGTTTGCAGCCCGGAATCGTCATGTCCACCAAAGCTGAGTCTCTCTCCCATGCCCAGGCCGTCGAGCACGACACGCCCCTGCGATTCGTGACCGCCGCCAGTCTTTTTGATGGTCATGATGCGGCCATCAACCTGATGCGTAGGTTGATACAGGCCCAGGGGTGCGAGGTCGTGCATCTCGGGCACAACCGTTCGGTGGCCGATATCGTGCGCGCGGCCATCTGTGAGGATGCCGACGGCATTGCGGTCAGTTCCTACCAGGGCGGGCACAACGAGTATTTCCGATACATGGTCGACATGCTCGCCGAGCAGGGCGCTTCCCACATCCAGGTGTTCGGTGGTGGCGGTGGGACGATTACCCCCGAGGAGATCCGTGAGCTTCAGAATCACGGGGTCAATCGCATTTATCACCCGGAGGACGGGATGAAGATGGGGTTGGCGGAGATGATTGAGGATCTTGTGGCCAGAACGCGCGAGGCGCGTGCTGACCGGGAGACGGGAGACGGGAGACGGGAGACGGAGAACGAGGCTGGTCGGATTGCTGCGGTGCTGTCGGCGATCGAGAACGGCTCCATTTCGGAGCATGAGCTGGCGCGGCTTCGCAAGGAGGGCGCGCAGGCCAATGGGATCCCGGTCGTCGGTCTGACCGGCACCGGTGGGGCGGGCAAGTCTTCGGTGACTGATGAGTTGCTCAATCGGTTCCTGCAGTTTTTCCCCGAGATGAAGATTGCGGTGCTGGCGGTGGATCCGACGCGCCGGCGCACCGGTGGTGCGCTGCTCGGGGATCGCATTCGCATGAATTCGCTGCGTTCGGAGCGGGTGTTCATGCGCTCCATGGCCACGCGCCGCCAGCATCTGGCGGTATCGGAAGTGGTCGGCGACTGCCTGGCCTGTCTGAAGACGTCCGGCTTTGATCTGGTCATCCTGGAAACGGCCGGGATCGGTCAGTCCGACTCCGAGGTCGTCGATCTGGTCGATTTTCCGGTCTATGTGATGACTTCCGACTACGGTGCGGCCAGTCAGCTCGAAAAGATCGACATGCTGGACTTTGCCGAGCTGGTGGTGTTGAACAAGTTCGACCGCCAGAGCGCGAAGGATGCGCTTCGTGATGTGCGCAAGCAATGGAAGCGCAATCGGCTGGCCTTTGATCTGGCCGATGAGGATGTGCCGGTGTATCCGACCATTGCCAGCCAGTTCAATGATCCGGGGGTGACCTGGATGTTTTTGAACCTCTGCCGTTTGTTGCGGGAGAGCGGTGAAAGGGAAAAGGTAAAAGGTGAAAGGGGGTTCGGGGGCGATCGGTGTGATTTTGCGCCGGAAGTGGAGTTGGGGGACAAGGAGCCGAAGCCATCGGTGCTGATTCCCGGCAAGCGGGTGCGCTACCTGGCCGAGATTGCCGAGCAGGGCAGGGGAATCAACGAGAACACGCTCAAGTGGGCTGAGGAAGCCCGTCGCGCCCAGCATTACTGGGAGGTGCTGCGGGAGCTCAAAGTCGACGACCTTCCGGCACCCCTGACACTCCCCGAAAACGACCGGAAACCGGAAACCGGAAACCGGAAACCGTCCAACACCGAAACTTCCGATACCGCAGTAGCTGCCAATCTCCTGCAACGCTATACCGAAGCCGTCAAGGCGATTCCCGAGCATGCTCGCGATCTGCTCAAAAGCTGGCCCGAGCTTAAAGCCTCGGTCGAAGCCGACGAATACAGCTACGAAGTGCGCGGCAAGACCATCACCGGTTCGAATTATCGCGAATCATTGTCGCGGCTGCAGATTCCCAAGATCGCCGCGCCGCAGACTTCCGACTGGGGCGATCTGCTGGTGTTTCTGATGAAGGAACATCTGCCCGGTCATTATCCGTATACGGGCGGGGTGTATCCCTACCGGCGCACCAATGAAGATCCCATTCGGATGTTTGCCGGGGAGGGTACGCCCGAGCGCACCAACCGGCGTTTTCACTATGTTTCGGAAGGGCAGCCGGCCAAGCGGTTATCAACGGCCTTTGATTCGGTCACCTTGTACGGCGAGGATCCGCATGAGCGGCCCGACATCTACGGCAAGGTCGGCAATTCCGGTGTGTCGATCGCCACGCTCGATGACATGAAAAAGCTTTACTCGGGCTTTGACCTGTGCGATCCGACCACCTCGGTGTCCATGACCATCAACGGTCCGGCGCCGATGCTGATGGCGATGTTCATGAACACCGCGATCGATCAGCAGGTCGAAAAGCACCTGAAGGAAACCGGTCGCTGGGACGAGGCGGAGAAAAAGCGCGCCGAGTTACTGCATGATGACCTGCCCGAATACACCGGTCAGATGCCCAAGACCAACGATGGTCTGGGGCTTGGACTGCTGGGTGTGACCGGTGATCAACTCATCGATGCCGAAACTTATGAAAACATCAAGACCGAAACGCTCAAGGTCGTACGCGGCACGGTTCAGGCCGATATCCTGAAGGAAGACCAGGCCCAGAACACCTGTATTTTCTCGACCGAGTTCGCCCTGCACATGATGGGCGATATCCAGCAGTACTTCATCGACAACAAGGTCAGGAACTTCTACTCGGTGTCGATTTCCGGCTATCACATCGCCGAGGCCGGTGCCAACCCGATCAGCCAATTGGCTTTTACCCTGTCGAATGGTTTTACCATCGTCGAGTACTACCTGGCCCGGGGCATGGACATCAATGACTTTGCCCCCAACCTGTCGTTCTTCTTTTCCAATGGCATGGACCCGGAATACTCGGTGATCGGCCGGGTGGCCAGGCGTATCTGGGCGCGCGCCATGCACGAGCGCTACGGCGCCAACCGCCGCTCGCAGATGATGAAGTATCACATCCAGACCTCGGGCCGCTCGCTGCACGCCCAGGAAATCCAGTTCAATGATATCCGGACCACCCTGCAGGCGCTCTACGCCATCTTCGATAACTGCAACAGCCTGCACACCAATGCCTACGACGAGGCCATTACCACCCCGACCGAGGAATCGGTTCGCCGGGCGGTGGCCATCCAGATGATCATCAACAAGGAAATGGGCCTGAACTATTGCGAGAATCCCTGGCAGGGCAGCTTCATCATCGACCAGCTCACCGACCTGGTCGAGGAAGCGGTCTACAAGGAGTTCGAACGCATTTCCGAGCGCGGCGGCGTGCTTGGTGCGATGGATACCATGTACCAGCGCGGCAAGATCCAGGAAGAATCGCTCTACTACGAGCACAAGAAACATGACGGCTCACTGCCGCTGATCGGCGTCAACACCTTCCTCCCGCCCGAAGGTGAGGCTCAGGAAAGCGGTGAGATCGAACTGGCCCGTTCCACCGAGGAAGAAAAGCAGCAGCAGGTCAGAAATGTGGGCGCTTTCCAGGCTCGCAACACCGAGCATTCGCCCGCCGTGCTCAAACAATTGCAGGATGTCGCCAGAAAGCGCGGCAATACGTTTGAAGCCCTGATGGAAGCGGTTAAACGATGTTCATTGGGGCAGATCAGTCATTCGTTGTATCAGGTCGGCGGGGAGTACCGGCGGAATATGTAGTCATGCTGCATGATCGAATTTTTCGTGCTCTGAACGAGAGTGGTTGTCGTTACGTCATTGTTGGCGGACTCGCTGCGGTTCTTCATGGGGTCAATCGACTGACCCATGATGTCGACCTGGTGGTTGAGCTGAAGCCTGAGTCTGCCAGGTCAGCGATCAGAGCAATGGAACAGCTTGGCTATCGTCCTCGCGTTCCGGTTCGAGCGGAGGGCTTTGCTGATTCCGGTCAGCGTGAGTCCTGGATTCGTGAGAAGGGCATGCAGGTATTCTCCATGTGGGATTCGAGTAACGAGCTGCCGACCATCGATCTGTTTGTCGAGTATCCGATGGATTTCGAAGAGTTGTTGGCATTGTCTGAGATTGTGGATTTGGGTGGATATGAGGTCCGCATTGCCAGTGTCGAGCACTTGATCGAAATGAAGAGCCGTGCCGGACGAGATCATGACCTGGAAGACATCGCTGCTCTGAAGCGCTTGAGAGGGGCCAAATGAAAGAAGGCCTGACAGAACAAGACAGCACACTTACGGGCAGTTTTGATGAGGCAATGCGATTGGCCAGAGATGATTTCATTCGCAAGTCACCCAAACAGCGACTCGAGTGGCTGGAGGCGGCCCAGAAACTTTACCGAATCGGGGAACAAAGAGCTGGAAAGCGGGCAGGCAGAGTCACTTCTCCGGCGCGCTGAACGGGCAGGCATGATTGTGTCTCGTTATCTGGCTGAGCTTGCGCGGGTTCCAGCGACTCGAGAACCTGCAGGTCGACGCCTGGTAGTTCAGGACTTAATTAGTCTTCCTCGCAGTGCACGGCCAGTTCGAAGGGGCCAGTGAGCGGGCTGCCGCCATCGGTGTCCGGGCCGTCCAGTTCGCCGACTACCGTGGCCTGCGGGCCTTCAGCGGACACATGAACGGCCGGCATGTCGCCCGCGCCCCATCGCCAGATGGGATCAGCGCCTGGTCGGGGACGGATCCCGACCATCATCGAGACCGGGTCATCGCCGCCGGTGCGAAGCAGCAGCCGAACACGCTCGGATTCGTGGCCATGATTGGCGTTCCAGAAGAAGTCATCGTGCGAAACGAAGCGCCACATTTCCAGGGACAGGCGTCGCCCGTCCTCGGCCAGCCAGTCGGCCGCGGCGGCAAAACGATCCTGGTTGGCGCCTTCGTCGGTACGCATCGACCAGCCGCAACTGCTCAGCTCGCCCTCGTGAACCTCGCCGGTCACCTCCAGCCGGAACCGACCCGGCGCGGCCGGCTCGATGGGATGCAGGCTGTCGGCCAGAAACTCCGACATCGGGGGCTCTTCTTCCGGCTCCGCTTGCGCTGCGGCGGGGCTCTGCTGCTCAGCGGCATTGGCCTCATCAGCAGCCTGCGGTGGCGGCGTTTCATCCGCGCCACACGCTGCAAGGATGAATGCAAGAAGGCAGACAATGATCACTCTCGACAACATGGTGACTCTCCGTGGGTCCTAATTTATGTATACGAGAATTTCGAAGAATCCCGCCAGGTGTGATCTCCCGGTAGGCATCAGCAGGATTTTCATAACCAACCGGCCCTATGTCGTGAGAGGATACGAGACTGGTTCGAACCATCAATAGAGATTTTCGATGTACGATCTTCCTTTTTACAGGGAGCACGATGAGGGCGTCATCATGGCGTTCATCGAACGCCACCCATTCGCTTTCCTGACCGGATGTGATTCGAACAAGAGACCGGTCGCCACCCAGACGCCGGTCTTTGCTGAACGAGAAGGTGATCGAATCGTACTGTCCGGGCACATCATGAAGGGCACCGATCACCACAAGGCATTCAGCGGCAATAAGCATGTGCTGGTGGTGTTCAATGGCCCGCATACCTATGTGAGCGCCACCTGGTACGCCAACCCACGCGTCGCCTCGACCTGGAACTATATGAGCGTGCACGCCCGGGGCGTGATCCGCTTTTTGAACCGGGATGGATTGAAGGCTGTGCTTCGAAAAACCTCGTTGCATTTCGAGAACAACGACGAGCAATCACCGACCGTTTTCGACAATCTTCCGTCAACATTCACTGACAAGATGATGAACATGATTGTCGGCTTCGAGATCGAAGTCACTGAGATCAAGGCCGCGTTCAAGTTGAGCCAGGAGCGCGATGCCGAGACCCATCAAAGCATCGTCGAGGAACTCGAAAGCGGGGATGACAATGCGCGCATGATTGCCGCCGAGATGGCAAAGCGGTAGCCATAAAGATACGCCTGGCTCCGATTTCTCCTTGAATCACACTCCTACTACCCTACAGCGTCGAAATCCCTGAATTTGTGCCACCGCATGTATAGCCATAAAAAGCTATATATGATTCGAATTGTTTAGACTCAAGACCTGGTGGCGCTGCAGTAGGCGGGGTGGGGGCAGCTTGTTAGAATTTTTCGTGGTGCTGACCCATCTGGCACAAATCCTCGCGGTTCACGTTGGAATTACTAGAAGGACTCTTTGTTTCGGTATGGTGCTTCATGGCCGACTGCTGAGCCGGTGGTGACCAGTTCGATTCGGATTCCAATCAACCAACGAGGAGAGACATGAAAAAAGTAGTCACAATCGCAGTCATGATCATGGGCCTGGCAGGGTTGGCCTACGCAAATGGACCAGGAAATGAGCCTTTCAACGCATGGGGCTCGGCGGAAACTCGGTCGAGCACTCTGCTTCCGGCCTGTCTACTTGAATTTCCCAGTAGTGAGTGCCCGACTGCGACTGACGCTGTCTGCGGTGCATTTTTCGACGGTGGCGATGGCTGCGTTTCGGCCGGTCTTATCGATTGTTATGCAACCGGCACGCATGCCTATCGGGTTCCAATTGGTGGAACACTGGAGATTACCTTCGAGGACGGGGTGAACGAAGTAGAGTTTCATTTCGCCCATGAGGGAGTCACCGCTGAGGGAGAGATTACCTTCTATGATGAAAACGATAACGTGGTCGGGCAGCTCGAGACCGGCGGCGATTGCCTTTTGGCCAGGCCGGACAAGGTATCCAATGAGGAGGACTTTTTCCCTTACGCTGTCCGGGCTACTGTGACCGCTTCCGGTGGGTCGGTTTGGATTGACGAATTCTGGATCAACCCCAGTAACGTGCCTGATCCGATTTTCCTTGATCGATTCGAGAGCGATCCGGAAAATGATTAGTTAGCGGGAATCATGCACTCCCGGCGCCGCCCATGGATTAATCAGGCGAATGCCGGTGGCGGCGAAATCATCGACGTTGCGGGTCATCAAGGCCAGTCCGTGGCGGAGTGCGGTGGCGGCAATCAGGCCATCGACGGCCGGAATGACTCGGCCGTTGGCGTGCGCTGCCGCAGTGATTTCGCCCCAGATGATCGCGACCTGATCATCAATTGCCACGATCCGGTCGGCAAAGTGGTGGGCAAGGCCGCTAATCCAGGCCTCCAGATCGCGCTTGCGACGTCCTTCGTCGAGTAGCGCCACTCCTTTTTGAAGTTCGCCGACCGTCAAGACACTGAGAAATAATTCTTCGTCGCGGTGTTGTTCTAGCGCTTCGCGGACCCGTGGGTTGCCCTTGGGGTGACGAACCTCGGAGATCACGCAGGTGTCGAGCAACACATTCACAAGGAAACCTCTCGTGAAGCAGAGCGATCGCGCGCAAGGTCAACACCTTCGAGGCTGGGGCCCGGGCCAAGCAAGTAGTCTCGCAAGCCCGGCCGTTCGCCGGTCAGCCGTTGATAATCCGCCTCGGACAGTACAACCACGGCATCGTCGCGGCGGGTGATCCGTTGCGGGCCTTCATCGAGCGCCTTGCGAACGACCTCGCTGAATCGATTCTTGGCGTCGGCAAGTTTCCAGGTCATGGCGATTTGTCCATCAAGATAGCTAGATAAGCTAGATAATAGTACTATTTTCAGGTTCAGTACGTTTGGGCCGGCAATCGAGATGTATGATCAAGAGCTGAAATTGACTGGTCCTGTATCGATGAATTCCTCCAGCGCCGAATTGGCGCCCTCTGATTTGCGTGGACTGAGCATGCTGGCTGCCGATGGGGTGGTCGAGGTCAGCCGCCTCGTCGAGCAGCTTCACCACAGCATTGCCCGCGTCTCGCCCCCGGTGGGCTCGGGCGCGTCCGGAACCACGCGCGGCATCACCGGGCTGGTTTATCGCTCCATTCGCACCATCGCCGGCCTGGCCGGCACCGGTGTTGGACTGGCGCTGGACCGATTCGGTCCGGCCATGCCGATCGGGCGGACCCGACTCCAGCGTGAACAGCTTTTGAGTGTGCTCAATGGCGTGCTGGGCGATCATCTGGAAGCTCGGGGCAATCCGCTGGCCATTGACATGCGATTTCTGGTCGATGGAGTTGTGCTGGATCTGGATGAAGGCGTGCCGGATCGGGTAGCAGAAAAGGTCGGATCAAGGCTGCTGGTCAGCCTGCATGGCCTGTGCCTGAACGAGCGCCACTGGATTCAACCTGCAACGGGCGACAGTCTTCCCGAGGCGTTAGCGCGTACCCGCGGATTTACGCCTGTATTTCTGCGCTACAACAGCGGCCGACATATTTCCTGCAATGGCGAGGAACTGGCCGTGCAACTGGAACGCCTGGTCCAGGCCTGGCCGGTGCCGGTCGATGAAATCGTTCTGCTCGGACACAGCATGGGTGGCCTGATTGCGCGCAGCGCCGGTCATCATGGTGCAGTCGAAGGACGCGACTGGATCGAGTCGCTTTCAGCCATCATGTCCCTGGGCAGCCCGCATCATGGCGCGCCGCTCGAACGCATTGGTCATGGTCTGGAACGCTTGCTGGGTATCAGTCCGTACAGTGCACCGTTTACCCGTCTGGGACGTTTGCGTTCGGCCGGCATCACCGACCTGCGATACGGCAACCTGTGCCGGGAGGACTGGCAGGATCGGAATCGATTCGAGCCGTCGCAGGACCATCGCCGGGCGCTTGAAAGGGCCGATCACGTCAGGCATTACGTCGTCGCCGCCACGCTTGACCAACGCCAGGGCTCGCTTCGTTCGAAAACCATCGGTGATGGTCTGGTGACGGTTCCCAGCGCTCTGGGCCGACATCCCGTATCTGAACTGCAGGTACCGGCGCGGCCTGAACACCAGCTCGTGGTCTGTCGAACCAGTCACATGGACCTGATGCATCGTCGACGAGTGATTCGTCAGCTCAAGGATTGGATTTAGCCAGTACCTTATTCAGAGCCCTGATTGGCCAGCTCGCGCAGCCAGGCACAGGCCTGGGTCCAGCGGCGCTGAACGGTGCGCACCGAAATGTGCAGCATTTCGGCGGCTTCTTCCTGGGTGTAACCGGCAAAGTAGGTGCATTCGAAGGTGCGGGTCAGGTCCGGGTTGATGGATTCGAGCTGGTCGAGCAACTGGTCGATGTAAACGATCTGCTCGGCACGCTGTTCGGTGACGGTGGGCAGGTTTTCTAGGTCGATGGCGACGATCTGCCCATCGCGCTTGTGGGTCATCAGGCTGCGGGCATGATCGACCACGATCTGGCGCATTGCCCGGGCAGCGATCGCGAAAAAATGCTGCCGGTCGGTCCAGTCCAGGTCGGCGCTGGCCTTGAGCTTTGCGTAACTGTCGTTGACCAGGCCGGTGGTGTTGATGGTCTGTCCCGGCCGCAGGCGCCGAAGTTGCTGGCGGGCGACTTGCTTGAGGTCATCGTAGACCAGCGGAATCAAGGCATCGAAGCTGGCCGTCGGGTCATCGCTGGCACGACATTCGTGCAACATCCGGGTGATGGTCTGAGCGTTGTTCATAGTGAAACATTGCCTGCACTGCTGAGCTCAGTATACTGAATGTCATCAAACGGAATGCTGACCATGGGCCTGGCCAACCAATGAAAAAATCTCTGGAAGAGTTGCGCGCCATGGACCGTTGGCTGTCCGAGCAACTCGAGGGCGGGGGAAAATCGGTGCCGGGTGATCAGGCCATGGCCAATCGCTTGTTGCGTCATGCCAGTGGTGAGGCTGATGTTCTGGCCAGGGCGCCGCTGGCGGATCCCGATTGGGTCGAGGGGGTAGCTGCCAGCCTGGCCGAAGTGGGCGATATTGGTCCGGGTGCGCGGATCGGGCCCTTTGAAATTGAACATGCCCTGGGCGCAGGTGGCATGGGCGCGGTCTACCTGGCTCGCCGGGTCGAAGGCGGTTTCGAGCAGCAGGTGGCGCTCAAGATCATGGCCGGGGCCCGTCCGGGGCCGGACAACTATCGCCAATTCCAGCGTGAGCGCGATGCGCTGGCTCGCCTGGACCATCCCGGCATCGCCCGCTTGATCGACGGCGGTATGACCGAGGACTGGCGGCCGTGGTTTGCCATGGAGTATGTCGAAGGGGATCGCATCGATCGCCATGTTGAAACGTGCAAGCTGGATCTAGCGCAGCGCCTGGATTTGTTCGAGCAGGTCTGTGCGGCGATCGAGTATGCCCACGGCCGACTGGTGCTACATCGCGATATCAAACCCTCGAATATCATGGTGACCGATGTCGGTTGGGTCAAGGTGCTGGACTTCGGGTTGGCCCGTGTACAGGAAAGTCTGGATGACTCCGGCCAGACTTCTATCACCCAGACCACCAATCGCTGGCTGACGCCGGAATATGCCAGCCCCGAACAGGTGGCCGGTGAGCCGGTGACGATGGCCTCGGAGGTCTATCAGCTCGGCCTGCTACTGTATCGCCTGCTGTGCGATGCAGCACCATACCAGGTCAATGATTCCAGCCCCATGCACCTGGTTCGCACGATCTGTGAGACCGACCCGCCTCCCCCCAGTACTCGCAGAGGCCCATTTGCCCCCCAATTGCGGGGTGATCTGGACAGTATCGTTCTGACCGCGCTGGCCAAGCGGCCCGCCGACCGTTACGGCGGCGTGGCTGAGCTGGTCGAGGATTTGCAGCGGTATCGAGAGCACCGTCCTGTCAAGGCCCGGGTCGGAACACGGCGATATCGTGCGGGCAAGTTCCTGCGTCGTTACCGGGTCGCCGTGTCGGTGACCGGGCTGGTCTTTGCCTTGGTGGTGGGCTCGGCCGTGGCCATTGGCCTGCAGGCCCATGACCTGGCCGAGGAACGCAACCGCGCGCTGGCCAGCGCTGAACGCAATGCGCGATTGACCGAAGTCATGACCGGCATGGTCCAGATCGCCAACGTCGACCAGGTCGGGGTGGAGCAACTGATGACCGTTGGCGATCGCCTGGCCCAGTACCTGGAGCACGTACGCTCGGAACTGGCTGACGAGCCGTTGGCACGTTTGCAGTTGCTCGAGGTGATCGGCGAGGCCTATGAGAAGTTGCGCGACTGGGCGCCGGCGGCCGATGTATTCGACGAAGCTTGGACATTGGCGCGTGCCGAGCTGGGTCTTGACGATGAGCGCACCCTGACCCTGCAGGCGCAACTGGCCCAGGCCCTGGGTTCGATCGGGGAATGGGATCGGGCCGAAGCACTGCTTGATGAATTGGAGGCAGTCTATCGGCTGGAACATGGTGAAGAATCCACTGAAGTGGCCGAAGTGCTTTTTGCCCGAGCTTACCTGTATCAAATTCGTTTGCCTGCCGCTGATCCGCGCACCCATGATCTGAATCAGCAGTTTGGGCGAGTTCTGGAGATCTGGCAGTCCCACTATCAACCCCCGCACGAAGACCTGGCTCGTGCGCTGCACTATTTCGGAATCACCCACCCGGATCGCGAGCAGGGTATTGCCCACATGCGCGAAGGTCTGGATATGTCACTGGCCGTGCTGGGGGATGATCACGGCATGGTGGCGCGTCGCAAGAATGATCTGGCCCTGGAATTGCTTCATGCGGGTGAATTGGCAGAAGCCGCTGAACTGATGCGCCGGGCCAGTGCTCTGCATGCTCAGGCCTTTGGTGAGACCCATCCGCAGACCTTGTCGATGCTGACCAACCTGGCCGGGGTATTGCAGCGTGCCGGTGAAACCGCGGAGGCCATAGATGTATTCACGTCCACCATGGAACTGACACGCCTGACCGTGGATGAAGATGCCATTCACATGGCTTACCTGGCCAATGGCCTGGCCAGTGCGCTTAGAGATGAGGGACGGCTCGAGGAAAGCGCCACCTGGTTCGAGGAAGCGGTGCGCGTAACCGCGGTCAATGAATCACCGCTGGAGGGCATTGCCCGGTCCAACCTGGCGCGAACCCTGGAAATGCAGGGCCGTCATGACGAAGCACAAGAGCAGTTGCGCCTGGCGCTTGATCTCAACACGCGCCATTTTGGTCCCGAACATGAGCGGACCGAAGCTGTTCGAGCGCAGTTGGCCGAATAAGGCATGGACACTCTGCAACTACTGATCAGCGGCATTGCCAACGGTTGTATCTACGGCCTGATCGCGCTGGGTTTCGTGCTGATCTACAAGGCTTCCGAGTCGGTCAATTTCGCCCAGGGCGACATGATGATCCTGGGCGCGTTTCTGGCCATTGCCCTGATCAATACCAACCAGGCCGATCTGCCGTTTCTGCTTGGACTGGCCATGGCCGGGTTGATTCTGGGCGTGTTCGGCTACCTGCTCGATGCTCTGTTGCTCCGGCGGGTGTTCGGTCAGCCACAGTTGACCATGGTAGTGCTGACCATTGCCCTGGGTTTCGTGCTGCGCTTTGTCATCGGCACGATCTGGGGTCATGATCCGGTCGGGCTGGAAACACCGGTGGCCGGTCAGCGCCTGAGCATCGGTGCACTGACCATTCCGATGATTGATGTGATCATCATCGGCGCCACGGTGTTTCTGGTCGCCATTCTGTGGCTGTTCTTCGCCCGAACACGCCTCGGTCTGGCCATGCAGGCCAGCAGCCAGAACCAGATGGCGGCCTACTACATGGGCATTCCGGTCAAACGGGTGGTCTCGCTGGTCTGGGCCATGTCGGGCGTGGTCGCGGCCATTGCCGGCGTGCTGTTCGCCGCCAAGGGTGCGGTGGAACCGGCCGCCGGGCTGGTATTCGGCATCAAGGCCTTTGCCGCGGCGGTGATCGGCGGGCTGGGTTCACTGCCCGGCGCACTGGCCGGTGGCTTGCTGATCGGCATCATGGAACCGTTTGCCGGCCGGCATCTGCCCAGCCACGTGGCCCAGGTTTCGCCGTATGCGCTGATGCTGCTGGTGCTGATTTTCCGGCCCAGCGGTCTGTTTGCGCAGGTCAAGCAGAAAAAGGTGTAGAACCGGATGAAGCCGCGATTCAAGACCAGCTATGACGCCGATATCGATCGCTTCCAGGGTCGCTGGCATCGCGCGCAATACCTGATCCTGATAGCCCTGGCCGTGGCCGCGCCGTGGGTGCTGGGCAGTTACTACGTGGGCGAGTTGAGCTCGGTGCTGGTCTGGTCGCTGGCCGGCATGGGGTTGATGCTGCTGGTCGGTCATACCGGCCAGGTCAGCCTGGGCCATGCCGCCTTCATGGCCATCGGGGCGTTTACCCACCTGGCCCTGATGCTGCGCGGCTGGCCGTTTCTGCCGGCGCTGATGGCCGCAACGCTTGCCAGCGGCATCAGCGGTGCGCTGCTGGCGCTGCCCATTCTTCGGTTGAGTGGCATTTATCTGGCCATCGCTACCCTGGCGCTGGGGATTCTGGTCGAGGACCTGGCCATCATCGCCGAGCCGATCACCGGGGGTGTGCGCGGGCTGGTCGCCCCGCCAATTGAAATGTTCGGCTTCACTATCGACCGGTACGGGACGCCGATCGCTTTTTACTACCTGTGCCTGAGCGTGGTGGTGCTGGTCACGCTGGCCTATGCCAACCTGCTGCGCTCGCCCACAGGAAGGGCGTTCATTGCCGTTCGCGACAGCGAGATTTCCGCCAAGGCGCTGGGTGTCAATATCACCCGCACCAAGACCCTGGCCTTTGCGCTGTCATGCGCCATCACAGGCTTGGCCGGCGCGTTGTACGCCCACCTGGCCCAGGCAGTCAATTTCGAAAGCTTCCTGGTGATCATTTCCATTGCCCTGCTGTTGCAGGTCATCGTTGGCGGACTGGGTTCCATTCACGGCGCGTTTTTCGGCGCGGTGGTCATCGTG
>PWWM01000242.1 GCA_003561495.1 Gammaproteobacteria bacterium
CTGGCCCTGCGCTACGAGCCCGGGATCCACTCCCGTCGAGGACGCGCCGTCGCGGTGGCGGGCGCCAGCGTGTACATCCTGGCGCTGATCCTGCTGCAGGGCCTCGTCCCGATCCTCGGTCGCTTCGCGATCATGTCGGGCGCGGTGATCCCCCTCGCCGTCGTGGGCATCGCCGACGAGGTCGCCGAGAGCGCCCTGGAGCTCGACCGCGAGGAGCAGCGGAGGTAGGTCCGGTCAGCCGGCCTCGACCAGTCCCGGGGCGGTCCGCACCGGGACGCGGGGCGTGCGCTCGGTGGGGACGAACACATAGTCGTCCTCGTCGGGCAATGCCGAGGCGACGGGCTCCAGCGCACCTCGCCGATAGCGGTACGCGTCGTAGCCGTGCCCGACCACCGCGGCGACCACATCGTCGGCCCGGGCATCCTCGCGTGCCTGGTGGAGGTCGTCGGCCTCGAGCAGCACCACGGGCCGATGCTCGCGCAGCACCCGACCAGCGCCGCCGAGCACCAGCAGCTCCGCGCCCTCGACGTCGCACTTGACGAGATCGACGTGGCTGAGCTCGTGACGTGCCACCTCGGCGTCCAGGGTTGAGGTGGGCACCTCGATCTCGCGATGTGGCAGCGCGGCGAAGGCCGCAGCCTGCTCGGGATCGCCGGTGGAGCCGCGGAAGTGCGCCCGGGTGGGCACGACCGGCACCCGCAGCGACTGTCGCCCCGGCTCATCGGCGAGGGCCATCGCGTACAGGCCTTTGCCAGCGCCGAGGCCGCCATGAAGGCCATGGATGACTTTGAACCGGATGTCGTGGTCAGTGACCTGCAATTGCCCGGAATGGACGGCCTTCAATTGCTGGAGCAGGTGCGGGCTCGCCACGCGGCGCCGGCCGTCTTGATGATCAGTGCGTACGGCACGGTCGACCGGGCTGTTGCCGCACTCAAGGCCGGCGCCGACAATTTCCTCACCAAGCCGCTGGACATGGACCATTTCACCCTGAGTGTTGAGCGTCTGCTGGCCAATCGCAAGCTTCAGGCCGAGGTGCAGCGCTTTCGCGAGGTGCTCCAGCGCGAAGCTTTTCATGACATTGAGGGCAGTAGTCGACCGATGCGAGTACTTTTCGATCGCATCACCCAGATTGCGCGTGCCGATGGCCCGGTGCTGATCAGTGGGGAATCGGGAACCGGCAAGGACTTGGTGGCACGCGCCATCCATGCTGAAAGTCCGCGCGCCGAGCAGCCTTTTCTGGCGGTCAACTGCGCCGGTGTACCGGCTGAATTGCTTGAAAGCGAATTCTTTGGTCATGCCGAGGGTGCCTTTTCCGGGGCTGAGCGTGAGCGGGCCGGATTGTTCCGGGAAGCCGATGGCGGCACCCTGTTTCTCGACGAAATCGGCGAGATGCCCGTACCCTTGCAGGCCAAGTTACTGCGCGCCTTGCAGGATGGACGAATTCGCCCGGTTGGCGCCGACCGCGAGCATCGCGTCGATGTGCGCCTGGTTGCAGCCACCAACATCAACCTGACTGAAAAGGTCAGAAACGGAGAGTTTCGCGAGGATCTGTTTTACCGTCTGGAAGCCTTTCAGCTTGAAGTCCCGCCCTTGCGCGAGCGGCGCGAGGACCTGGATTTGCTGGCCATGAGTTTCCTGTCCCGTTTCGCCGTCGCGCGCAACCGACCGGCGCGACGCTTGTCGGAAAAGGCCCAGTCGGCCATGTACGCTTATCCCTGGCCGGGCAATGTCCGGGAGTTGAAAAATGCCATGGAGCGAGCGGTCACATTCTGTGAAAGCGAGGAAGTCGGACCGGAACACCTGCCCGAACGAATCCGCAAGGCATCGGCAGGCGAGGATGTTCAAAAAAGGCCGGCACAGGCCGTGCCCGCCGAGTTGCTGGAGGGTGACATGCTGCCCAGTCTGGACGAGCTCAAGCGTCGCTACGTGCACTATGTACTGGAGCGGGTCAACGGCAACAAGCGCCGCGCCGCCGCCCTGCTCGGCGTCGGTCGCCGCACCCTCTACCGCTGGCTCGAAGAGGCTTCCTAGGTCCGTTCCAGTTTCAGTTCGCGGCCTTGGGAGGGCAGGCCGACGTCCTCGCGCAGGATGCGGTGATCGGCCGGACTGAGTTCCTCGTAACGACCGCTACGTACCCGTGCGGGCAGGAACACCGGTCCGAATCGTACGCGCTTGAGGCGGGCGACCTGAGCGCCCACGGCTTCCCACAAACGCCGGACTTCGCGGTTGCGACCTTCCATGATGGTCACGGTATACCAGGCATGCCCGGCGGTGATCTCTCCGGGCACCAGGTCGGAAAAGCGAGCCATGCCGTCTTCGAGCTTCACGCCCTTGAGCAATTGCTGAATCTGCTCCTCGCTGACCGCCCCACGGATCCGGCACAGGTATTCGCGGTCCACCTTTCCGGACGGATGCATCATGCGGTTGGCCAGTTCACCGTCGGTGGTCAGAAGCAACAGCCCGGCGGTATTGAGATCCAGACGGCCGATGGCGATCCAGCGTTCATTCTTGAGCCGGGGCAGGCGATCGAACACAGTCTTTCGGCCTTCCGGGTCACTACGCGTGGTGACCTCGCCTTCGGGTTTGTGGTAAATCAGGGTGCGATGCTCGGGCTGGTCCGACACGACCCGAAAGGACTGGGCGTCGAATTCGATCCGATCGCCGACCGTGACCGTGGCGCCCAGCCGGGCAATGCTGCCGTTGACCTTGATTTCGCCGGCCTCGATGCGCTTTTCCAGCCCGCGACGCGAGCCATGTCCGGCCTGCGCCAGCACTTTCTGCAGACGCTCACTGGCGGCCGGTCCGGAATCAGTCGGCTGATTTCTCTGCGGTTTCGACCTTGTGGTCTTCCCGGTCTTCGGTTTGCTGGTTCGTTGAGGGCGTTTCTTCGCGGGCGCCTTTTTCCTGCTGCGCGTCATCGTTCTCCTCCGTGCTCGCCGAATCCTGATCGGGGTTGGGGTGGGTCAGCTCGAGTTCCGGTTCCAGGTTGTCAATGTCCTTGATCTCGGCCAGGGTGGGTAACTGATCCAGTGACTTGAGATTGAAATAGTCCAGAAAGGCCTTGGTGGTGCCGAGCAATTCGGGGCGGCCGGGTACATCGCGATGACCTACCACCTTGATCCAATCGCGTTCCTGCAGGGTACGTAGAATATTGGCACTCAACGACACACCGCGGATCTGCTCGATTTCGCCACGGGTGATGGGTTGACGATAGGCAATGATGGCCAGGGTTTCGAGCAATGCACGTGAATAGCGGGGCGGTTTCTCGGTCCATAACTGCGAGATCACCGGCATCAAGACGCTGCGGATCTGCAGTCGATATCCGCTACCGACTTCGGTCAGTTCGACGGCCCGACCTTCCAGGTCGGCATCGAGCGCGGCCAATGCTTCCCTCAGCAAGCCATGCCCGGGCTGTTCATCATCGCTGAAAAGCGCATTGAGTTGATTAAGACTCAGTGGCGCCGGCGCGGCCAAGAGGGCTGCCTCAACGACCTTTTTCAGATACTCGATATCCATATCAGCAAAAAAGACTGTCCGTGTCCACTTGCGGTTGAAAGTTTCGAACTGTCGTCATCCGGTTTGTGCCGGGCTGCGTACATAAATGCTGCCGAACAGCTCTTGCTGGACCAGGTCAACCAGGTGCTCGCGCAGCAACTCCAGCAGGGCCAGAAAAGTCACCACCGCACCGATCCGTCCCTCTTCAAGATCGAAGCATTCGCTGAACTGTACGTACTGGTTACGAGAGACCAGGTCGGTGATTCGGGCCATGCGTTCACGCACCGACAGCGGCTCAGCCTGAATGTGGTGATGGGCGAAGATTTCCGCCCGCGCCATCACATCACGCAAGGCCAGCAGGATTTCCTTCAGGTCAACCTCGGGCGGTAATTTTACCTCGCCCTTGTCCTCTACCGCGGCCGAGGCCACGGCGAGATCACGCTCCAGGCGGGGGAGTTCATCAAGATCCTCGGCGGCCTGCTTGAAACGTTCGTATTCCTGCAGCCTCCGGATCAATTCGGCACGGGGGTCTTCCTCGTCGTCCTGTTCAGGCTCGGGACGGGGCAGCAGCATGCGCGACTTGATTTCGGCAAGAATGGCGGCCATGACCAGGTACTCGGCGGCCAGTTCGATGCGCATGCCGTGCATCATCTCGATATAGCTGGTGTACTGGCGAGTGATCTCGGCTATTGGAATGTCGAGAATATCCAGATTCTGACGACGGATCAGGTAAAGCAGCAGATCCAGTGGGCCCTCGAAGGCCTCGAGAAAAATTTCCAGTGCATCGGGTGGAATATAGAGGTCATCGGGCAGCTTCAGCAGGGGCTGACCCTGAACCACGGCAAACGGCATTTCCGTCTGCGCAAGGCGAATGTCGGTAACCTCGTTCATAAGGGCAGCAAGTGTA
>PWWM01000076.1 GCA_003561495.1 Gammaproteobacteria bacterium
GGCAGGCTGACGGTCGCCTGCAGGGGCTCGGCCTGCGGATCGTAAACCTCGACCTGGGCGGCGGACTGGTTGAGCAGGTACAAGCGACCATCGGTCGGATGCACGGCAGCGGTGAAGTAATTGCCCGTTCCGGTCGAGAATGTCGACAGCACGGTGTCGCTGGCGGTGTCGATGACCGCAACATTACCGGACGGGTCAAGCATGTAGGCCCGTTGCGCACTGCCCGGATCCACCGAGACATGCCAGCCGGCGGCAGAAACCGTGGCATCGATACTCGCGTTGACCGGATCGATGACGCTCAGCTCATTCGGCGACCAGGTGGGTACGTACAGCCGGTTCTGGGTGGTATCCAGGTCGATTCCGTTGGTGCTGATCACATCGGCTGTCACCGAATCATCCAGGCTCAAGGGATCGGGATCCAGGATATGGATATCACCGAGCGAATTATCGGCGACCAGCACGCGATCGCCACCGGCATCCATGATGATGTCAATGAACCAGGCGCCGGCGATCAATAGCGAATCAACCACCGCTTCGCTTTGCAGATCGATTCTGAGCACTTCGGCTTGCGGATTGCAGCCGACGTAGAGAAACTCGGCCGCCGGATCCAGCGCCAGCACCGAGTCATTGGTGCAATCCGGCAGTGCGATCGTGCTGATCACGGCCAGCGCCTGGGTATCGACCACGCTGACCCCGTCGCTGGAAAAGAAATAGGCCCGATCGTTGGCGCCGATGGCCACGCTCCAGGCCTGGGTCCCGACGTTGATCGAGTTGGCGATCAACGTGTCGGTGGCCGTGTCGATCACGGCGACGTTGCCGCTGTTGTAGTCAGTCAAATAAGCCCTGGCATTGGCCAGACACGAGGTACTGATGACCATACTGATGCCCAAGCACACCAGGAAACCGATCCCTCTCATCAAATGCACTCCCTGTTCTGATTTTACGAATCACTCAACCGGCGCCAAAAGCACTACCAGCCGCGGGTTCCCGGACCTCCCTTGAAGGGGCCCTTGACCCATGAAAGGATCCAGCCGCCGTAGAAATCGCCCTCCTGCGGCTTGACTCGTTCACCGGCCACGAAGCAGGCCTCCACCCGTCCTGCATAAAACGACAAATGGTCGCGAATCCTGCCATCGACCGGATCAGGATAGGCCCAGCAGGCATCGTGGACCAATCCCGATCGGCCCCGCAAATGCCAGTATCGAGCCTGCCCTTTCCATTCGCAGAAGGTCCGGGTCTGGCTGGGGACCAGGCGACTGACGTCCACCGCTTCGGGTGGAAAGTAGAAGCACGGCGGATGCGAAGTCTCGAGCACCCGCACTCCTCGGTTGGTCTCAGCCAGCACCTGGCCATCATGCGTAATCTTCAATGTCCAGTCAATCGGCTCGATGCGCGGTGGACGAGGATAATCCCAGACCGATTCGGATATCGGTAGCGTGGGCTCATTCGGAGAAGATGGTTTCATGGTTTGCTAATATGGCGTTTGACTCTCAGATCATAGGCGGTTGTCCGTGAGACCATTGTTGACAGTGCTTGCCCTGCGCTGGCTGGAGCCAGCCAGCGAACAATCCGAATTGCCCGGCTTGTCGCCTTCCGAGTCCCAAACGCTGCAGCAAGCCGGTAGAAAAATTCAAAGCCTGTTAAGGTAAGCCCATGCACCCACCTCCTCAGCCGCCGACCAGGACCGAACGGATCAGCCGACAGGTTATGGTGATCCTTCGCTTCGTTTTCTTCCTGCTGATCTTCTACCTGCTGCTCTCGATTGCAGCCGGCTTGCTGATTCCGGGCGACGTGGTCGGCCGTTACACACTGATGACCGAACGCGGAGAAAGCTGCTCCGACCTGGAAACTCGCCTGCAGGCCTTCAATGTCAACCAGGTTCGCTACCGGGTCGTGCCGGGCGCGATCGGCGAACTCGGAGACGAGGTCGGTAACGGCACCCTGTGCTGGCTGGAAATCAAGGGGGTGCCTGAAAACGGAGTCGGCGATGCGGCCGCCCCGCTCTTCGAGGCCGCGGTGCGCAAGGCCGATGGACCGTTGGATATTCAACGAACTTATCAGCCACGCTTTGGCCAGGTCGAATCCATCGCCGTGTGGCTGCTTTCCGGGCTGCTGGCGCTTGTGATCTCCCTCAGGCGTTCCCGTCAATCGGACAAGGACGGCGAGTGAGCCGAAAGAAACTTCGATCAGGCTGCGGCCGACTCCTCGAGAAAATCCTGGGCAAAGCGCTGCAATACACCCCCGGCTGAGTAGATCGACACCTCTTCGGCCGTATCGAGACGGCACTTGACCGGGATTTC
Organism: Gammaproteobacteria bacterium; assembly: GCA_003561495.1. GTDB lineage: Bacteria > Pseudomonadota > Gammaproteobacteria > Xanthomonadales > Wenzhouxiangellaceae > Wenzhouxiangella. The sequence continues at coordinate 2,301 of PWWM01000076.1, forward strand.
GACGGATTCACCACTGTTGCGGTGAATGACCAGGGTGAGTAGAACACCAGCAGCCGGTTCGCCCTTGACATCGAAGGTTTCGCTGCCGTCGATGTTCAGCGACTTGCGGTCGTGTCCATCGGTGAATTCCAGCGGCAACACGCCCATGCCGATCAGGTTGGTGCGGTGAATGCGCTCGAAGCCTTCGGCGACGATGGCCTCGACACCGGCCAGGCGCACGCCCTTGGCGGCCCAGTCACGCGAAGAACCCTGGCCGTAATCCTTGCCGGCAATGACGATCAATGGCTGCATTCTTTGCATGTAGGTTTCGATGGCGTCCCACATGCGCATCACCTTGCCTTCGGGCTCGAGCCGGGTCAATGAACCCTGCTTGACTTCACCATCGACCACGGCCATATGGTTGATCAGGCGCGGGTTGGCGAAGGTGGCGCGCTGAGCGGTCAGGTGATCGCCGCGGTGGGTGGCGTAGGAATTGAAGTCTTCTTCCGGCAAACCCATTTTCGCCAGATATTCACCGGCCGCACTATCAGCCATGATGGCATTGGACGGGGACAGATGGTCAGTGGTGATGTTGTCACCCAGCACGGCCAAGGGACGCATACCGGTCAGCGTGGGTTCGGCGGCCAGCGCACCTTCCCAGTACGGCGGGCGACGGATGTAGGTGCTTTGCGGGCGCCAGTCATAAAGCGGATCGACCTTCTTGATGCGCTTGAACTGCTGACCGAACATTGGCTCGTAGACTTTCCTGAAATGCTCGGGCTTGACGCTTTGTTCGACAATGGCGTCGATCTCTTCATCGCTGGGCCACAGGTCCTTGAGCGTGACCGGGTTACCGTCGGCGTCTTCGCCGAGAACATCCTTTTCGATATCAAAGCGCACCGAACCGGCAATGGCATAGGCCACCACCAGGGCCGGCGAGGCCAGGAAGGCCTGCTTGGCATAGGGATGAATACGGCCGTCGAAATTGCGATTGCCGGACAGCACGGCCACCGAGTAAAGGTCGCGGTCGATGATTTCCTGTTGAATCTTCGGATCCAGCGCGCCACTCATGCCGTTGCAGGTGGTGCAGGCAAAGGCGACGATGCCGAAGCCGAGTTTTTCCAGTTCATCAAGCAAGCCGGCCTCTTCCAGGTACAGGCGAACGGCAATCGAGCCGGGGGCGAAAGAGGACTTGACCCAGGGCTGGCGGGTCAGGCCCAGTTCATTGGCTTTTTTCGCCAGCAACCCGGCCGCAATCACGTTGCGCGGGTTGGAGGTATTGGTGCAACTGGTAATGGCGGCAATGATCACCGCGCCGTCGGGCATGGACCCATCGGCCGGCAACTCGTAGGGTCCGGCAATGCCGGCGGTGGACAGGTCGGTAGTGGAAACACGCTTGTGCGGACTGGACGGCCCGGCGACATTGCGCTCCACTTGAGATAGATCGAATTCGAGGACGCGCTCGTACTCGGCATTGGCGAGGTCGTCAGCCCAGATGCCGGTGTGTCGGGCATAATCCTCGACCAGCTTGACGTGCGCGTCTTCGCGGCCGGTCAGCTTGAGATAGTCAATGGTTTGCTCGTCGATATGGAACATGGCCGCGGTCGCACCGTATTCCGGAGTCATGTTGGAAATGGTGGCCCGATCGCCCACGGTGAGCGTGCGCGCACCGTCACCGAAAAACTCCAGCCACGCGCCGACCACGCGTTCCCTGCGCAGGAATTCGGTCAGTGCCAGCACGATGTCGGTGGCCGTGATGCCCGGAGCGGCCTTGCCGGTGAGCTTGACGCCGACGATGTCGGGCAGACGCAGGTATGAAGCGCGACCCAGCATGACGTTTTCGGCTTCAAGCCCGCCCACGCCAATGGCGATCACGCCAAGCGCACACACGTGGGGGGTGTGCGAATCGGTGCCGACCAGGGTGTCGGGGAAAGCGACCCCATCGCGCACTTCGACAACCGTGCACATGCGCTCCAGGTTGATCTGGTGCATGATGCCGTTGCCCGGTGGAATGACATCAACATTGTCGAAGGCCTCCTTGGTCCAGTTGATGAAATCGAACCGGTCGGCGTTACGGCGTTCCTCGATCTCACGGTTCTTTTCGAAGGCATCCTTTTCGAACCCGGCATGCTCGACGGCCAGGGAGTGGTCAACGATCAACTGCACCGGCACGACCGGATTGACCTGGGCCGGGTCGCCACCCTTTTCAGCAATGGCATCACGCAACCCGGCCAGGTCAACCAGTGCGGTCTGACCGAGAATGTCATGGCAGACCACCCGTGCCGGAAACCATGGGAAATCCCGCTCGCGCTTGCGTTCGATGATCTGCTTGAGGCTCTCCGTCAGCTCGCCGGGCGGACAACGCCGGACCAGGTTTTCGGCCAGCACGCGTGAAACGTAGGGCAGACCATCCCAGGCGCCCGGGGCAATATCCTCGATTGCAGCGCGGGCATCAAAGAATTCCAGGTCGGTACCGGGCAGGTTCTTGCGATAGGGGCGTTGGGTCATGGGAAGCTCTTGGCGTAAGGGCGAGTTTTCATCAGTTCAAATCTCCTATTTCGGCCTTGAGGCGCTCGATTTCAAGCGCATCCCAGCCATCCGGCTCGGTCAGGGCATGCCAGGCATCGATGTAATGCTCGGTAGCATAGGCATGACCATAGCCGATCGGCGCTGTTTCGGCCGCGGCAATGTCGGCCGCCAGTTGCAGCGTGGTCACGACCGGGAACCAGCGCAGGCTGGGTGAGACATCCGGGCCGCGCGGACCACTCATCCACTGCGGTTCGCGATAGACCGAGCGCGGCTCGAAGAAGGTAATCGGATCACTGGCATACTGGAGGTAGACGATGCGAAACGGGCCCCACTCGGCATCGTGGTCCGCCAGGGTATTGTGCTGGTTGGTGAAGCGGATCACCGCACCCTCTCGAAACACCGGCAACCAAGCCGGTGTACCCCGGTCGCGCTGGGCGGTCACCCACTGCCAGGTGTCGCTGCGAAATGGCGGGCCGCTCCAGAGCGCACCGTGAATGGGGTCACCGACGATGTCCCACACATCGGCCGAGCGTTCCGAATTCAGCGCCCCCAGGCTCAGGCCGAACAAATACAGGCGCGGACGGGTTTCTCGGGGCAACTGCTGCCAGTGATGGTAGACCGCCTGAAACACCGATCGGGCGGTCTCTGAACCGTAATCGGCCTGGGCCAGCAATGACAACCAGCTCGGCAGGTAGGAATACTGCACGGCCACGCTGGCGACATCTCCACGATGCAGGTATTCCAGGCTGTTGATGCCGCCCGGGTCCACCCAGCCGGTGCCGGTCGGCGTGGCAATCACCAGGGTGGAGCGCTCGAAAGCACCGACTCGCTGCATCTCGGCCAGAGCCAGTTCGGTGCGCTCCTCGATCGTTTCAGCGCTGTTGAGCCCGACATAGATCCGGATCGGATCCATGGCCTCATTCAGCCCGAATGCTTCGAGATCCTCGCGAGTCGGACCACGGGCGATATGGCGCCTGCCCTGGCGACCCAGGTCGTCCCAGTCCAGCAGCGATTCGGCGCTGCCCGTGCGCGCCGGGTTTGTCGGCGGGTCAAGTTCGGCCTCGACCAGAGTATCGAGCTGACGGAACGAGGCATCGAAACTGTTGAGCACCCAGCTGGCGAGTACGCCATTGATGAGGGCCCAGAACACAAACACGGTGGTCGCCAGACCAGCCAGCCAGGCGATGCGCTGCGGCACCACGCGATTGTATTTTCTTGCCATCTGCCGCTTGATCCACAGGAACAGGCGGCCCAGAAACAGCAGCGCCAGGAACACCAGCAGCGCGATGACACCGACCGAAAATGGCCGGGTGCCCTCGACCGGATCCATTTCCATCAACATCCGGACCGAGTTTTGCCACTTCGAGGCCTGAACAAGAAAACCGATGGCCACGCCAACAAACAACACCGCCATGCCCAGCTTGATCCACAGGCGCACCCGGCCCGGTGGCACCGGCAGTTGCAGGTAATCCCACAACCAACGCAGGATCACCCCCAGTGCATAACCGGAAGTCAGCGCCACGCCTGAAACCAATGCCTGCAGCAGGAACGGCCGAGGCACCAGGCTTGGCGTCAGGGAAAACGCGAAAAACACCGTGCCCAGCAACAAGCCGGTGGCCGAAAAAGACCTCAGAATTCTGAGTGGCAAGTCACGCATCATGGCAACCCATTGTCTCACGGAGACTGCGAAAACCCCGCGCCGAACACCCTAACCCAAGGCTATTGACAATGATTCGCATTCAGGTATGATGACGTCATGTATTTGTGCGTATGCAATGCCCTGAAAGAAGACACCGTGCGCGCGCTAGCCGAAGAAGGTCTGTCTTTCAAGGATATCTGCAATATCACCGGCTGCTCAAGCAATTGCGGCAGTTGTCAGGAATACGCCGAGGCATTCGTACTGGCTTGCCAGTCAACGTCTCGCCCCTCTACTGTCCTGCCCTTGTTTTGTCCGACCTGAGTAGAAGCCGAACAACACGACGGTTCGAATTCGCTCCAATTCCTGGATGCTCGACCCATGAGTTCCGTTCGACAGATGACAGTTTGATATCATTGCGCCTGGAATTCAATCTGGACCCGTCAACATGAAAGGCGAAGCGAAAATCATCGAGTTTCTCAACAGGGCACTCAAGTCCGAACTGACCGCCATCAACCAGTATTTTCTGCACTCGCGGATGTGCCAGGACTGGGGTCTGGAACGACTGGCCAAGAAGGAATACGACGAATCCATCGACGAGATGAAGCATGCTGATGAATTGATTCAGCGCATTCTGTTTCTGGAGGGATTGCCCAATCTGCAGGACCTGGGTCGACTACGCATCGGCGAAAACCTGCGCGAAATACTGGAATGCGATCTGGCTGGCGAACAGGAAGCCGTAGCCATGTATCGCGAAGGCGTTGCCTTGGCCGAGGAGCACCGCGATTACGGCAGTCGAGAACTGTTCCAGAAGATCCTCAGTGACGAGGAAGAACACATCGACTGGCTGGAAACCCAGTTGGCTCTGATCGACCGCATCGGCCTGGAGCGCTACTCGCAGTCGCAGATGGAACCCTGATCAGGCAGACCCGGGCCAACTCGATGGACCGGGTCAACCTTTCTTTACAAACTCGACGAACCCGGTCAGCCAATGGCGGGCCTGTTCGCGAAGCTCCTCCTCAACTCCTTCGTCGGTCATCTTCATGTGCGCGCGTGAGATGCGCAGATAGGCCGGGTACAGGTGAACGCCGAGCTGGCGCAGGTTAATCAAAGCGCCTGACTGGGCCAACGCCGTGCCCCATGCACCTGGCGTGGCTCCGGCCAAAGCAGTCGGCCGACCGCCAAAGGTGGGCTTGAGCTCATCACCTGGCCGGGTCAACCAGTCCAGTGCATTCTTGAGCACTCCCGGCATGCCCGCGTTGTATTCAGGTGTAACAATCACCAGTCCGTCGCTGGCCTTGATCTGATCGCGCAGGATGGTGACCGCAGCGGGGATTCCATCGCTCTCTTCTACATCGGCATCGTAGAGCGGAATGCCATGCAATGTGGCCGGGTTCACTTCGACACCCGACGGGGCAAGCACTTCGAGCAGCTGAGTGACTCGGGTATTGAAGGATTGCGTTCTCAGGCTACCGGATAGTGCGATGATCTTCATGATTGATCCTTACTGTCTTGTTGAGGAGCGCAGTGACTCCAGTTTGTTTTCCAATAGAGAATACACCGCCGGCACCACCACCAATGTCAACAAGGTGGAACTGACCATTCCACCGATCACGGCAATGGCCAGCGGGCCATTGGTATCGGCCCCGGCGCCCAGACCCAGCGCCGGCGGTGTCAAGGCCAGAATCACGGTCAATGAGGTCATCAACACCGGCCGCAGCCTGATCGGGCAAGCACGGCGCAAGGCATCATCGACCGAATCGCCTGCGGCGCGGAACTGGTTGGTCAGGTCAACCAGCAGGATGGAGTTCTTGGCCACAAGGCCAACCAGCAACACCATGCCGATCATGGAGTAGATGTTGAGTGAGTTGCCGGTCAACCACAAGGCCAGCACACCACCGATCACGGCCAATGGCTGGGCGACCATGACGATCAGCGGCTGAAGGAAGGAATTGAACTGGCTGGCCAGCACCATGAACACCAACACCAGGGCCAGGAAGAAAGCGAACAGAACATATTGCTGGGTGGCCTGCAACTCCCGCGCTTCAGCCTTAAGCGCCAATTGATAACCCAGGGGCAAGACTTCATCGGCCACCTGTTCCAGTTTGGCAGTCGCTGCCCCCAACGACATCTCGGGATTGCCATAAAAATTGGCCGAGTAGTCAAGATCAAATCGGGTAATGACGGCTGGTGCAACCCGTTCATGAACACTGGCGACGCTATCAAAGCGCACCAGGGCATCATCACGCCCGCGCAAAAGAATACGATTGAAGTCCTGCGGGGTCACGATCTGCCCGGATTTGGCCTTGACCCGAATGTCATAGCGTTCGCCATCGCCGGGCTCATCATTGTAGCGGGCGATATCGATTCCGGCAGCCAGCATGTTGACGGCGAAGGCCACGTCTGATGATGACAACCCGGCATCAGCAGCCCGTACCCGGTCGACTTGCACATCCACCTGGGGCAAATCAAGCTGCAGGTCCAGATCCAATTGTCCCATCCCATCGATGTCTTCAAGGCGGGTTCGAACTTCATCGGCCAGGCGCGCAACCTCATCGAGATCCGGACCGGTCACGGCAAACTGCAAGGGATCACCGCGTTGACCGGCGACGATGGACGGTGGCGCGGCGAAGGCGATCACTCCTGGAATCCCTGCCAGCTCTCGGCGCAATTGATCAAGAAACCTTTGCTGGGAGATGGCGCGCTGGTCGCGGTCGACCAGTCGGGCGAAGGCCAGGCCTCGATTGACCTCTCCGGCCTGCCCCAGGCCAATGGCGGTGAAGTACGAGCGAACCACCTCATGCGAGCCGAGCAAGTCCTCGATCTGGCGCATGTAACGATCCGTGGCTTCAATGCCCGTACCCAGGGGGGCCCGGAAAAACACCACGAATCGGCCCTCATCTTCCTCCGGTGTGAACTCCTTGTCGATATCGATGAAAAAGGCTGCCGAGGACAACACGACCACCCCGGCGATTCCGATCACTTTCCAACGGTTGTGCAACGCCTTGGCCAGCAACGAAACATACAGGGCGTTCAGGCGCTGGAAGAAGACATCCAGAGCATTGTAGACCCGACCGTGTTCTTCATCACTGCGACGCACCCTGAGAAATCGCGAACACAGCACCGGCGTCAGTGTCAACGCCACCAGTGATGAAGCCAGCACACCCACCGTGACCGTCACGGCAAACGACTCGAAGAATCGGCCAATGATGCCGCCCAGGAAAATCACCGAAGCAAAAATCGACACCAGGGTCAACGTTGTGGCAATGATGGCGAAAAATACCTGGTTGGAACCGCTGATGGCCGCAGCGACCGGATCGGGGTTTTCAGTCTGGCGATGTCGATAGATATTCTCCAGCACCACAATGGCATCATCGACTACTACCCCGATCAACAACAGCAACGCCAGCAACGTCATGGTATTGAAGGTGTAACCCAGCAGGTAGATGGCGGCGACCGCGGCCAGCAACGAGACCGGGATGGCCAAGGCAATGATCACGGTTCCGCGCCAGGTGCGCAGAAAGAACAGAACGACCAGTGCCGCCAGCAAGGCACCCTCGACCAGGTGTTCCTGGAGGGCACGAACAATCTCGCGAATGAATTCCGAGTCATCAGAAGCAATCTCGATATTCATTCCCGGCGGCAACTGCGGAATGATCTCGTTTTCCAGACGATCCTTGACCTCGTCGACGATGGCCACGGTATTGGCGCCGGCAATCTTGACGATCCCCAAACCCACATTGGGCCTTCCGTTGAAGCGCGCGATGGAGCGGAAATCGGCCAGTCCATCGACCACCTCGCCAACATCCCTGAGTCGGACGGGGGCGCCATCGGCATAGCGCACAATCATTTCCTCAAGCTCTTCCGGACTGTGAAATTCGAGATCGATCTTGATCAGCATTTCAGTCGACCCGGCCACCAGAAACCCACCGGGCAACTGCACATGCTCAGTCGCGAAAGCCTGGCGTATGTCCTGGGCGGTCACATCGAAGCCGGCCATGCGATCCAGGTCCAGCTCGACCCGGATGGTGCGCTCACGCCGCCCCCCGATGCGAACTTCCCCCACCCCATCGATGGTCTCCAGGCGCCTGCTGATGACATTGGCGGCGTACTGGTTGAGCTGCTGAAGGGTGCGATCACCCGTCAGCGAAATCCACATGATGGGACTCGCATCAACTTCCACCTTGGCGACGACGGGCGGATCGGCATCGGTGGGCAATTCACGAAGAACCTGGTTGACCTTGGCCTGTACTTCGTTGAAGGCCACGTCGATGTCCTTGTCAAGATTGAAGGTCACCACGACACTCGATACGCCCGGTGACGAGCTGGACTGGATGAAATCAATGCCGGGAACGCTGTTGACCGCACTTTCGATCAGGTTGGTGATACTGGCGTCAATGATTTCCGGACTGGCGCCGGGCAGCACGGTCGTGACCTGGACCAGAGGGAACTCGACTTCCGGAAATCGATCCACGCCGATGCGTTGAAAGCCAATCAGTCCGAACAATACCAGCACGCCTGAAATCATGTACGCCAACACATGGCGTTTGATCGATAGCTCCGGCAGCGTCATGAACGGGTCTCCAGCTCCGGTTCAATCCATTCCTGAACATCGAGCAAGACATCGTCGGAGAGAAAGCCGGCACCATCAACCACCACGGGTTCGTCATTGCCCAGTCCCTCGGTGATTTCGATCCAGTCAGCACTTCTAACGCCAATGCTGACCTCTCGCTGCCTGGCACGATCCTCACCATCGAAAACAAAAATCACCTTGCCGGCCGGTCGGCGCACCAGGCTGGCCCTGGGAACAACCAGTCCTTCACGTTGTTCCAGCACGACGCGGGCAGACACCGATCCACCCGAGCGCCAGGACCCGGGGTTGTCCAGGTCCACGATCAACTCGATGGCTCGAGAACCCGGACCGACCAACGGACGTATTTCCGCGATTCGGCTTTCAATCCAGTCATCGGTCCTCGCGGGAATACTCAAGCGAACGATCTGGCCCACGGCAACGGCGTCCTGCAATCGCTCGGGAATCGGCACGATGGCACGCAAAGCCTCCGGCGAAATCAGCTCGAACAGATTTCTCCCCGAGCTGACGAAATCCCCGGTGCTGACCAGGCGTCGCTGAATCTGTCCAGTAACCGGGCTGACGATCCGGGTTCGGGAGAGATTGAATTCGGCATCCTCCAGACGAGCCCTCGCCTCATCAAGCTGGGCACCAATGACCTTCATGCTGGTGCTGGCCTCATCAAGCTGATCCTGGGCCACCGATTGACGACGCGCCAGGTTCTGCAAACGTTCAAGCTGAACCGTCTGATTGTCCAGCAAGGCCTCAAGGCGGCGCACTTCAGCCGAGGCCGAGTTGACCGCAATCTGCTGAGCCTGCGCATCCAGTTCGGCCAGCAAATCACCCGCTTGAACATGATCGCCGGCATCACGAACAATGCGACTGATGCGGCCCGAGGTTTCGGCCGACACCGAGGGCGCTGCCAGTGCCTCGAGCCGTCCGACAGCCGTTTCGATACGTTCGATCTGGTGAATCTGGGGCCAGGCCAGAGTCACGGCCGTGGCTCGCTCAGTCGAAGCCTCTTCTTCCTCTCGGGAGCATCCACTCAGCACCAGCCCCATACCGAGGCACACCCCGATGAAAATGAACAGGTTTGTTTGATTCATTGCTGCGGCTCCTTCAGGCTCAAGCCGTTGATGACCAATTCCGTGACCGCTTCGGCATAAGCCTTGGGGTCATCGGCCAGTTCAAACCCAGGCAGTTGCTTGAGTATCGCGCGGTTCTGAAAATACATGACGTTGGCCGAGTACAACGCCAGAGCGGTGGCATGAGCATCGAGATCCTTGCGAATCAATCCGGCAGCGGACGCACGGTCCAGGTATTCAACCAGTCGATTGAAATTGCGGGCCAAGACATCTCGAACCAGGCTGACCGCAAGCTCGGAATCGTTGTCCTGCAATTCCCGAAGAATGAGACGGGCCACCTCGGCGTGGCGTTGAAGGTGTTCCAGGTGCTGAATCTGAAACGCCTTGATGCATCCGTTCACATCGCGATCAATACTGAGCACGTTGTCCATCTTCTGTCCGAATTCGGAGGCAGCCTCACCAATCACCGCCATGTAAAGAGCCTGCTTGGTTTCGAAGTGATGAAATACGGTTGACTTGCTCATCCCGGCTCGTGCCGCAATGGCGGAAATCGATACGCCCGCAAAGCCATGCTCGGAAAATTCTGCAGCTGCGGCCGAAATCAGGCGGACTCGTCCGCTTTCACCGGCAAGGCCAGAACGGGGGGAAGATTTGGTTTGGAGTTCCTTCATAATTTGAGTAACTGACCGATCGGTCGGTCAGCTTACCATAAAGGCACTTCATGAATGTGAACCGCAACAGGTACAATGCCGCCTGAATTGTTTGCCAGATTAAAAGGGAGTATTCAAGTCCATGGGTATGCTGGAAGGCAAGAAGGCACTAATCGTGGGTGTGGCCAGCCCGCGTTCGATTGCCTGGGGCATCGCTGAAGCGATGCATCGCGAGGGCGCCGAACTGGCGTTTACCTATCAAAACGAAAAGCTCAAATCGCGGGTCGACAAGATTGCTGCTCAGACCGGCTCGAACCTGGTCATGCCACTGGATGTGGGTGAAGACCGGCAGATCAAGGCGGTGTTCGATGAAATCGGCAATCACTGGGATGGTCTGGACATTATCATCCACGCGGTCGGCTTCGCTCCGCGCGAGCAACTCGATGGAGAGTTCATCGATGTCATCGACCGCGAGGGATTCCGCATCGCTCACGACATTTCAGCTTACAGTTTTGCAGCTTTGGCCCGCGCCGGTCGAGATCTGATGCGTGGTCGCAACGGCGCCCTGCTGACCCTGAGTTACCTGGGCGCGGTACGCGCCATGCCCAGCTACAACGTCATGGGCCTGGCCAAGGCCTCACTGGAAGCCTCGGTGCGCTACCTGGCTCACGGCCTGGGGCCGGAGGGAACGCGGGTCAACGGGATATCGGCCGGTCCGATCAAGACCCTGGCCGCGGCCGGCATCGCCAAGTTCCGGTCCATGCTCGACCATGTCGAAACCACCGCACCACTCCGGCGCAGTGTCACGCCCGAGGATGTCGGCAACGTCGCGGCCTTCCTTTGTTCGGACCTGGCCGCCGGAGTGACCGGGGAGATTACATACGTGGATGCAGGCTACAACATCGTCGGCATGGCTGGGTTGGATTAAAGCCTTTCCTCCACCACTCGAATCCGGGTCTTGTCTCGCAGGTACTCCAGCAAGCCCTCGACCTCGGAGTTCATCCGCGCAAAGCGGATCTGTTGAACTGCACCCATGCGCTCGAACTGCTCAGCAGCGGTCGGGTCTCCAGGGGTGACGGATTCGAGCCGAACCACGACAAAGTCGGACCCGCGTGGTAACACATGCAGCGTCGCATGCTCAACGGGATGCGGCAGACGGAACAGTTCGCTGACAAAATCACGGCCCAGTTGAAAATCGAAACGTCCAACCGACTCCAGCTCCTCGACCTCATAGCCGGCTTGCTCGGCTGCTTCAGCCAATTGTTCGCCATGCTCGCCGCTTTGGGCAAGCACTTCCCGGGCTCGCTCCCGGGCGGCACTGGCGGCACGCTCGCGCAGCAGGCGTTCACGAATTTCTTCCTCAACCTCGGCCAGCGGACGCGGTTCGGACGGAAAATGCTCATCCAGCTTGATGACCACTGAACGGTTGTGGTCGATTTCGATCGGGTCCGAAACCACACCATCCAAGAGCACGGTGTCGGAAAACGCTTCTTCAACAACCCGGCGATGCGCGGCAATTCCCTCGCCTCCCTGACGACTGAACACTTCACTGGTCTGGACTTCAAGACCAAGGTCAAAGGCAATCGGCTCAAGGGTCGAATCATCGGCATAGACCAGGTCGACCAGGCGCTCCGACAGCTCGATATACATCACTTCGCTTTCGCGCTCGATATGCTCGGCAAGAATCTCATCGCGTGCTTCCTCGAAACTCATTCCCTCAGGCGGACGAATTTCATCGAGTCGAATGATGTGCCAGCCAAACTGGGTTTCGAATGGCTCGGAGATGTCCCCGGCTTCGGCAAGATCGTACAACTCATTCTCGAACGCACGAACCATGTCCTCAGGCTCGATCCAGCCCAGATCACCACCGAGGTCACGCGAACCCGGATCGTCCGAGTATTCAGCAGCCAGTTCCGCGAAGTCTTCACCATCAAGAATCCGTTGATAGAGTTCATCGGCCAGCATGCGCGCCTCTTCGGGCAAGCGCTCCTCATTGCTTTCGATGAGAATATGGGCCGCCCGACGTGCTTCCGGGGTCAGATACCGCTCGCGGGCTGCCTCATAACGACGACGCAGTTCTTCCTCACTGAGATCCAGACCCTCCGTGAGATCGCGTGCATCCAGGTCCACGTAGGCAATACGGACCTGTTCGATGGTCATGAAGTTGTCGAGATTGTCCTGGTAAAAAGCTTCGATGTCTTCATCGGTGATGACCACCTGATCAACGAATTCCTCGTAGGGCACAGTGACCGCCCTCGCCTGGCGTCGCTCTCGCTGCAAGGTGATCAACTGGTCGATTTCGGTTTCTGTGACAATCGCCGACTGGGAAACCGATGAGGGCAACAGGCTGGTCAGAATATCCTCACGCAATTCCTGCTCGAAGCCACGTGGAGTCCGCCCGCCGCCACGCAGCAACTGGCGATAAAGTTCCGGATTGAACTGGCCATCCACCTGAAAGTTCGGAATCTCGCTGATGATGCGAAACAGCATGCCGTCTGACACTTCCAGACCCATTTCCAATGCATGCTGGCGCAATAACAGCTCATCAATCATCCCCTCGAGATGCTCGCGCCTGACCACCGGTTGATTGGTGGCGATTTCGTCGTAGTCATCACCCAGCTGCTCGCGCAGATTGGCGCGGTAGCGTGCAAAGCTGGTCTGAAACTCTGAGGTGGAAATCTCATCGTCTCCGACTGTAGCAACGGCATCCTGTGGAACTGCGCGGATATAGCTTTCCACACCGAAAAACAGGAATGGCACAGCCAGCAGTCCGAGGACGAAAATGGCGACGATTCCGGTGACGCGTTCGCGAATGGCCTGAAGCATGGTATCTGACTCAATCCGTCCAGAAGCTCTGGATCACTAGGTCTTAAATGAGCAGGGCGCCTTTAAAGGCGCCCTGCAGGGTAGTGGCGGAGTGGACGGGACTCGAACCCGCGACCCCCGGCGTGACAGGCCGGTATTCTAACCAACTGAACTACCACTCCTAAACCTGGTGGGTGCTGGAGGGCTCGAACCTCCGACCCTCGCC
>PWWM01000195.1 GCA_003561495.1 Gammaproteobacteria bacterium
ACGGACAGGACCGCCCCAGCCGGCACGGTGATGATCCAGGACATGAAGATCGAGCCGACGACACGCAGGTTGATCGCGGCGATTCCGCGCGCCATGCCGACGCCGAGGATGGCGCCGACCACGGTGTGGGTGGTGGAAATGGGCAGTCCCGTTCCCGAGGCCATGACGATGGTGGCGGCCGCGGCGAGTCCGGCGGCAAATCCGCGACTGGGGGTCAGGCTGGTGATGTTCTTGCCGACCGTAGCAATGACCCGGTGGCCATAGCTGGCCAGACCGATGACGATACCGATGCCGCCCAGAATCAGGATCCAGATTGGCACGATGGCCTCCTGAGTGACGCTGCCACTGGCTGCCACGCTGACCACGGCCGCCGCCGGTCCCACCGCGTTGGCGACATCATTGGAGCCATGGGCAAAGGCCATGCAGCAGGCCGTGATCACCATCAGAATGCCGAAGATACGCTCGACCGTCACAAAGTGGAAGTCGCGCTTTTCGGGCTCCTGGTAGGGAATCCGCAGCATGAAGAAGGTGCCAATGGTCGTCACCAGCAATCCAATTACCAGGGCCAGGGCGTTGGACTGCCAGGCGTTGAAGTCCAGTCCGACATGGGTCAGTCCCTTGTCGACGGTGACCCAGGTCATGAAGAACCCGGCCAGGAACATGTAAATGGGTACGTAACGACGAGCGTATTTGAGCGGATTGTCCCGCTCCAGGATCAGGCGTTGAACGCTGACAAACAACAGCCAGGCAATGGAACCGGCAATTACGGGACTGACCAGCCAGCTCATGGCAATGCGCCCGACGGTGGGCCAGTGCACCGTGGAAACGCCGATGCCAATGGCCGCAAAACCGACAACCGCCCCGATGATGGTATGGGTGGTCGATACCGGCCAACCAAAGCGCGAGGCGATCAGCAACCAGACACCGGCCGCCAGTAATGAGGCCAGCATGCCGTACACCAGCAATTCCGGTTGTCCGCTAAGCAACGAGGCGTCGACAATGCCACGGCGGATGGTGCTGGTCACGCCGCCACCGGCCAGAACTGCGCCGGCAAACTCGAAAATCGCGGCAATCAGGATGGCCTGCTTGATGGTGATGGCCTTGGATCCGACCGACGGCGCCATGGCGTTGGCTACATCGTTGGCGCCAATGCCCCAGGCCATGAACAGGGCAAACAGGGCCGCCAGGATGATGTAGAAGATCGCCAGTTCCACTGCTTTACTCGAATTTCGGCTGTGGTCTTATCGGGCGATCATCATGTGCAGGCGCGAGCCGACCCGCTGGGCGATGTCGCCCAGTTCGCCGGTCCAGTCGATGATCTTGTAAAGAAACATCACATCGATCGGCGGCAGATCCTTTTCGATCTCGAACAGAGTGGCTCGTAGTTCGATCTGCATCTGGTCGGACTGGTCCTCGATGTCGCCGAGTTCATCGGTCATCGACATGACCACATCGACCTCGGCGCCGCGAAAACCCGACTCGAAAAGCTGGTCGAGTTCATGGACCGAGTGACGAGCCTGGGTGACGGCATCGAGATTGCGGACCAGGAACTCCAGGTAAGCCGGTTGCATGGGCTCGGGAAACACCATGCGACGCCCGATCATCAGGCCGGAAATGTCCTTGGCCTTGTTGGCGACCCGGTCCTGGCGTGACAGCATCTCGAGCACGTCGGAGCGACTCACCGGCATGAACAGGCTCTTGGGGAGATTCAGGCGAAGCTCACGCTTGAGATCATCGGCGGCATGCTCGAGCAGAATGATTTTTTCCCGGGCTGCCGCAGCTTTCTTCCAGTCTTCCTTGAAGGTTGCCTTGACGAATTTCGGCAGTTTATGGGCGCACTTGGCCGCCTTGTCAAAATGCTTCTGCAGCGGACGGACGGGCGAGGCGCCGAAGATGCGCGTAATGTAACCGGAGGTGTTCATCGGGCAACGATGGGGCTGTCATCGAAATGTCACGAAATTGTAACATCGTGCCGATGGCCTCTGACTGCTGCCGAGGGCGAAACTCGGGGATCAAAGCAAGATTCGATCAGTCTTGCTGGTCGTAATCTCCGGAGCGTAGAGCCTGCTCCTCGCGGATTTCGTCAATCAGGCGACGCCGCTTGAGGATCGGCTGAATGATCTGCCAGGCGATGATTGCGGCAAACAGGCCATAACTGGACCAGACGTAGGGGGCATACTCGAGTTCGGGAATCATGGGTATAAAATCTGGAATTTCGGGTCAGGGAGCGATCAAGCATCATTCTATATTGAGTTTGAGTGCTGCGGCGACGGCGAGTGGCACCAGGGTCACAGCCAGCATCAACAATGCACAGAGCAGGGTGAGGTGGGCACGGGCCGAAAGACCGTCGGCCGCGACGGAGACTGCGCCTGTGGCGAAGATCAGCACCGGGACGACCAGCGGGAAAACCAGTATCGACAGCAGCACGCTGCCGCGATTGGTGCCCAGCGTCAGTGCGGCGGCCAGTCCCCCGATCAGGGACAGAATCGGTGTTCCGATCAGCAGGCTGAGCATCAGGATGCCGAGCGCTTCGTTGGGCAGGTAGAGCATTTGTGCCGCCAGCGGGGCGAACAGGATCACCGGCAAGCCGGTAATGAACCAGTGCGAAAACAGTCGCACCAGCACCAGGCCGATCACAGGCAGATGTCCCAGCCACCACTGTTCCAGTGTGCCGTCTTCCAGGTCGGGTCGAAACAGGTGTTCCAGCGCCAGCAGACTGGCCAGCAGGGCGGCCACCCAGACCATGCCTGGCGCAATCGCGGACAACAATGTCGGGCCGGGCCCCACTCCCAGGGGCACCAGGATGAGTACGGAAAACAGGAAAATCAACGGCATCAGCGATTCGCCACCATGGCGGACGGCAATTCGCAGATCGCGCATCAGTAATGCGCCCATGGCGCGCCACATCAGTCCGAATCTCCGTGTGTCATGCGATCCATGTGCAGATTGGACAGAGGATGCTGAATCCGTGGTTGCCTTTGGTGTGTCGACAGCCCCACGGCGCCGCCCTGGTCCAGATGTTCCGTGAGCAATTCATCGACCAGTTCCCCACCGGCATCATCCAGGCTGGCATACGGTTCATCCAGCAACCACACGGATCGTTGGGCCACCAGCAGTCCGGCCAGGCCAAGACGGCGTTTCTGGCCGGCCGACAGGGCACGCGCCGGTCTCAGCCCCAGACCCGCCAGGCCCACGCGCGCCAGCGCCCGGTTGGGTTCCAGGCCCGGCATGCCATGGAAACGGCGCAGGAAGTACAGATTTTCACGGCAGGTCAGCTCGCCTTTCAAGCCAGGCAGATGGCCGAGGAAAGCTGTGGCCGCGAATCGTTCAACATGACCGACTGCCGGACCGAGGATGCCGGCCAGCAAGCGCAGCAGAGTGGTCTTGCCGCACCCGTTGGGACCGAGAAAGACAAGTGCTTTCCCCTTCTCAAGGGTGACATCAATCGGATGGAAGACCGCTTCACCGGCGCGCTCGAAGCTGACTCCGCTGGCTTTCAACAACGTAGTCATCAATGGATGGCCCTGACGTGTGGATGATGATCAGCTTGCAGGTCAAGATCACCACCGTACAGCCATAACTCGGCAGGTTCACGAGGAGCGCCATGAACGACGCCGAGCTGACCGAAATGTCGGGCCTGCTCATGGATCCACTGTTCCTGGCTACCTATGATGAACAGGCCTTCCTCGTCGGGCCAGGAGGCATCCGGGGCCAGGTGACGAGTGTGCCGAAAACTGAAGCCGGCAGCCTCGACCCGGTCCTGAAGCCGGCGATGGCGACGATGATTGTCGACCTCGGCCAGGCGGCGGCTCCCGGGATTGAAGGCAGTGATGATGGTCCAGTTCGATGAGTTCGTCATCCGGTCGAGGCGCGGATGAACGTGACCGATGCGAACCTCTTCAGGCGCATCAGCCAGGATGACCTGGTAAAGCGCTGCCAGGTAGGCATCAAGCAACTCCTTGCCGGGCCGGCATTGCGAATCTGCATTCATTCAGGAACATCGCTGGGGTTCAGGTGCGGTAACATTCTATCCGCTTGCGAAACGGCATGGCATCTGAATCAATTACTATTGAGTCCTAATGCGTAATCACGACTACGATCTGTTTGTTATCGGGGCGGGCTCGGGTGGGGTGAGAGCCTCCCGAATCGCTGCCGGCCATGGAGCCCGGGTGGCCATCTGCGAGGAATCAAGAGTCGGGGGGACCTGTGTGATTCGGGGGTGTGTTCCCAAGAAGCTGCTGGTCTACGCCTCGCAGTTCGCCGAGGCATTTGAAGATGCCGGCGGCTACGGCTGGCGCGCACCGGAGCCGGCATTTTCCTGGCCGAAGTTGATTGCCGCCAAGGACCGGGAGATCGACCGCCTCAA
>PWWM01000013.1 GCA_003561495.1 Gammaproteobacteria bacterium
CCCGGCTTGTTGCCGGGCAACCCGCGTCCCTTGAGCCGTAACCGCTTGCCACTGGATGATCCGGCCGGAATCCTCATTTCCACCTTGCCGGCCGGTGTGGGCACGGCGATCTTTCCGCCAAGGGCTGCTTCCCAGGGTGCAATCGGCAGGGTCAGGTGCAAATCACGACCATGAACTTCGTAGAGACGATGCGGTTTGATCGTGACCTCCAGATACAAGTCACCGGCTGGGCCACCGCTAAACCCCGGCTCTCCCTTGCCGGCCAGGCGAATCTGCTGACCATCGGAAACGCCAGCGGGGATGCGCACATCGATCTGTTCAGGGACCTGGCGAACCCTGCCCTGTTCATCAAACTCGGCATGGGCCATGGTCAGGCGCCGAACACCACCATGAAAGGCGGTTTCCAGATCGACCTCTATACGGGCATGGCGATCACGACCAGGCCGTCTGACGTTGGCCCGCTGGCGCTGGCCCCGCCCCATGCCGCCACCGAACAGACTGGAAAAGAAATCGCTGAATCCGGCCAGATCCTCCGGGTCGAAACCCTGACCGGAACCAGCGCCATCCGACCAGCCCGGCGGTGGCCGGAATTCCTCACCCTGGTGCCAGCCACTGTTCTTGAGCTGGTCGTAGCGGGCCCGCTTTTCCGGATCCTTGAGCGCTTCGTAAGCCTCGCCCACTTCCTTGAAGCGGGCTTCAGCGTCCGCCTCGGAGCTAACGTCCGGATGATACTTGCGCGCCAGCTTGCGATAGGCGCGCTTGATCTCATCCTGACTGGCCCCGGACTCAACACCCAGAATCTTGTAATAGTCCTTGAACTCCATGACCTGTTGGCTCGTTCACTGATGATCGTTTAGTGGGGATGACCGCGTCCGAAATCAAAGTCCATGCCTAGCGCCGTCTAGCGCCGCACCAGTCGGCGTCGGGGCGCCGGGGCACGTTTCTCGACCTCGAAATACACCGCGACCTGCCAGTCGGGATAGTCCGGATCGATACACTTCAATGCCGCCAGCAATTCCGGGCGAAAGGTTTTTTCGATGGGGTCACCACGATCCGGCCAGATTCTGAACTTGATGCGTGCGAACTCACGGCCGGTGCTGGTGGAAAAACGCCCCTCGATCGAGGGCGGATGACGCATGATGCCGGGAAACTGTTCGGGCACTGTCGGCATCAATCGCTCGATGACCGCCATCATTTCGTCCGCCACGGTCTTGTCCCTGCTCAAGCGCACATCAACCAGGCAGCGCAGGTATCCGCGCGGATAGTTGGTGACATTGGCGATGGTGCGATTGGGCACGCTGACCTTGGCCCCGTGAGAATTTTCCAGGGTGACAAAACGCATGCCGATGGAGCGAACAATCCCCACCTGGCCACCGATTCCGACCATTTCACCGACATCAATCAGGTCGGCAAAGATCAGCGTCAGCCCGGTCACGACATCCTGCACCACGCCCTGTGATCCGAAACCCACGGCCAGGCCAATGACGGTGGCGCTGGCGAGGTAAGCGGTCAGCGGAATTCCGATTTCGTTGAGAATGAACCCCAGCGCAAAAAAATAGACCGCGAACACGCAGATGCTGGTCACCAGCGTGATGATGGTGCGCAACTTGCGCACCGAAGCGGTCGCATCACTGCGGGTCAGGTGGGTTCCACCGTATCGAATCAACCACACGGCCAGATGAGCCAACACAGCTACCAGCAAGACCAGCAGCGACCGCATGATCAGACCCGAGTCATCAAACCATTCGGTCACAGCAATGCCTCGACCTGATCAGCAAACCAGCGATAACGGGCATGTGACGATCCCATGCTCTCCCCCAAGCTCAGCAAGGCCGCCTTGAGCAACTCTGGCTCCACATCATGACCGGAGCGGGCCGAAGCCAGGTGGGCCAGCAGATCAGCCTCCTTGATGCGCCATCCACCCAGGCCCAGCGACGTGCGCATCTCCCGACATGCCAATGCATCGGTTTCGGCCAGTTGATAGTTGCCCGCCTCTGCGTTCCAGGCGGAACGCTCACAATGCAACTGGGCCAGCAGAGAACGTGTCGCCGGGGAACCTTCCCCCAATCTGTCGATCATCTCCCCGTAGGGCCCGAGGGCATCCGCCTCTCCCGCCTCATGCTCGACGGCCAGTCTCTGGGAATCAGCCATCATGGTGAATGGATGATTCGGTCCGACCGTCTGATTGAACAACTCGAGTGCACGGTTGAATTCCTGCTGAGCCAGCTCCTTTTCACCCCGGGCGCGAGCGAGCTCTCCACGGGCAAAACGGGTGCTGGCGTAATCCGGACTGTCGGGGCCGACAAAACGCGCCATCATTTGCCCGGCGCGATCCAGAAGGCGCTCGGCCTCGTCGAAGTCACCGCGCACGGCAAGCAGACGTGCATATTGCAGCTTGGCGGCCGCCAGTGCGCTGGAGTCTCCCAGTCGCTCCGTTCGCGTCTGAATGCTTTGCCTGAAGCGCAGTTCGGATTCGTCCAGCCGTCCCAGACGTTCAAGCACGACCGCGAGATTTTGCATATTGGACAGGGCATCCGGAGATGCAGCCCTGCCAAGTGCATACCACAACGCCTCTGCCGCCTCCATGTGCTGAACGGCCTGACTGAATTCATTGCCCATGACGTAGGTGGCCGCCAGATTGGCCTCGGCGCGAGCCAGCACCGGTCGGGGTCCCTCGGCGACCTGTTGCGCCATCCGGCGCGCTCTTTGCAGATCCTCGACCGCTGCCGACCAGTTTCCCAGGTCGCGAGTCAGGCGACCCCGCATTTGCAAGGCGTCGGACAATCGTTCGCGATGGTCACCGGAAAAGGCCTCGATCATGCGCACGGACAGATCTGCCAGTTCGAATCCGCCCTGGATATCACCGCGCCGGTGCAGAACCAGCGCCATGTTGCGATACAGCTTGGCCATGAGCGTTGGCGAACCCTGGTCTCCAATCTGGTCAAGAATCCGTTCCAGCAAGGGCTCGGCAGAAGCATAGTCATCCAGAGAAATCAGAATTTCGGCAATCGCAAGCTGGATTTCGGCACGGGCATCCGGATCATCCCGAAGCCAGTCCGAAGCCGCCTCGGCGGTGGCATCCAGCATTTCCCGCGCGGTCAACTCCTCGGCATCATCGGTCAGGCTGCTGACCTCCCGAAACAACAGTATCAGGTGATCCTTGACGGCCAGCGAGAGTGCTGCCTCGTGTCGGGCAACGTCACGCTCCTGGGCCACAATGCGCGCCTGCCAGAGGACCGTGGAGATCCCCGCGATTACGACGACAATGGCCAGCGAGCCCAGGGCTGCAGCCACCTTGCGCCGGCGAATCCAGAATCCGATCCGCGCCAACGGCGACAAGGATCTGGAATTGATTGGATAGTCCTGCTGCAGGCGTTTCAGCTCCAGAATGAGCGAATTGACGGTCGGAAACCTGTCCTCGGGATTGCGCGCGGTTGCCCGTTGAATAATTGCTTCAAGATCAGCCAGACGACGATAGGAACTCCAGGTTTGACGTGGTAAAGGCGAGCCCTTTTTCCGACCCGGCGCATGTCCGAACACCAGCCAGTGCAACAAGGCGCCCAGGCTGAAAATATCGCTGGCGG
The DNA here is from genome assembly GCA_003561495.1 of Gammaproteobacteria bacterium. GTDB lineage: Bacteria > Pseudomonadota > Gammaproteobacteria > Xanthomonadales > Wenzhouxiangellaceae > Wenzhouxiangella. Next base: position 3,585 of record PWWM01000013.1, read on the forward strand.
TCGAAATCGGCTCGCCGTTGAGTTGCTCGGGGGAGGCGAATCCCGGAGTCAGCGCACTGGGCAGGCGATCCTCACTCTCATCATCGAGTAACTGCGCAACACCAAAATCAAGCAACCGGACCTGCCCATCCCGCCCAATGGCCAGGTTGGCCGGCTTGATGTCGCCATGCACCACCAGGGATCGATGTGCAAAAGCAACCGCCTCGCACACCTCGGTAAAAACCGCCAGGCAGCGCTCCGGCGCAACCGTCTCCTGGTGCATCCACTCATCGAGTGTACGACCGTCGACCCACTCCATGACCAGATAGGGACGCTCATCATCGGCCATGCCGCCGTCAATCAGACGGGCAATGGAGGCATGATTGAGACGCGCCAGAAGTTGTCTTTCACCCTCGAGAAGTCTTGCCAAATCCTTCTTGCGTGAGCGGATCAGCTTGATCGCGACCGTCATTTCAAAGGCGCCATCGGCGCGCTCGGCCTTGTAGACCTCGCCCATGCCGCCGGCGCCAATGCGCGCAAGAATTCTCCAGGGACCCATTCGAGTGCCCTGAACCAGGGTCTTGGGAAAGGGGTCGGTACGGTCAGCCAGGGCTTCGGAGGCCAGGTGACGGGCATCCCCGTCCAAAAACCCGGTCGGTTCGGAACTCGCCATCAACAGCCGCTGCAGCCAGAATCCCAATCGCGGGGCCCGCTTCCTGCAGCGCTGGGCGAATTCCTCTCGTTTTTCAGGAGACTGCTCAAGCGCCTGATCCAGCAAGCGATC
>PWWM01000045.1 GCA_003561495.1 Gammaproteobacteria bacterium
CAGATTGGTCAACCCCTCGCCGACCGCCATGCGCGCAGCCGCGGCGGAGTCGTGAATGGCCAGCGGCGTGCGCTCGCCCATGGCCATGGCGCTGCCGGTGTATTGCTCGTAATCACTCAGGGTGATGGCGCAATCGGCTACCGGCACCTGGTAAGGCCCGACCATCTGATCGCGAGCCGACAAGCCACCAACGGTGCGATCGCCAATGGTGATCAGGAATTGTTTGGAGCCGACCGTCGGCAGTTCCAGCACCCGATTCAGTGCTTCGGCCAGCCCAATGTCGCCCAGACCCTGGTCCGGCGCAGGAATCCGCAAAGTCTCAGCACTGCGGTGCATGCTCGGCGGCCGGCCCAGCAGGGTCGCCAACTCCATATCGACGACCCGCTCATCGTTCCAGGAGTCGGTCAGACGCAGGCGACCATCATCGGTCGCCGGGCCCAGGTCAGCCCAGGGACAACGCTCACGCCGACACAGCTCGGCGAACGACTCCACGTCGCCGGGGGCTATGGCCATGACGTAACGTTCCTGCGCCTCGTTGCACCAGATGGCCATCGGCGCCATGCCGCGATCGGCGCTGGGGATGGCGCGCAGGTCGAGATCGCCGCCAACACCGCCATCATGCAGCAGCTCCGGAATGGCGTTGGACAAGCCGCCGGCGCCGACATCATGGATGGACTTGATCGGGTTTTGACGACCCAGGCTCCAGCAACGATCAATGACCTCCTGGCAGCGTCGCTGCATTTCCGGGTTGGGGCGCTGCACCGAGGCAAAGTCAAGGTCTTCGTCGGACTGACCGGAACTCATCGACGAGGCGGCCCCGCCGCCCAGGCCGATCAGCATGGCCGGCCCGCCGAGTACAATGATGCGATCGCCCGGATCCAAAGATTGCTTGGTGGTCTGACCGTCGGCAATCATGCCGCTGCCGCCGGCGATCATGATCGGCTTGTGGTATCCCCATAGCCGACCCCCGATATGGGCGCTGAAACTGCGGAAATAACCCAGCAGCGCCGGACGCCCAAACTCATTATTGAACCGTGCCGCACCGATCGGTCCTTCGAGCATGATGCGACAGGCACTGGCCAGCCGGGCCGGTTGCACGGGCGCAGACTCCCAGGGTTGCAGATGGCCGGGAATGCGAAGGTCGGAGACTGAAAAACCGGTCAGTGCAGCCACCGGACGGGCGCCCCGACCGGTGGCGGTCTCGTCGCGAATTTCCCCGCCTGAACCCGTAGCGGCGCCGGGATCGGGCGAGATGGCCGTGGGATGGTTGTGCGTTTCGACCTTGATCTGGATATGAATACCGGCATCGTCCAGGCGATAGACCGGATCATCAGTGCTGGTCGTCAGCATTTGTCCGGAAAAACCATTCAGGACTGCTGCATTGTCATCGTAAGCCACCAGGGTGCCCTGCGGCGTGGCGGCATGGGTCAGACGAATCAGCTTGAACAGTGAGTGGTCCAGCGGTTGGCCATCCACTTCCCAGGTGGCATTGAAGATCTTGTGTCGACAGTGCTCGGAATTGGCCTGGGCGAACATCATCAATTCGGCATCGGTGGGGTCGCGCCCCATGTCGGCATAAGCCCGGACCAGGTAATTGATCTCGCCGTCGCTGAGCGCCAGGCCAAGATCCTGATTGACCTGCTTGAGGACTGATGCAGGGTTCTTGCCGAGCGCGATCACTGAAAGCGGCTCGGGTTGATGTTCACTGAACCACGGTGATAAATCGCTATCGGCCGGTGCCACGACCTGGGTCATGCGATCATGAATCTGTTGCAGTGACTGCCGGGATAGCCCCGAAGCCGGCATCGGCGAAAAGCTCAGCAGCATGCCGCGCTCCACCGCCGCGAATTCCGCCAGACCGCACCGCTTGATGATGTCGCCCGCCTTGGTCGACCACGGCGTCTGCGTGCCCGGCCTGGGCAGCACCAGCACCTGGTCGGATCGCGACTCAGCCTGATTCCAGGGGGTGGCCGATAGCAGGGCCTCGAGACGCTCCTGCTCCTGGGCACTGGGCCGACGTCCGGCATCCATCAGGATCAGTTCACGAGCCTCGAGAACCAGGTCGGACCCCTCGAAACGCGAGATCTCCCGAGCCAGGCGCTGTAGCCGAAACTCCGGCAACGCGCGCCTTCCTAGCAATAGAATCATCAGCGCCCTTTTCCGGCAGGGTGGGTTGGGGCGCAATTATAGGCGAACTGGTTCCACCGGCGGCGGCGCACCGGTGGAGCCGGCGAAAAATCCTCGTGAATCAGTTCCCGCGATTGCCGTTCAGTGCCTCGAGCCGCTCACGCAGGCGGTCCGGCGGAACATAACCTGGAATGATGTCGCCTTCGAATGTCATGATGGACGGCGTGCCGGTCACACCCAGCGCTTGACCCATCTGGTACTGAGTCGTCACCGGGTTTTCGCAGGTCGCCGGTGTGGGCGTCCGTCCGGCCTTGGCCACATCCATGGCGCCCTGACGATCCTCGGCGCACCAGACCGAAACGAGCTTGTCATAGGTCTGCGAGCCCACTCCCGCACGCGGGAAAGCAAGATAATGCACCGTGATGCCGGCGTCTTCGTATTCATCCATCTGCTGATGCAGGCGGCGGCAGTAGCCGCAGTCCGGGTCAGTGAAAACCAGCACTTCGAATTCAGCATCGTTCTGGCCGAAAGTCACCAGCTCCTGGCGGTCCAGATTCTGTAACTGCTCCTTGCGCAGCACGGCCTTGGCGGCATCAGTCAGGTCAGCCTGGGTCTCCATATCGATCAGCCGGCCCTGCATGAGGTAACGACCATCCTCGCTCATGTAGACAATGTCACCACCAATCTGGACTTGCATGACTCCCGGCAATGGCGTCTCGTTGATCACCACCTGGTCCATGTCCGGCACCAGACTGGCCAGACGGGCCTCGATGGCCTCAAAATCCGTAGCCGAGGCAGTGCTCATCCCGATCAGCACAAGCACAGCCCCCAGGCTGATAGTTAGCGATTTCATCTAAGACAACTCCTTGAAATTAGGGTCATTGGGCTCGCCCAGGTGCTGAATTGGAACACTGAGCGCCCGACAAGTTTCATCCACGCGGATGATGCGCATTGTACAGCGCCTGCAGACGCGCCCGGGACACATGAGTGTAGATCTGGGTCGTGCCCAGATCGACATGCCCCAACAGCATTTGCACCACGCGCAGATCCGCACCGTGATCCAGCAGGTGGGTCGCAAAGGAGTGACGCAGCAAGTGTGGATAAACGCGTTCACTGATCCCGGCCTCAATGGCATGCCGGCGAATTCGTTGCCAGACCGCGGCCCGGGTCAAAGGCTTGCCGCTGCGAGAGACAAAAACGCTCTCGCAGGTCGGGTCAAGTGCCCTGCGGCCGTCTTTCAACCACAACTGAAGTGCCGAAATAGCCGCCTCGCCGAGAGGAACCAACCTCTCGCGCCGGCCCTTGCCCAATACCCGCACCAGACCTCGAGTCAGGTTCAGCCCATCAAGCTCCAGGCCGGTCAGTTCACTGACCCGCATTCCCGTGGCATACAGCGACTCCATCATGGCGCGGTCACGTTGCCCCAGCGGGGTCTTGTCGTCCGGTTGGGCCAACAGGGCTTCGATCTGTTCCGTCGACAGCACCGACGGCAAACGACCTGGCCGACGAGGCGGCTGAATATCCGTCAAGGGATTGCTGCGAACATGACCGTGCCGCAGCGCCCAGGCATAGAACTGGCGGTAGCAGGAAATCGCCCGGGTGAGGCTGGTTACGGCATCACCGCGGCGTAGTCTCTGCCCCAGATGCTCGAGAAGTTGATCACGCCCGATGGAAGCCAGGGGGCGAGAACGTTCGCTGATCAGTCCGTGCAAGTCACGGCGATAGGATTCCAGGCTGGCTGGACTGAGTCCGCGCTCAGCCCAGATCGAATCCAGAAACTCATCAATCAGGCAATCCTCCATGAAGGATCACTCCCGGACTGCGGGGGCGGCTCGAACCGTCCCCGCATTGCCGTCATGACGGATCAACTTCTCCGTGTCAGGCGAGCCAGGCCTTTTTGCGCTGCCGTTTCCAGATCAGAGATCTTGGAGCGGGCCGTAGCCTGCAGTTCTTCGACAGCCTTGCGCCGGCTCGACAACTCGTGAGATGCAAGATCCTGAAGTGCATCACGCAATTCTTCCGCGGCCACCAATACGCGAGCCATGGGATCGCCGGAAGCCGATACCTTCTTCTTGCGTGATTTTTTCTTGCGGGTTTTCTTCTTGGAAGCCTTCTTCTTGGAAGCCTTCTTCTTGGAAGCCTTCTTCTTGGAAGCCTTCTTCTTGGAAGCCTTCTTCTTGGAAGCCTTCTTCTTGGAAGCCTTCTTCTTGGAAGC